>JBMCWS010000018.1:0-32062 GCA_048621375.1 Pseudomonadota bacterium | reverse complement strand
GATTTACCCTGAAAGTCGGCGACACATTCGAAGACCCCACGAACGACGGCTGCGTAGGTGGTTTCCCTCGTGCGGGCAATCACTGCCTCGGGTGACACATCGAAACGTTCGTGCTCAGGGTACTCCTTCCGCGCAATTTCCAGCATCTCGCAGGCACACACGTCTTCAATCAAACGATGAAGATTCGCCTGGTGCGTGAGATCACCATAGCGACGAAGACGCCGAGCGAAGTAGGGAACGAAAGAACTCTCCGGGCCCATGCCATGGTCGAATTCCTCGTTCAGCAGATCCGCCAGAAATGTCGTGCCGCTCCTCGCAACTCCAACAACGATCGTAATTGGACTGGCCACAGGAAAACGACCTCCAACTCCTTATGTAAAGCGACGAAAAGACCGTATCCCCGTAGATCCGAATGCCGGGGACTACCGCCTCGATCTCATCCCTAGCCTGAGGCTCCGCTTCCGAGAGCGGCTGAGCACTCTTTCCGGTCGCGGGGTCCTACATCTTCATGTTTCCATGAATAGGCCCGGATATCCCAACCCTCCGGGACATCGACACGCTGCATCCGCCTTTCAATTAGGGGGATCATTTCAGCGCCAATTCCCGTCGCCGAGTTCTGCAACCACTGGCGTTCTTCCACCAGCAGGTATCCATCTGGTACGCAATCGAGTACTTTCTCAATCGAGGCAACGCTGCTGATCAACCTCGCTCCAGTCCTGAAATCCTTGGCGAACTCAACGCCGCCCCCGCCTGTTACGAGCCGATTGCGACCGATACCGATGGGCATCCGATCCAGATAGTACAGAACATGCAGTGGGGTATTGGTAAGAAGCACTGAACTGTTTTGTAACGCATCACCGTACTCCTGGGACATCGACGCCCAATCCGGCTGCTCGCGCTTGATGTTTCCGGAAAAGAGATCCTTCCCCGCGGCGACGTAGCCAAGGTTGGAGATCACCAGAAAGGCGATACTTCCCGCGGCGACGGACCCAGCGATGAACGATCGCCCGCGCGCACCGAGAAACTTGAACTGCTCGAGTAGCCGCCCCGTGACATCGGCAACGATCGAAAAGATCGAGCGTAACCCCAGCGCGATGACCAGGAAGAAGAACGGAAACGCATAGAACAGATACCGGTCCTCTTTCATGCCACCGAACGAGTGAGCCACGAAACACATACCGAAGATCCAAGCCGAGAACACCGCGATCCTCGTGTTCGAATAAAGCGCGAGCAACGCACAAATGGGAAGGATGCCCCAGAACGGGTTGTAGTCTTCCGTCATCACCCAGTAGTAGTAGCGAACGTCGCTGCCGGCATTCCAGAGCGCCGCGCTTTGGTACCGGTCCCACAGCATCTCGAGCGGGAGAATCGCGACGGCGACCATCGAGACCAGCGCGGCGACCACGCCGAGCACGATGAGCTGGTCACGGGTGCAACGGGCGGCAAGCGCCAGCGCGGCCTGAATACCCACCCACCCCACTAAGGCGGCAATGCCTATTGCCGTCGCTATCTGAAAATGTAGCGCCAACCCAAGTGTGGCGACAGAAAGCACCACAAGTATGGGGCGGTGCTCCTTGTAGTAGGTCGCACCATAGGCGCTCCAGGCCCCTATCCAGAAGAGAAGGGCCTGTGGCATGTAGAACCGAATGGTGCTGGCGATCTCCAGAGCGTGCGGCGAAAACGCCAGGAGCCCGGTCGCGGTAAGGGCGATCGTCAAGCCCGCAACGCGATAGAGAACGACGTGCATGGCAGCCACGAGCAGGCCGAAGCAGAGGGCGCCGACGAGCTTTGCCGAGGCGAGCGATTCACCGAACAACGCATACGCAACGCCCACCAGGCGCGTATACAGGCTTGCCCGATCGTACTCCCCCTCGCCCACCCGAAACTCACCCGACTCGAGCCAGGAGGATGCGGCGATCAGATGATAGAGCTCGTCACCATTGGCCAGCGTATTCGAGCGCGAGCCAACCATCGCAAGAAGAAACGCCACGAAGCCCAGTCCGGCTCCAACGAGCGCGACTCGGCGCTGGGTTGATGCGTTCACCGGGAACTCGGACGCCGCATGAACTGCTATTGCCATTGCGCGCCCCCTCCCGATCGCCGCCCGGAATCCGGCGCGCTCAAGTGCCGCTCCAGGAAATCCAAGGTCTCATCCACGAAGAACTCGTGCTTTCCGGGAACATGACCGATACTGAGGGCATCGGTAGCCCCCTTTTTACTCCAGATGCCTTCCAGATGATCCAGGAACGCAGGATCTTCAAAAGGATCCTGATCCCCGCGCAGCGCCAGCAACGGGCGGGGCGAGACCAGTTCGAACGCTGCTTCCATTGGAATGGCCCCGGATTCGGAAGAGAGCACATGGCAGTAGTGCCTCTGCTTTGCGGCTGGAGCCGTCACGGGTTGTATCGGGCCCAACGTGCCACCGTAGGAATGGCTGACGACCGCATCCATGGTCGGGTCCAGCGCACCGTACGCCACGGCCAACTCACCGCCGAGCGAGGCGCCAGCAATAGCGAACGACCGATCCGACTCGCCTACGACCTCCTTGAGTACGTGCCATGCCCTACGGATATCCTGCAAAACAACCGCTTTGTAGGAGCTATCCTGAAGCTGTGCGTTGAATGCAACGGCAGAATGGTCAGGACTATTGGGCCGGCCGAGATACCCGAAGCCACGGAGCTCGATGGTTGCGGTGACGAACCCGGCACGAGCGATGCGCGCCGCGGCGCCATTGTGATAAGAATCGTCATCAATGTTCGTCAGATTGAAAAGGCCGGATTGACCGTCTGGAACGTGACCGGGAACCAACATGACCGCAGGCAGCGTTTCATCCGATTCAGGTGCAAGCACCGTCATGGGGATCCAGGCGCCGCCCCGGCTATCATATCCGAGCTCAACGCGGCGGATCCCACCGTGGGTTTCGTCGGTGGCTACCCGATACGCGACGTCCTCGAGCTCGGCCGCGCCGGTCCAGTCCAGTGCCTGCGCGAATCGCTCTCGATCGACGCCACCGTTATTGGCCGCATCATCCGGCGCCTCGAATCCGATGCCAACCGCACCCTTGGTCAGCCGATCGGGCCTTTCTTCAGCCGCGGCGTGCTCCATTGGCTCGAACGCTTCGCCCTTTCGCCAATCCTGCCAAGTCGCAGATTGCCCTAGGATCAGTCCCAGCAAGAAGACCGAGGTGCCCAGAAGCAGCAACGCGGCTCGTATCGACGCCCGCTGCACGGTGAACACGATAGCCGCCGCCAGTGCTGCAGACAGTAAAAGCAGGACGCCGAAAAGGATCTTGGTCACGGCAAGGAACCTCCGGTTGCGCGACCCGAGGGCTCCGCCCTCCCCAGCATCCTCCTGAAGAGACTGCCTGCGTAACCAAGTAACAACTCCTCGACCGGATCCTCCTCGTTGCCCGCCCATACCAGAAGCGAGAGCACGCCCACATAGCAGGCTGCGCCGATCCCCACGTTCAGTAGAACGCCGGACCAGAGATCGAGATCGACAATCGCCTCCAGCCCCAGAACCGCGGCACACATCGCAGAAGCTGCCGCAAACGGGCGCCAGACTGCCCTGGCAACCTCCCGCAGCGATAGATTAAGTTCCAAGGTTGCCAGCTTATACGCAGCCGGAACCGTCACCAGTCCGGCACCAACTACTGCCCGGCCAGCGCCCAGAAGCCCGTACAGGTTGACGAGAATCACGAGGAGCGGAACCAGAAGAATCACGTGAATGAGGCTCACCAGGGTGACGATCCGAGGCTTACCCCTGGCATGGAACACATACGTACAGTTCGAGCCAATGGCGGCGAGCCCGCCACTGATGGCCAAGAGCTGGAGCAGGGGAATCGCATCGCTCCAGCCGCCGCCGAGCACGATAGGTATGATCTGGTGACTGATCAGGGCAATACCGGCGCTGACCGGAACAGCGAAAGTCGAGGTGAGACCGGACACCCGGAGAAACATCTGGGCAATGTGTGAATTGTTCGTGGAAACCCGGGAATAGCCCGGAAAAATAGCGCGATTCGCGGAAGAGACGAGTTCTCGCGTGAAAGCGTTTGCCAGATCCTGACTGATCTGCAGAAAACCCAGTGCGCCTGCTCCCCCGGAACGGCCAAGGATGAAGTACGCCGCGCGCCTTCTGATGAACTCCAGAAAGTTGTTGACCAACAGCCAGGAGGAGAATCCCAGGATCGTGTGCCAGTAACGCAGGCTGAATCGGGGCACGCGCGGCCGCATGATGTAGCTCAGGACCAGTGCACTGGCATTCATTGCCACGATTCCGGCGACCAACGCCCAGTAGTCGCGCCAGTACAGAGCTAGCGGAACGGTAACCAGAAAACCGCTGAGGCGTTGACTCAGCCGGAAGCTGGCCTCCCTGCGGAACCGGAGGTCCTTGCGGAAATCCACCACCCCGATGTTCTCGAAGGATTTCAGTAGCGATCCCAGGGCGATGGCGATCATCGGCCAGACCACTTTCGGCTCGTCGTAGAACACGCTGGTGGGGTACGCCGCGCCGACGATCAACGACGCAATCAGCACACCGCTCAGGAGCCTGAGCGTCCACGCTGTGTCATAGTGCGCTCGGCTCGCGCCCTGCTTCTGAATCAGCACCACGTCGAACCCGAAGGCCGCGAACAGCTCCAGCGCCGCGACCACGGACATGCACATGGCCACCACCCCGAAATCCTCGGGAACGAGCAGTCTGGCCAGAATGATCGTGCTCACGAGACTGATGCCGCGCTCGGCGATCATCAGCCCCGTCATCCAGACGGCCCCGTCGGCAACCTTACCCGACAATCCCTCGTTGGAAGCAGTCGTCACGGGTTGCTGGTACTCCCGGCGTCAGCCCAGCGCGCTGAGCATCAGAGCAGAAAGCCTATGGCTGAATGCCGACGCGACCAGAAACAGACAAGCCAGGATCACCGCGCCCCCGACCACCGCCATGGCGTCCAGGCGTTGCGCACGTGCCCCGCCGGCCTCATCGACGTAGTTGATCGTGCCGATGACGGGTAGCCCGGTCGGCTTCAGGCTGCCGGGAGACGTGAACACCGGCCAGATGAGGTTCAGCAACAGCGCCAGCCCTACCCCGGCACCAACGGCCACCACGAACACCATTCCGAGGAAAAGCGTCCGGTCCGGCCCGGTCGGCGCCGACGGCGCGAACGGTGGCTCGATGACCTTGAATGTCACGCTGTCGCGGCCGGAGCTCACCAGCTTGCCCGTCTGCAGGTCTTCCCAGCGGCTGAGCATTTCCTGGTACCGCTGTTGCACGACATTGTAGTCGCGGTTGAGCCGCGCCAGCTCCGCCTCGACCTCCGGTATCACGTTCACCTGCTCACGCAGCCGCTGGATGTCGGCCTCGGTGTTGCGGATCTCGGCTCGAACCGAAGCAATCTCCACATCCACCTGGCTCATCTGAATCTGTATGTCCTGGAACACCGGATTGCTGACGCGATCCGCGTCGCTGCTGGCGTCGATGTACTGCGAGCCGGACTCGAGCTCTTCGGCCCGCTTGCGGTAGAGCTCGTCGAGGAGATTCTGCGTGCGCACCACCTCGGGGTGCCTCTCGGTGTACTCGAGCAGCAGATCGTTCTTGCGCTCCTCGAGGTTGGATATCTGCTCGTCAAAGCTCGATATATCGCCTTCGCTGGAGTAGACGGGGTCCACGCCCTCGAGCTTGTTCTCGAGTGCCTGCTTCTTGTCCTGCGCCACGCTGAGCCGGCGCTTTGCGTCATCGAGCGCGGTCATCTTCGCCTGGAGGCGCGCGTAGTAGTCGCCCTCGGCACCGGGCATGCGGCCGACGTTCTCCTGCTTGAACCGCTTCAGGCGCTCTTCCGCCTCCACCAGCCGTTGCTCGTAGCGCTCGATCTGCTCCTCGAGCGTATCCTCGGCGGCCTCGGAGCTCGCCACGTTGGAGCCGAGGGTGTTGTTGACGAAGGTATCGAGCAGGCTCTGCACCACGTCGAGGGCCTGAGTTCGCTCGTCATCGGTGAACTCGATGGTGTAGACGTTCTCGCGGCCGCTGCCGATGTCGATGCGCTCCTCGAGCGAGTTCACGAGCATCTCGAATTCGCGGTCGTTCTCCGCCTCGAGGTCCATGTCGGTCTCTCGAATCACTTCCTCGAGGTGCGGCCGGCTCATCATCACCCGGGTCATCACCGAGACGTCGCTCATCAAGTCGGGCTCGACGTACATGCCCTTCAGCAGCGGACGCAGCACGTTCTGAGTGTCGACATAGACCCGGGTCGAGGCCGAATAGGTGTTCGGCATCTGAAACACGAACAGCATGCCGGCCAGGGCGATCATCCAGGCGACGGCCACGGCGATCCAGCGGAACCGCCACATCCCCCGGGCGTGATCGAGTACCAGTGCCAGTATTTCCTTCGGGTCCATCTATGCGCTTCCGGATTGCTCTCAGTCGTTCATCGCCGCGGCGTGTTCCCGAACAGGAAGTAGTTGACGCTCAGGAACACGCCCCACTCCTCGCGCTCGGCGGCGCCCTGCTGCACGTCCCTGCGGTAGTAGCGGACCCGTGACCCCAGATCCAGGCGACGGGTCGCATCCCATTCGAGCCCGACCGTGGCGGTGTAGGCGTCGTCGTCCCGGGAGCCCTCGCTGTACTCGTAGCGGTTGTAGCCGATATCGAAATAGCCGCCGAGGTCGGGCCGGAGCTCGCGCGAAACGCCGGCGTTGAGCCCGAAGCGATCGGAATCGCCTCGCGGCAGGTCCGTCTCGTAGCTCTGTTCCGTGGCCGCCACCGAGGCATTGAACTGATTCGCGCCGAACGCCGTGGTGTAGGTGAGGGTCACCGACTGCTGGCGATACACTTCGTTGGTGTCGGTGTCGCCGACGATCACGTCGTCCTCGAAAACCGGCCGGCCATCCCAGGTATCGAGGGAGTTGTCTCTGAAATCCCGGCTGTACGCCACCGCAATGCTCGACTGTCCGCCGATCTCCCGGGTGATCCGGACGTTGCCGACGTAACCGTCGACGGTGTCGCGGCTGAGCTCGCGATCCATCGTGGTGTAGCCGACGCTGACCGAGCTGGTGGTGCGCGCGGCGGCCCGCTCGTAGGCCACCGTCCCCGTGGCCGACTGGTAGTCGGGCGCCAGGGGGTTGTCGAAATCGACGTCGGTCCCCGTCCCCGTGAGCCGCAGCGTGTTGCTCGGGCTCAACGGCACCACGTAGCTGCCCTGGACTGTGCTGCGCTCGCTGTCGCTGTTCGTCTTCCGCGCGCGCACGTCGGAGTAGGTGTACGAGACCGTGGCGAGGTGGTTCGAGATGCTCTGGGCCGTGAGCTCCGCGCCGGCGGAGGTGGTGCTGCTCACCTGCAGGTTGTCGGGAACCGCCTCGTCCTCGGTGCGGATGGTGCCTTCGCGGCGCTGGTTCGAGGCGAAGAACCTCACACGCCCCGGAACCGCATCCCAGCTCAAGCGCGCGAAGCCTTCGGTAATACCATCGCTGTCGAAGCTGTCGTCCTGGTAGACGCGCCGGTGCAGGCGGTAGCGGAGATCGAGCTGGGTCGTGCGGCCGGCGTGATTCGCCGTGGCCGTCACCCCCGGCCGGTGGATCACGTCCGACGAGCCGTCGTCGTCCGCGCGCCGGGCGTTGCTGGTGTACTCGGCCTGGTAGTCCGCGGTGATGGCGTACTCGAACGCCGCCGCCGACGCCGGCAGCAGTGCCGTCAGGCAGGCGCCGCCGCACAGCGCGCTGATCCGTCCCGCGCGCTTGTTCGCCGGGGCGGGCATCCTCAAAACGCCCGCTGCGGCACGGTGAGAATGTCGCCCGGCCTCAGCGTGTAGTTCGTGGCCATGTCTCCGTTCTCGAGAATGCGGTCGAGGCGGACGTCCAGCCGGTCACCCGATGCGCGATACAGCACCGCCCGGTTCGCGCTGCCGAACTCGGTCACCCCGCCGGCCTCGAGCACGGCGTCGAGGATCGTCATGCCCGGCCGATACGGCATGGAGCTGGGAGCCCCCACCGCGCCAGTGATGCGCACCCTGGAGAGATACTCGTTGCTGCCCATGCCGGTAACCGTCACGGTCACGACCGGGTCGCGAATGTACTCCTCGAGCACGCTTTCGATCTTGCCGCTCACCTCTTCCGGAGTGAGATCGCCCACGGTCACGTCGCCCACCACGGGCACCGTGATCTTGCCGTCCGGCCGCACCGGCACCGCCACGGACAGATCGGGATTGCGCCAGACGTCGACGCGCAGGTTGTCGCCGACGCCGATCCGGTATTCGTCCGCGAAGACCGGACCCGACTCGCTGCCGTCGTCCGGCGGCGGGCTCGACGCGGAGCATGCGGTCATCAGGGCCAGCGTGCCGGCCATTGCGAGATGAAGAATTCGTTTCGTCACGGAGCTCAATCCCCCTTTCGCCTAGTCTCGGCGCCTTTGTCCGTTCTAATCGATGCTCGACAGCCACTCAGGGTAGTGCCTGACGCGGGCGCAGTATAAGCAGCAGCCTGTGGCGGATTGGTGTGCGTATGTAAACGTCATCCGCCGCCGAGCTCCCGCGCCATGACGTCGACGATGCGCTGCGCGGCCCTGCCGTCCCAGTGCTCGGGAATCCCGCCGCGCTTGCCCCGCCCCGCCATCACCGCGTCGATGGCATCGCAGACGGACCGCGGTTGGGTTCCGGCCAGCACGTTGGTGCCGATATCCACGGTCACCGGGCGCTCGGTGTTGTCCCGCATGGTGATGCACGGCACCCGCAGCCAGGTGGTCTCTTCCTGAATGCCGCCGGAATCGGTCACCACCGCCGCGGCCCGATCCACCAGCGAGATGAAATCGAGATAGCCGAGCGGCTCGACGATGTGCAATCCGGGCACGGCGAAGAGCCGCTCGCGCAGCCCGTGGCGCTCGAGAGAGGCCCGCGTTCGCGGGTGCAGCGGCAGCACCACGGGGCCCGAGCCGGCCGCATGCTCGATGATGCGGAGCACGTTGGCGAGCCGTTCCGGCGAATCGACGTTGCTCGGGCGGTGAAACGTCCCCACCACGTACGAGCCGGCGGTCAGCCCGAGGCGCTCGTGTACGCCCCGGTCCCGGGCCTTGGCCAGGTTGCGCGCCAGGCAGTCGATCATCACGTTGCCCACCAGGAACGCGCGGCCCGATACCCCTTCCGCGGCGAGATTCGCCATGCCGGAAGGCTCGGTCACGAACAGCAGATCCGAGAGCTGGTCGGTCTCGATGCGATTGATCTCCTCGGGCATGTCGCGGTCGAAGCTGCGCAGGCCCGCCTCCACGTGGATGACGGGCAGGCCGTGGCGCTTCGCCACCCCCGCGCAGGCCACGGTGGAGGTCACGTCGCCGACCACCAGCACCGCGTCCGGGCGCTCGTCGCGCACCACGGGCTCGAAGCGCTCGGCGATGCGGCAGATCTGCTCGCTGCGATCCCCGGAGCCCACCTCGAGATTCACCTCGGGTTCCGGCAGCCCGAGCTCCTCGAAGAACACCTCGGACATTGCGACGTCGTAGTGCTGCCCGGTATGGACGATGAGGCCCTCCATGCCCGGCCGCTGCTCGAGCGCCGACATGATCGGCGCGATCTTCATGAAGTTCGGCCGCGCGCCGGCGACGTTCAGGATTCTCAGGGCCATGATCTCTCTTCGGCGGCCTGCGCCAGGGAACCGGGGGCATCCTGCGCATATCCGCCGCCGAACGAAATCAGGAAGATGTGAGGGGTTGTGCAGGTGCGAGCCGCTTAAATTCCTTCACAACGACCCGGACGCGGTGCGCTACACTGGCGATCCGAGTCGAATCGCGCGGAGTCTCATGGCCTCTCCCCTGAACGCCCTATCGTTCGACGTGGAAGACTACTTTCAGGTCTCTGCGTTCAACGACGCGATTCGGCGCGATTCCTGGGATCAGCACCGGCTGCGGGTGTCGCGCAACACCGAGGTGCTCCTCGAGCTGCTCGACCGCCACGGCGTGAAGGCCACGTTCTACACCCTGGGTTGGATCGCCGAACGCGCGCCGGAGCTCGTGCGGGCCATCGCCGCCGCCGGCCACGAGGTGGCCTCCCACGGCTACAGCCACAAGCTGGTGTATCACCAGACCCGGAACGAGTTCCGCGACGAGACCCGCCGCACCCGCGCCCTCCTCGAGGACCTCGCCGGCCAGCCGGTGACCTCCTACCGCGCGGCCAGTTATTCCATCACCGAGGCCTCCCTCTGGGCCCTGGAGATCCTCCAGGAAGAAGGCTTCACCACCGATTCGAGCATCTTTCCCATCGCCCACGACCGCTACGGGCTCATGGGCGGCCCGCTCGAGCCCCATTACCTGGCGCTGCGCAATGGTGCCCGGCTGCTCGAGTTCCCCATCTCCACCCTGCGCCGGGGCGGGCTCAACCTGCCGGTTTCCGGCGGCGGCTACTTCCGCATCTATCCGTATGCGATGAGCCGCTACCTGGCGCGTCAGGTCAACGCCGAGGGGCGCCCGTTCGTCTTCTATCTGCATCCGTGGGAAGTCGACCCGGACCAACCCCGGGTCTCGGTGGGCGCGCTGGCCCGGTTCCGCCACTACACCAACCTGGCGCGCACCCACGCGCGCCTCGACCGGCTGCTGCAGGACTTCCGGTTCACCACAGTCAGCGACTGCCTGCGCGAGCACTACGGCCACGAGCCGGAGCTGCGGCTCCACGACTACCATCGCCGGGCCGCGTAGCCGGCGCCCGCGCTGGCCACCCGCGCCGCCGCACGCTAGATTGTGCGAATGCAGCATCCAGACATCCTCCCCGTTCGCGACTACTTCATGACCCTGCAGGACCGGATCGTCTCCGCCCTCGAGACCGTCGACGGCGAAGCCGAGTTCGGCCGCGAGGAGATCCCCGGCCCCAACGGCGCCGTCTCCCGCCCGCGCGTGCTGGAGAACGGCCCCCGCATCGAGAAAGCGGCCGTGCAGTTCACCCACAGCCTGGGCGACTCGTTGCCGCCGGCGGCCACGGAACGGAATCCGCACTTGGCCGGCTGCGGCTTTCAAGCCACGGCCATCTCGCTGATCGTGCATCCCCGCAATCCGTACGCGCCCACGTCACACGCCAACCTGCGGTTCTTCCTGGTGGAAGCCCACGAGCCGGTCTGGTACTTCGGCGGCGGTTTCGACCTCACCCCATACTACGGTTTCGAGGAAGACGCCGTGCACTGGCACGAGCAGGCGCGGGCCGCCACCGGGGTGCATTATCCGGCGCTCAAACAAGCCTGCGACGAGTACTTCTACTTGCCCCACCGCGACGAGTGCCGTGGGATCGGCGGCGTGTTCTTCGACGACTGGGCGGAAGGGGGCTTCGAGACCAGCTTCGCCTTCGTCCGCTCCGTGGGGGACCACTTCCTGCCCGCCTATCAGCCCATCCTCGAGCGTCGCGTGGACACCCCGTACGGCGACCGTGAGCGGGACTGGCAGTTGTTCCGCCGTGGCCGCTACGCCGAGTTCAACCTGGCCATCGACCGCGGGACCCGCTACGGATTGCAGAGCGGCCGGCGGGTGGAGTCGGTGCTGGCCTCGCTGCCGCCGCTGGCGGCCTGGAAGTACAATTACCTGCCGGAGCCCGGCAGCGCGGAGGCACGACTGTTGACCGACTTCCTTGCCCCCCGGGACTGGGTTTGACGGCGGCGGATATCTCCATGCAGCTTGTGGATAAGTGTGGGGATAAAACCTTGATGAGTCTCAATCGAGCCGTCGCTGACACGGGCCTCAGACATTTCTGAGGACAACAAAAGTTCTATTTCAATAGGTTACCATGTTTTCTTGATTCCAAAATCAGGATAACTTTCTTGCGCTGCAACATGCCGGCGTGTGTATAAAAATCCGAACAGTGCTGCGCTCCAGCATTAGTCCCCACTCACCTCGAGCTGGTTGTCGACGTCGCGTACCCCCTTCACGGCGCGCGCCAGCTCATCCGCGCGGCGCCGCGCATCGCGGCTGCCGACCTTCCCGAGCAGGCTCACCACCCCCTGATGCACGTCGGTGTCGATGCCCCAGCCGCTGAGCGCGTCGTCGTTGAACAGTGCCAGCTTCACCCGCGACTGAATCGCCGTGTCGTCGGTGAACTCGCCGATGGTGCGGCGCTCGCCGTCCCGATACGCCTGGCACCCTGCCGCGAGCACGAGCGCCAGCACCACACCGGCCACCGGCCGCATCGATCCTGCGAACGTCATCCGCGCGCCTCCTGTCGTGCCACCAACACCCCGCCTCCCATAGAATGCCCGGGAGCAGAAGAATAACCGCGGAGGATTGAATGAGTGAACCGAGCGTCATCGCCGAGGGGCTGCAATTCCCCGAGGGCCCCATCGCCATGCCGGACGGCAGCGTCGTTGTGGTGGAGATCGCCCGGGGCACGCTCTCGCGCGTGCGCGACGGCCGCGTGGAGGTGGCGGCCGAGCTCGGCGGCGGACCCAACGGCGCCGCCATCGGCCCGGATGGCCGCTGCTACGTCTGCAACAACGGCGGCTTCGAGTGGATCCGGCGCGGCGACCGCCTGTTCCCCGGGGAAGAGCCGGAGAACTATTCGGGCGGACGCATCGAGCGGGTGGATCTCGATACCGGCGCCGTCGAGGTCCTGTACACCCACTGCGACGGCCGGCCCCTGCGCGGCCCGAACGATCTCGTCTTCGACGGCCATGGCGGGTTCTGGTTCACCGACCACGGCAAGACCCGGCCTCGCGAGCGCGACCGTACCGGTGTCTTCTACGCCCGCGCCGACGGTTCCCACATCGAGGAGGTGATCTTCCCGCTGGAAGGCCCCAACGGCATCGGGCTCTCGCCGCAGGAAGACGAGCTGTACGTGGCCGAGACCCACACCGGCCGGCTGTGGGCCTGGGAGCTCGCCGGCCCCGGCAAGCTCGTCGGCGAGCGGCGCGACCGCCCGGACGGCGGCCGTCTGGTGCCCGGCCGGCCCGGCTACTTCCTGTTCGACTCGCTGGCGGTGGACGCCGCCGGGAACGTCTGCGTCGCCACCATCGTCGACGGGGGCATCACGGTGCTGAAGCCGAAGGGCGGCGAGCCGGAATTCGTGGCGATGCCGGATCCGGTGACCACGAACATCTGCTTCGGCGGGGAGGGGTTGCGAACCGCCTACGTCACGCTGTCGTCCACGGGGAAGCTCGTTTCATTGCCGTGGGAACGAGGCGGCCTGCCGCTGAACTTCCTCAACCGGGACACGTGAAAGACGAACGAGAGAAGGCCGACGCTCGCCGGCGTCGGCCCCCTCCGTCCGCAATTCACACCAGGAGGGTGCTCAAGCGCGGCGCATACGCCGTGCCGTTCCGAGGCCCAGCAGCCCCAGCCCGAGAAGGCTCAAAGTCGCCGGCTCGGCCACGTCGGTAACCACCGACAGCGTGGAATTGCCGATCAGGAAGTCGTCGCCGAGCGAGCGGACCTCGACGTCGAGCAGGCCATCCGCGTTGAGCGAGGCCAGGGCTTCCACTTCCAATTCATTGGAGAAGCCACTGCCGAACGTGATGCCGCCCGTATCGAAGTCGAACTCTTCGATGGTGACGAGAACGATCTCCGGCAGGCCCTCTTCGAGGCAGCCCCCGAGGGTAGGCAGCTGGCAGTGGTCGTCTTCGAAGATCTCGATGGCGATCTCGCCGCTTTCCGCGCTGCCCGGCACGAAGCCGTCGTCATTCAAATCGTGCGTGTAGTCGTAGCTGCCGAAGGCCCCGACATACTGGTTCAGTTCCATGGTCTCGGTGATGACTCCTGCGCTCGCTGCCGAGCTGAAGCCGAGTGCTGCGACCACCACAGCGATTCGCTTGAACATAGTTTCCGCTCCTGTAGACCTTCGTTTTCCTGCCCATTCGGGCAAGCTTGATGACTAAATGAGCAAGACACGTACCAATCCATTCCTGGCCTTAGAAAACAGTCGCTTGCGCAACGCACGCGAGCTTCGCGCCGGCAATTCGTCAATTTCCCCGACACGCCTCCCTCGTATTGTGTGGTTTCTGTAAAAGAGGCCGACGCAGCCCACGCAATGACACGCGCCGACCCGCTAGGCAAACCCCACCACCCCCGTTAAGATACCCATCGAACCGAGATCCAGGTGAGGGGCAGTACTGTGCGCAGACCATTCGGAAGCAGCCGCGGCGAGGACGAGGAAGAGCAGATCAACCTGACGCCCATGCTGGACGTCGTCTTCATCATGCTCATCTTCTTCATCGTCACGGCCACCTTCGTCAAAGAGGTGGGCATCGACGTCAATCAACCCGACGAAGAGAACAAGCCCAAGACGGTCGACCCGGACAAGAAGACCATCGTGGTGCGGATCAACTCGCGCGATCGCATCCAGATCGCGCAGCGCGAGGTGGACTGGCGTTCCGTGCGCGCCAACATCGAGCGCCTGCACGCCGAGGCGCCCGAGGCGCCGGTGGTGATCCAGGCCCATGAGGAATCCACCACCGAGGCCATGATCCACGTCATGGACCAGGCGCGGATGGCCGGGGTCTACAACATCTCGCTGGCGTCGAACTAGCCGCCCGCACCCGCGCGGGAGCGGCCCCGGACACCGCTCCCGCCATTCCTCCCAACACCGCCATGCCCACCGTCGACCTCCGCAGCGACACCGTCACCCGCCCTACCCGGGCGATGCGGGCGGCCATGGCGGCGGCAGAGGTGGGTGACGACGTCTACGGCGAAGACCCGACGGTCAACCCGCTCGAGGCGCTCGCGGCGGAGCTGCTCGGCCACGAGGCGGCGCTGTTTCTCCCCAGCGGCACCCAGTCGAATCTGGTGGGCCTGCTGACCCACTGCGGTCGCGGCGACGAGTACATCGTCGGCGCCGAGGCCCATACCTACAAATTCGAGGGCGGCGGCGCCGCCGTCCTCGGCGGCATCCAGCCACAGCCGGTGCCGTTCGAGGCCGACGGCACTCTGGATCTCGACGCGGTGCGCCGGGTGGTGAAGCCCCGGGATCCGCACTTCGCCCGCACCCGGCTGTTGTGCCTGGAGAACACCCAGGCCGGCCGCGCCCTCCCGCCGGACTACCACGCGCGGGCGCGCGCGCTCTGCGACGAGCTCGGCCTCGGCCTGCACCTCGACGGCGCCCGACTGTTCAACGCCGCCGTGGCGGCGGGCTGCGCGGCGGCCGACATCGCCCGGCACTGCGACTCCGTCTCGATCTGCCTCTCGAAAGGGCTCGGGGCGCCGGTGGGGTCGGTGCTGGTGGGCGGCCGCGCGTACATCGAGTCGGCGCGGCGCTGGCGCAAGGTGGTCGGGGGCGGCATGCGTCAGGCCGGCATCCTGGCGGCCGCGGGCATCCACGCCCTGGAACACCACGTGTCGCGCCTGGCGGACGACCACCGCAAGGCGGCCCGGCTGGCGGAGCTGGTCAACCAGCGCTATCCCGGCGCAGCACGCGCGCACACCAACATGGTGTTTCTCGACCTTCCGGAGCCCGAGATCGCCGAGCTCCGGGGCCGGCTGGCGCGCCACGAGATCATCATTCGCGGTGCGCGGTGGGTGACCCACCTCGACGTGTCGTTCGACGACGTGGAACGCGTGGGCGCCGCCCTCACCGGCGGCTGACGCCGCGGGCGCGGTCAGCCGCCGGTGAGCGCCACCACGGCGCCGGTGTTGCACGCCACGATCATCCCCGACACCAGCGATTTCGGCCCCAGCTCCAGCAGCTCGGAGCGGCGCTCCGGCACCAGGGTGTCGAGCCCCCCGAGCAGGATGCCCAGGCTGCCGAAGTTGGCGAACCCACACAGCGCATAGGTCATCACCAGCTCGCTCGAGGCGCTCAGCGCGTCCTCCGGCAGCCCCGCGAGCTGCACGTACGCCACCAGCTCGTTCAGGATCACCTTGGTGCCGAGGAGCGACCCCGCGGCCTGGGCCTCGGCCCAGGGGATGCCGATGAGCCAAGCCACCGGCGAGAACGCCCAGCCCAGGATCCGCTCGAGGGTCAGCGGCGCGCCCGCCACCACCAGGGCCGAGAGCGCGTAGTTCACCAGCGCCACCAGGCTGACCAGGACGATGAGCATGGCCGCCACGTTGGCCGCGAGCCGCAGCCCGTCAAAGGTGCCGCGGGTGATGGCGTCCATGTGGCTGTGGTAGGCCAGCGCCTCGGGCATGCGCTCGTCGCCGGTGCCGCCCTCGGGCGGGATGAGAATGCGGGAGACGAACACGGCGCCGACCACGTTGATCACCGAGGCGATCAGCACGTGCCCCAGGGCCCCCGGCACCGTATCCACGAGCACGTTCGCGTACAGCAGCATGATGGAGCCCGCCACCGTGGACATGCCGCAGGTCATCACCGTGAACAGCTCCGAGCGCGACAGGCTGGCGAGATAGCCGCGGATCACCAGCGGCGTCTCCACCATGCCGAGGAACACGCTGGCGGCCCCCGCGGTGCCCACCGCGCCGCCCACGTCCAGCGCCCGGCGCAGCACCGCGCCGAAGCCGCGCACCACCGCCGGCAGCACCCGCCAGTACCAGAGGATGGCCACCAGCACGCTGAAGACGATGATCTGCGGCAACACCCGGAACGCAAACACGTACATGGCGTCGGGGTTGGTCACCTCGAACGGCGCCTCGTCGCCGCCGAGGTAGCCGAAGACGAACCCGGCGCCGGCGGCGGTGGCCTCCTCCACCGCATACACCACGTGGTTCAACAGCAGCAGCGTCTCGCTCACCGCCGGCACCCGCAGCAGCAGCGCGGCCAGCGCGAGCTGCAGGGCGAGCCCCGCCCCGACCGTGCGCCAGCCGACCCGTCCCCGGCCCTCGCTCAGCGCCCAGGCCAGCGCCATGAGGAAGGCGATCCCCAGCAATGCCTGCATGAAAGCCCTTTGGTTCTTCTTCTCTTACGCCGGTCTTACGCCGGAATCACGAACAGCGTCAGAACATACTGCCGGAAAAAGCAGAAGTACCCCACCCCGTCGTTCATGACGGCGTTGGGCGCATGATCCCCCACGTAGTGCAGGCGGAAGGTGCCGCGCTCCGGATCGAGGGTCACCTCGGCCTCCTGAAAGCCGATGAACCGCCCCACCCGCGGATTCACGGCCTTGTACCCGGCTTCCTTGGCGCTGAACACGAGCCCCGCCGTGCGTCGGTCCGCCGGATCGAGGTGGGCCCGCTCCGCCGGAGTGAACAGCCGGCGGTGGAGATTCGCGGTGACCCGGTCCACCCGCTCGAGGTCGATGCCGAGCCCGCCGGCGGCGTCCGCCGGCGCCGCGCCCGCCACCGCCACCTCGCCGGCGTGGGTGATGCTGCCGATCATCCCCGGCGGCCACGCCGGGGCCCGGTTCCCGCCGCGCGGAATGGCCGCCGGCCGCAGGCCCGCGTCCACCATGGCGCAACGCGCCAGATAACGCCCGGTGGAGAACTCCCGGGCCCGGGCCGCCACCACCCCTTCCAGGGCGGGTCGCTCGGCCGCCCACAGCGCGCAGCGGTGGTCCGCCACTGGTCCCGCCACCAGCGCGATGCGCGGCAGATCGGGCAGCAGATCGCCCACGCCGGTGGTCAGAGGCGGTAGCTCGCGCCAGCTCATGGCGCAATTGTGGTTCAGGGGGCTTCCCGATACCATCCGCCGCCATGGGCGCCGGCAAGATCATCTTCCTGAACGGCTCGTCGAGCGCCGGCAAGACCACCCTGGCGGGCATGCTGCAGCAGATTCTCGACGAGCCGTATCAGCACATCGCCCTGGACCAGTTCCGGGACGGCATGCCCGGGCGCTACCGCGGCCTCAACTCGCCCGAGGGCTCACCCGGCGCCCTGGGCCTCAACGTGGTGCCCACCCAGCTCGAGGGCGAGCGCGTCACCCGTATCGATTTCGGCAGCCACGGCGAGCAGGTGCTGCGGGGCATGCGCCGGGCCGTGGCCGCCTTCGCCCGGGAAGGCAACAACGTCATCATCGACGACCTGCTGTTCAAGCCCCACTACTTGGAGGATTACGCTCACGCGCTCGCCGGGCTCGACGCCTGGCTCATCGGCGTGCGCTGCAGCCTCGACGTGGTGAACGAGCGCGAATCCCGGCGCAGCGGCCGCTTCCCCGGCACCGCCGTCTCGCACTACCACGAGGTGCACGCCCACGGCGTGCCCTACGACCTCGAGGTGGATACCAGCCACGCCACGCCGCGGGCGTGCGCACTGCGGATCGTCCGGCGCCTGGCGGAGCCGCCGCGGGCCCTGGCGGCTCTGGCTGACCCCGATCAATGAGGGCCGGCGGCTGGCTCTGCTCGCGCCGCCGCCGGCCTGATGCGCCGGTCGGCTAGGCCGCGTGCCGGTGCCGTTGCGCGAACAGCAGCCCCAGCACGCCCATGGCGAGCAAGGCCAGGGTAGGCGGCTCCGCCACGGTGGCGACGTTGATGTTGTCGATACCGCGCACGCCGTCGATTCCGCCCATGACCACCACGAATCCCAGGGCGTCGAAGCTCGATCCGGCGGTGGCCGTACGCGACGCCGAGGTCCAGGCAGCGCTCTGAGGCAGCACCTCGTCCGTGCCGCTCAGCAACGATTCACCGTCGTCCGGATCGCCGTTGAACCAGAACGGGGCAAAGGGATCGAGCGCCGAGGTGCCCGCCTGCAGCCCCAGCAGGGTCACGCGGCCGTTGCGGGTCGCGATGTAGTCGAAGTCGATGGCGAACGTCTCGCCGGCGCTAACCGCGCGATCGATGCCATAGAACAGGCTGTTGGTGTTGTCCGAGGTCTGCTCCAGATGTCTCGCATAGCTGCCGCTGCACGGCGCCACACAATCGGCATCCGAGACCACGCCCCAGCGATTGGAGTCGGGAAAGTCGATCCACATGCCGAGATTGTCGAGCGGATCGCCCGAGATCGTCAGCCCGTTCTGGATCGTCGTGCCGTCCCAGGTCTCCGACAACAAAACGTCCGCTTGAGCCGGCGACTGGAAGGCGAGCAACAGCCCGAGACAGCCACATGCCAGGGATACATACCGCTTGATCATGATCGTCCTCCATTAATGGACAGTATGTAGCCCCTACCCCTGGACGGCAGCAGCAACAACCGAGCCAACAGAGAAAGATCAAAAAACAGGCCTTATATCAGCGGTTTACTTCCCCCAAACCATTGGCCCCGCGACCGGGTGACAAACGATTCGACACTTCCGCGCAGATCTGGCGAAGACCGTCAGAATCTCCGACACCCCCGCTCCGAGCTGAAAGCTGACCACTGATCACTGACCACTACAACCCGAGCACCAGCTTCGCCATGATGTTGCGCTGCACCTCGTTCGACCCGGCGTAGATGCTGGTCTTGCGGGTGTTGAAGTAGTGCTGGGCCACGCCGTTGGCGTACTGCGGCCCCACCGGCTGGAAGTTGTCGCCCGGCTCGGGGGTGGACTGATCCAGCGGCAGCGCGTAGTTGCCCACCGCTTCCAGCGCCAGCTCCGTCACCGCCTGCTGCAGCTCGGTGCCCCGGGTCTTCAGCAGCGACGACTCCGGACCCACGTTCTGGCCCGCCGCCAGAGCCCCCAGAATGCGCAGCTCGGTGAACTCCATGGCCAGCACCTGCACTTCCACGTCGTGCAGCCGGGCGCTGAAGCCCGGGTCGTCGGCGAGCGTCCCGCCGCAGCCGTCGGGCTCGCTCCGGGCGATGGTCCGGATGTGCTCCAGCGCACCTTTCAGGGCGGGCGAGTAGGCGTTGCCGCGCTCGAACTCGAGCAGGTACTTCGCACAGGTCCAGCCCTTGCCTTCTTCGCCCACCAGGTTCTCCTTCGGCACCTTCACGTCTTCCAGGTAGACGGTGTTGATTTCCTGGAAGGGCTCGCGCGGCTGGTCGAGGGTGATGATGGGATTCACCGTCACGCCGGGGCTCGTCATGTCGATGAGCAGGAAGCTGATGCCGAGCTGGGGCTTCTCTTCCTGACTGGTGCGGACCAGGCAGAACATCATGTCGGCGTGCTGGGCCAGGGTGGTCCAGGTCTTCACGCCGTTCACCAGGTAGTGATCGCCCTTGTCCTCGGCCTTGGTCTTCAGCGACGCCAGATCGGAGCCGGACCCGGGCTCGGAGTAGCCCTGACACCACCAGACGTTCGAGTTCAGGATGTCCGGCAGGTACTTGTCTTTCTGCGCCTGGGTGCCGAACTTCATGATCACCGGCGCCACCATGGTGATTCCGAACGGCAGCACCCCGGGCGCGCCCACCCGGGCCCGCTCGAGGTCGAAGATGTACTTCTGCGTCGGCGTGAAGTCGGCGCCGCCGTACTCCTTCGGCCAGTTGGTGGCGGCCCAGCCCTTCTCCGCCAGACGCTTCTGCCAGGCGATGGTGTCTTCCTTGCTCAGCCGGCCCATGGCGCTGCGCGCCTGCTTGTCGCGCATCTCCTGGGGCCAGGCGGTTTCGAGCCAGGCGCGAACCTCCTGCTGGAACTTGCGGTCTTCCTCGCTGAACGATAGATCCATTGCTTCACCCGTTGCTGCGGCCGAATTCGAGCCTACCAGAACGGGGCATCTGCGGGTACAGAACCGCCCGGATTCAGGCCGTGGGATACCTCAGCTTCCTGAAACCCAAACCCAGGATGCCGAGGCTCAAGAGGGACAGCGAGTACGGCTCGGAAACCGTTGCCACGCCCCTGAGGCCGACGACCATGTCGTTGAAGTCTTCATCGCCGCCGCCCCAGAGGTCCTCCCAGGCGATGACGATATCGGAAGCCGCCAGCGAAACGACCCCATCGGTGAAGTCCGAGGTATCGAAGAGAAGTGCATGATCGGTTCCGTCGCCATTCAGAGAGGGATGTGAATAGTAGGTACGCTCGGTTGCGCCGACATGGATATAGAATCCGAACCTCTCGCCAACGGTGACATGGTTCAAGGATGCGCCGGCGTTCGCTGAGGCTGGGCCGGAGAACAGTTCCTGCGTCTTCCCAACCTGAATTGATCCACCTTGCTCCGAATACCCGTAGATCCCGAAGGACGTGGTGTCAGCATAGCCCGCGTTCTCGAACATCAACGTTGCGCCAGCGTGCGAGCTGTAGGTGGTAAAGCCGCTCACTGCAATCGGTTGCACGCTCGCCCGCCCGCCATCGAAGTACAAATCGGTTCCAGCGATTCCAGTTACGTCGAACAGGGACGGTACAGCGTGTGCCTGGCCGAAGGTCAGCAGCAGACAAGCGTATGCGAAAGGCCGGAGCAAGTACTTCATCTCGATTGATTCTGGTTTCGAAACGAGAGCAAGCCTACCAATTCGTGCACCACCTCGGTTTCAACGTCTTGCAAGGCGCCCGTTACCCAGTTCTTACATCCTCTTCATGAACTCTGCGGGGCCGGTGTTCTGGACCACACGGGCGCTCAGCAACGCGATACGGTCGTTGCCGAAGAACATGTCGTCGCCATCGAGGAACATGGTGGGCGAGCCGAATCCGCCGCGCTCGATCAGCTCGTCGGTGTTGGCGCGCAGCCGGTCCTTGCAGCCGGGCTCGGCGATTTTCGCCATCAGCGCGTCGGCGTCGAGCCCCGCGTCGGTGGCGATCCGCCGCACCTCGTCGTCCCGGGAGATGTCGGCGAGCTCGGTCCAGTAGCGCTGGAATGCGCGCCGCGCGTAGGGGACCAGCCGGCCCTCCTCCCGGGCCACGAGCGCGCCACGCATCACCTTGACGCTGTTCACCGGGAACACGGGTGGCTGGCCGATCTCCACCCCCACGTGCCGGGCCCAGTCCTGCAGGTCCTTGCGGTAGTAGCGCGCCTTGGCCGGCACCGGATTCTCCCGGTTCTCGTAGACACTGGGGTTGACGCTGTTGAACACGCCGCCCACCAGGATCGGCTTCCAGACGATCTCGACGTCGTCACGCCCGGCCAGGGGCTGAATGCGCTCGAAGCCCAGGTACGTCCACGGGCTCGAGCAGTCGAAGAAGAACTCGATGGTATGCAACGCGCGGCCCCCCTCGGTGGTCGTAACTGTTCCGGAAGTCGAGTTTCTCATCCTGACCCTGGTTTTCGCGATTGAAAACCGCGCCCGGCATCGGTCATGGTTCACCCATGAACGATCAGAGCAACCTCGAGCGTTTGCGCCGCCTGGTGGACGAGGCGGAGCGCATCGTCTTCTTCACCGGCGCCGGCATCAGCACCGAGTCCGGCATTCCCGACTTCCGCAGCCCGGGCACGGGGCTGTGGAACAAGATGAAGCCCATTCAGTTCCAGGACTTCATCGCCAGCGACGAGGTCCGCCAGGAATCCTGGCGCCGGCGTTTCAGCGGCGATCTGACCCTGGAGGAGGCTCAGCCCAACCGCGGTCACCACGCCGTCGCGCAACTGATCGAGGCCGGCAAAGCCACCACCGTGATCACCCAGAATGTCGACAACCTGCACCAGGATGCGGGGGTGCCCGACGACCGGGTGATCGAGCTGCACGGCAACGCCAGCTACGCCAAGTGCCTCTCGTGCGAGCTGCGTTACGAGCTGGCGGATCTCGAGGCGCAGTTCCGCAAACACGCGCGCATCGATCCCTGCTCGCGCTGCGGCGGCATCATCAAGACCGCCACCATCTCGTTCGGCCAGGCCATGCCCGAGGCGGAGATGGCGCGCGCCCAGGCGGCCATCGAGCAGTGTGATCTCTGCCTGGTGCTGGGCTCGTCCCTGGTGGTGTATCCCGCCGCCGGGTTTCCGGAGTACGCCAAACGGCTGGGCGCCGGGCTGGCCATCGTCAACCGCGAAGAAACGCCGCTGGATCCGCTGGCGGACGTGGTGCTGCGCGAGGAGATCGGCCCGGCCCTCGGCTACGTGGTGGGGGTGAATTGATCCATCGGCGCCGCGCCTCGACCTGCGCGGTCTCCGCCGACCTGCGGCGTCGCATCGCCCGGCTGTGCCCGGACTGGGATGCGGCGGCGATTTCCGGCTTCGTGTTCCAGGAAGGGGGCTACAGCAACGCCAACTACCGCTTCGAGTACGCGGGCGAGCGCTACGTCTTGCGCGCCGCCACCGCGACGCGCGGCTTCGTCGACCGCGAGCAGGAGCGGCGCATCTACGCCAGCGGCTCCCCCGCTCTGCCGGAGATGGTGGCATTCGATACCGGCAGCGGCGACATGATCTGCCGCTGGGTGCCCGGTGCGCTGCTCGCCGACCTCGCCCCCGACGCGGCGACGCTGGCGGACTACCTGGCAAAGCTTCACCACAACCTTCCCCACCTCGAGCGGATCTACGACCCCGTGGCCCAGGCCCGGGCGCATCTCGAGGCGGCTGCGGCGCCCGCCTGGCTCGAGACCCTGGCGGCGCGGACCCGCTGGGCACCGCCGCGGCTCGAGCCCTGCCACAACGACCTGAACCCCTGGAACGTGATCCGCACGCCGGAGCAGCGCTGGGTCACCCTCGACTGGGAATGGGCCGGCCACAACGACCCGGTGTTCGATCTGGTGAACCTGCATCAGGGCACCCGACTCGCGGACACCGCGCTGCCGGAGATGGCGGCGCGCTACGCCGGCGAAGACGTGGCCGAGGCGCGCCTCGAGGCCTGCATCACGGCGCTGTGGCTGCGCGAGACCACCTGGGCCCTGGCGGAAGTGGCAGGCGGCAACGACCGCCCGGAGATCCGCGAGCAGGCCGAGACGGGCATGGAACGACTGCGGGCCCGCGGCTCGTGACCCTCAGCGGCCCACCCGCGCCATCCATCGCCCCACCTGGAACATGGCCCGGGTCAGCCGCTCAGGGCCGAATCCGTGAACCTCGAAATACTCGAACGGCGACCGCTCGAGAATCTCGAGATAGCGCTGATGCAGGCGGCCGCGGTCGTGGGGCGACTCGCGCAGCGGGTCCGACTCCCAGGGCAGATCGGGGCAGGCCAGCAGGTAACGGCGCGGGGTGCGCGCGGCAAGCGCCTCGGCGAGCCAGGGGTCGAGCTCGCCGTATTTTTCTTCCCACCACACCTGAATCACGGTGAGATCGGTGTCGGCGATCACCACCGAGTCGCGGGCGAGCGCCGCAGCTTCCGCATCGAGTTGACGGCGGGCGATCTCCAGCACGTCGTCGGCCGCGTACGCGCACTGGCCCTCGAGATAGGCGCGCGCCGCCTCCGGCACCAAGGGGGCGCTGAAGGCATCCGCCAGGGCCTCTGCCAGGGTGGTCTTGCCGGTGCATTCGGCACCGGTGACGCAGAGCACCAGCCCCGCGCTTCCGTTGGCGTCCATGCTCGTCACGCCGACAGTAAACCAGCCGGTGCGGGCGATTTCCAATCGCGCGACGGCGCCGCGAGCCTACGGATCGATGCTTTCGTCCACGCCCTCCCACGCCTCGGGCGGGCCGTGGATGTCGGCGTCGCCGAGTTCCTCACCCAGGCGCAGGCACTCGTAGTCGAGCTGAAAGGGAACCAGATCCCCCAGGTTGAGGCCCAATTCCTCCATGACGCGGTCGCTGAACGCTTCGTTGTGCGGAATGAATACCTTCATGGCTGCATTGAACCGCAGCACGCTGTGCGCAGGCTGCACGAATCGTGGAGCGTCGTGCGGCAGAGCATGGAGAAACGCTGCAGAGCGGCGGTATTATCCACGCGGCCGCATAACCGCTAAAATCTTCCCAAATTACAGCGGGATACCCGGATGGCCAAAACCATCGCCATCGTCGAGGACGACCCGGATCAGCGGGCCAACTACGCCGACGCCATCACCAAGAAGGGGTACCGGGTGTACGCCTACGGCAGCCGGCAGGAGGCCCTGCAGGGCTTCAACGACGCGCTCCCGGATCTGGTGATCCTCGACATCATCCTCGGCGAGGAGGTCGACGCCGGCTTCCAGCTCTGCCGCGACGTGCTCACGCGGGCGCCCAGTCTGCCGGTGATCTTCCTCACCGAGCGCATCGACGAGATCGACAAGATCTCGGGCTTGCGGCTGGGCGCGTGGGATTACCTGCCGAAACCCATCAGCCTGGATTACCTGGCCGAGCGGATCTCGTCGCTGCTGCGCATCAGCGAGGTGCGCGCCGAGCAGGACGGCGCCCACGACGACAGCCCGAGCGCCAAGCGCATCGGCGAGCTGATGCTGGATCAGGACGCGCTGCTGGCCTCGTGGAAAGGCCACCGTATCGACCTTTCCGGCACCGAGTTCCGCATGCTCGCGAAGCTCGTCCGCGTGCCCGGCCACGCCGTCAGCTACGAGACGTTGATGAATGCCACCATGCAGAGCCTGGTGACCAACAACACCATCAACACCCACATGCGCAACATCCGCAAGAAATTCGAGAAGGTTGACCCGGGGTTCGCAGCGATCAAGAGCGAGTACGGCTATGGCTACCGCTGGTCTACCGAGCCCTGACCATCGGCGCCGTCCCGATTGCCGCTCGCGGGAAGGGTGATCCGGCATGAAGCTGTTCCGCCGCATGCGCGGGCCGCGCCTTGGCACCAAGATCATGCTGCTGGGGCTCACCCTGCTCATGGTGCCCTGGTTCAGCTATCGCCAGCTCGTGGAAATGGAGCGCCTGCTGATCCAGGGGCAGTCCAACGCCCAGCTTCTGACCGCCGAGGGCATCTCGACGCTGTTCAACGGCCGCGAGGATCTGTTCAACGATCTGCCGGTGAGCATGGAGGACTTCGAGAGCCTCTACGCCCACCCGCTGCAGGGCCCGGTGCGGCTGGACGCCGACATGAGCGACTGGGGCGAGGGCCTGGCCGACCGGGCGCTGTCGTTCGGCAGTGAAAGCGGCGATCGGGACGGCGACTTCGAGCTTCTGCTCGGCGAGCGCAACGGCCAGCTCTACGTCTACATGGACGTGGTGGACGCCGAGCACGTCTACCGCAGCTCCGAATACCTGCGCCTGGACAACGCCGACCACGTGCGCCTGCGCTTCATCCGCACCGACGGCGAGGACGGCCGGGTCACGGTGACCTTCTCGGAGCCGGGCGTCACCACCGCCTACCGCATGGGCGCCGACTGGCGTTTCGCCGAGACCGGCACGCCCAGCAACACCATCAAAGGGTTCATGCGTGAAACCGAGCAGGGCTTTCGGATCGAGTTCCGGGTGCCGCTCGAGATGCTCGGCTCGTCGCGCTACTTCGGCATCGCCTTCGTGGACGTGGACGATCCGCAGACCCGCGCCATCCGCCGCACCACCCAGACCCTGCCCACCGCCGGCAAGGAGAGCTTCAATCTGGTGGTGCTGCGCTCCCCCGAGGTCCTGAACATCATCCAGGGCCTCGGCTACTCCGGCGCCCGGATCATGGTCATCGACCCCCAGAAGCGGGTGCGCGCCGAGACCGGCAGCAACATCACCGGCGCGCCGGAGGTCGAGAATCAGACCGTGAAAATGCTCGAGGGCTGGTTCTCACAGCTCCGGCCGTGGGTGCATCAGCTCGTCACCGGCGAGCCGTGGGAACCCCGCCGCAGCCTGATCGAGGATGCCCAGGCCACCGCCGACGCGGTGATCGAAAGCTCGCTCGGCGGCGACCCCCTGGCGCTGCGCCGCAGCATCTCGCCGGAGCAGGAGGTGATCATGGCGGCCCACCCCATCGTCTCCGAGAACCAGGTCATCGGCACGGTGGTGGTGGAGCAGAACATCAACGAGATCCTCAGCTTCCAGCGGGCGGCGCTGGAGCAGGTGATCCTCGTCTCCATCGTCAGCCTGTTCGCGGTGTTCATCGCCCTGCTCGCGTTCGCGGCACGGCTCGCCTGGCGCATCCGCAACCTGCGCCGGGAAGCGTCGAGCGCCATCGACGAGTACGGCCGCCTGCGCATCGGCGAGCTGCAGCGGGAGATGAGCGCTGGCGACGAGATCGGCGACCTCGCCCGCAGCGTCTCGAGCATGCTGTCGAAGCTGCACCAGCACAATACGTTCCTCGAGAGCATGCCGCGGACCCTGCGCCACGAGATCAACAATCCCCTGAACACCCTCTCCACCTCGCTGCAGAACCTGGCGGTGGAGAACCCGGGCGTGGAGGACAGCAAGTATCTCGAGAGCGCCAAGCGCGGGGTCATGCGCATCGGCATCATCGTGCAGAACCTGGCGGACGCGGCGAACCTCGAGGAATCGCTGGAGGCGGAAGAGCGCGAGGTGGTGGACATCGCCCGGCTGCTCGAGAACTACGTCGCCAACTGCCGGGTGGCGCACAAGTCCTGCGAGTTCGTCTATCGCGGCCCCACGCGGCCGGTGTACGCCTGCGTCTCCGACTACCGCATCGAGCAGCTGCTCGACAAGATCGTCGACAACGCCATCGACTTCCACCGCTCCAACAGCCCCATCAAGGTGCAGCTCGATGCCTACCGGGACCAGCTCCAGATCACCGTGGCCAACCGCGGCCCGCTGCTGCCCGCCAACGAAGAGAAGTCGCTGTTCGATTCCATGGTGAGCCACCGCGGCCCGCAGAACCGCCTGCACTTCGGTCTGGGATTGTACGTGGTCCGGGTCATCGCCGAGCACCACGGCGGCTTCGTCCGCGCCGTGAACCTCCCGGACGGTTCCGGCGTCGCCGTCATGGTGCAGCTCCCCACCGTCCCGGACGAGGACGACGCAGCGACCACCAACGGCGAGCCCACGATCGGCACGGTGGTCAACGGCGACGCCTGAGTCGAGGCGCGGCCGCCCCGCGGCATCAGCCGGGCAGGTAGTAGCCGTTGTCCAGCGACACCTCGCCGTCGGCCACCAGGGTGCCCTTGTGCACCAGGTATTCCACGGCGGCGAGCACACTTCGGGCGGCGGCGGGATACATGAACTCGGGCGTGGCGGTGTACATGATGGGCACCATATCGCGGATGTGGTGCACGCCGTCGCGCACGCAGGCGAGAATCTGCTCCTCGCGTTCCCGGCGATGCTCGACGAAGGCTCGCACCAGCTCCTTGGGGTGATCGACCCGCGGCCCGTGGGTGGGCCAGTACACTTCGTCGTCGCGCTCGAGCAGCAGCTCGAGGCTCGCCATGTACGCGGACATGTCGCCGTCCGGCGGCGAGATGATGCTGGTGGACCAGCCCATGATGTGGTCACCCGTGAACAGGGCTTTGTCCTCGCGGAGCTGATAGCACATGTGATTCGAGGTGTGTCCCGGCGTGTACACGCACTCCACCGACCAGTCGCCCCCCTCGATGATGTCGCCGTGACGCACCAGGTGGTCCGGCTCGAAGTCCATGTCGCCGCCCTCTTCCACCGGCACGCCCTCCTCGAGCTTGCCGGCGCCGTGGGGGCCGTAGGCATAAGTGGGCGCGTCGATCTTCTTTTTCAGCAGCGCGCAGCCCGGGGAGTGGTCGGTGTGCGTGTGCGTGACCAGAAGATGGGTGATGGTCTCGTCCCGGGTGGCGTCGAGAATGGCCTGGATGTGCTGGGGATCCGCGGGCCCGGGGTCCACCACGGCGACCTCGCCGTTGCCGATGATGTAGGTCCCGGTGCCGTACAGGGTGAAGGGGCTCGGGTTCTCGGCGATGATCCGCCGGATCCGCGGCCCTACCCGATCGACCTGCCCGTACTGGAACTCGAGCTCCCGTCGGAACGGAATCTGTACTCCCATGGATCGCTACCGCAATGGCCGTGAGGCGCGCAGCATAGGTTGGGGGGTAGGGAAAAGCAACGCACCGGCAAATCAGCGACTTGCAAGCCATCGCCGGAGTTGCCGCCACCACGAGCGCGGGTCCAGCCGGCGCCACCACGGCGGCGACTGCGGGGGCGCGAGCTCCCGGAACACCAGCCGCACCCGGCCGAGCAGCAGCTCGTCGCCGTCGTGCAGCCGCGAGGTCTGCACCAGCCGGCCGTTCAGCCGCGTACCGTTGGTGGCCATCAGGTTGGTGACGGTGACGCCTTCAGCCCGCACCGTCAGCTCGGCGTGGCGCCGGGAGACGGTGCGCTCGCGCAGTACCAGGTCACAGCCCTCGTCGCGCCCCAGCGCCACCTTGCCCATGGGGGTGCGGTAGACCAGGCGCGCAATGGTGTCGCTGGCGCCGAGCAGGAACAGCCCACTCTCCCCCGCCGGCGGCAACGCCGGTTCCACCGCCGGCGGCTCGTCGGCGGGCGCCACCTCGGTGGTGTCGGTACTGGCATCCGGCGCGTCCGCGTCGCTGATCCGTAGCGCCGATACCCCGTCCCCCCGCTGCACCGCGCGCACCGGGGTGAGCTCGGCGCCGCGGCCCACGAGCTGATATGCCACGGCGTCGAAACGGATCTCGTCACCGTGGAACAACCGGCAGCCGCCGGCCAGCCGTTGCCCGTTCACCTGGGTGCCGTTGGCCGAGTTCAGATCGCGCACCCACGCCACCCCGTGGTGCACCTCGAGCCGCGCGTGCCGGCGCGAGACGTGGCCGTCGGCGAGCTGCAGGTCGTTGTCGTCGCCGCGGCCGATGCTGAGCCGCCCGTCCACGGCCACCACGCCGTCGCCGCCCGCAGCTGCGTCCTCCGCGCACAACAACCAGCCGTCGGCCTCGCCCGCCTGCCGAGGCTCGACGACCACCTCCAGCACGTTCTGGCCGATCTCCAGCGCATCCCCGGGCACGAGCCCCAGGGGCTCGCCGCGCTCGAGCCCGTTCACCCGCAGGCTCGCCTCGCCCAGCGGCACCGCCCAGGGCCCGCGGTCGGTGAGCTCGAGGCGCAGGTGGTAATCCAGCACGTCTTCGCCGGCGAGCAGCAGATCGTTGTCGAGGTGGCGCCCCAGGGTCATGTGCGCGTCCAAAGGAATGGCGTCACCGTCCAGACGAAAAAAATATTCTATATCAGCGGCTTGTGACACTTTCTTCCCACTCTTCGCGAAGATCGCGCCATTCCCCGGCGTCGGGGTCCACGGCGATTGCCAGCTCCAGGTAATGGCGCGCCTCGTCGCGCAGCCCGACCTCGAAGGCCTCCCGCGCCGCCGCCACCAGCCGCTGCGCACCGCGTTCGAGCAGCGCCTGGGCCCGCGGGTTGCCGGGGTCGAGCTGCTCCACGTCGCGCAGCAGCGCCACGGCATTGCCACCGGAGGGCTCGGTGATGAAGCCCCGGTCGAGCAGCCGTTGCGCTCGTGCGAGATTCGCCTGCACGCGCTCGCGGCGCGCCACCTCCTCATCCAGCCGGGATCTCAATCGGTTCACCGACGCCTGCTCGAGCCCCACCGCACCCGCCCGGTCGATGAGCTCCCGCATGGTGTCCAGCTCGCCGGCGGCGAGGAGTTCTCCGGCTCTGCTGAGCAGCTGGGATTCCACCTCGTTCAGCCCCTGGGTGGCGATGACGTTGTCCGGGTCGGTGGAGAGCACCCGGTGATAGAGCTCCGCCGCGTTCTCCCCGGGCGGATTGATCAGCGCCCCCTCGCCGCGGTGGCGGCTCGCCTGTTGCAGCATGTCGTCGATGGCGGACTGCAGGGTGCTCGCCTGCTGAATCTTCTCGCGCACCTCCGCGAGCATCGGCAGGTTGTCGTTGGCGGCACTGGCGCGGTCGAGCAGCGCGATGGCTCGATCCACCTCGCCGGCATCCGCGGCCTCCTCAGCCAGGCCGGCGTAATGCCGGCTCAACTCGTCGAGCTCCGCCCGCGCCTCCTGGTGGCCCGGCGCCAGGCGCAGCACTTCCTGATAGGTCTGGATGGCCGCCGTGGCCGACGCCATGTCGGATAGCCCGTGGCTGCTCAACAGGCCCTGGGTGCTGGCGAGCAGGCGCTCCGCGTGCTGGTGATTGGTGAGGCGCTCCGACAGCCGCCGCAGGCCGTCGTCATCGGGAAACGCTGACGACGCTTCCGCCAGCTTGGTCTCCGCCTCGTCCAGCCGCCCCGCCTCCATGGCCTCAGCGACCTCGTCCTTCCACTGCTCCGCCACCCCCGCCAGCGCCGCCCGCGCGCCCTGGTGCGCGGGCGCCAGCCTCAGCACCCGGCGGTAGCCGGCGACGATGGCGGCCAGACTCTGATTCGGGTCCTGGCGCAGCGAGCGCGCGTTGTTCCACGCCTCCTGGATTTCCGGGTCGTCGATGATCCCCACCGCCGCCGACAGCCGGGTTACCCACTCCGGCTGCTGCACCAGCGCGTACGACGCCCCGCCGATGGCGCCCGTCACCAGTGCCACCGAGGCCACGTTCCGCACCATCCGCCGGCGCCGGCGGCGCCGGGACTTGCGCTCCAGCCGCCCGGGATCCCGTGCCGTGAACAGATCCGAACCCACCGCGCGGATCTCCTGGGTGGTGACGACCTGGTTGCGCAGGGTCGCGTTGCCGAGCTCCGGGCGCGCCTGCACCGCCGCCAGCTCCGCCGCCAGCTCCGCGCCGCTCTGATAGCGCTGCTCGGGCTTCTTCGCCAGCGCCCGGTCGATCACCCCCTGGAACGCGCTCAGATGGCTCGGCAGCCGCGGCACCGGCTCCTGCAGGTGCTTGACGCTCACACTCACCGGCGTGTCGGCCTGATAGGGCACGTCGCCGGTGAGCACCCGATAGAGGACGACCCCCAGGCTGTAGAGATCCGACCGCCCGTCCAGGGGCCGCCCGGCCGCCTGCTCCGGACTCATGTACTGCGGGGTCCCGAGCACCGTGCCCGCCTCGCTCACGGTCAAACCCTCGTCCATCACCCGGGCGATGCCGAAGTCGCTCAGCACCGCCGTGCCGTCCTCGCGGAACAGAATGTTCTCGGGCTTGATGTCGCGGTGGACGAAGCCGCGGCCGTGAGCGTAGTCCAGGGCGCTGGCGATCGCGGTGACGACGCCGATGAGCGCCTCCACCGTCATGCCACGCTCCAGGCGCTTGTTCAGGTCACCGCCGCGGACGTACTCCATCACCAGGTACACCCCGTCCGCCGTGGCACCCACGTCGTAGATGCCGACGATGTGGGCGTGGCTGAGCCGAGCGTTGATCCGCGATTCCTGGATGAAGCGCTTGCGGAACTCGGCGTCTTCCGCCAGCTCGCCGGAGACGACCTTCAGCGCCACCAGCCGGCCGAACTTGCGCTGCACCGCCAGATAGACCCGCGCCATCCCGCCGCGGCCGATCTCGCGCTGAATCTGCAACCCCGGAATCTCCATCACGTGTCCCGCGGCCGCAGTTCCTGAATCTCGCCGGAGACCAGGTGCCCGAGCACGAACCGCCCCTCCACCACGATGCGCTCGCCGTCCAGGCTCGCCGCCAGGCCGGTGCCGTGGGCGAGGCCGTTGATGCAGGAGTCGGCCTCGAACATCCACGGCTCGTCCTCGATCACCAGCTCGCATTCGTCCACCGCTTCCAGCGGACGGGTCGTCACCAGCTCGCCGCGACGCCAGCGCTGCAGCTCCATGGCGCCGTCC
>JBMCWS010000017.1:0-34155 GCA_048621375.1 Pseudomonadota bacterium | reverse complement strand
CCCGGTAGCCGAGCTGGTAGGTGGCCGCCATCGCGCCCTGCTGGTGCACGGGGGCGGACTCGATGCGGAAGGCGTCTATGGCGATGTCCTGGGTGGCGGAGGAGAAGGCCACCAGCAGCGCCAGCAGCGCCACCGCCGTCAGGGCCTCGGACGGTTGCAACAGGCTCATCCCGGCAAGGCCCGCGGCGATGCCGATCTGCCCCGCGAGCATCCAGCCGCGGCGTTGGCCGAGCCGACGTGTCAGCAGCGGCAGGCCCAGGCGGTCGACAATGGGCGCCCACACGACCTTGATGGAGTAGGTGATGCCCACCCAGCTGAACAAGCCGATGGCGGTGCGCGACACACCGGCCTCGGTGAGCCAGGCGGAGAGGGTGGAGAACACCAGCAGGAACGGCAGCCCGGCGGAGAACCCGAGGCACAGCATGGTGGCGATGCGGGGGTGCAGGTAGACCAGCCACGCCTGGCGCCAGCTCCGACCCCGATCCGCCCCCGGGGCGGGCTCAGAGGACACGGCCATGTGAGATCCGGATCATGGTGGCGCAGTGTAGCGGAGTCATGCCTCCCACAGGTGGCCGCGCGCCACCCGCGGCCCCACGAAAGCGACCCCTTCCCGTTCCAGGCGCCGGCGTTGGCTCGTCATGGCGCGGTCGTCCCGGGGGGCGATGCGCAGGCTCGCGTTCAGCACCCGATGCCAGGGCAGGCGGCTGCCGGCGGGGAGCCGCGCGAGGGTACGCCCGACGTAGCGGGCGTGTCGGGGCATGCCGGCGAGGCGCGCCACCTGTCCGTAGGTGGCGACGCGGCCGCGGGGAATGGCGGCCACCACCTGCCAGATGCGTTCCGCCGGAGCGAAGGGTTCGCCGGGCGACGGGGTTTGACTTGCGCGCCCCGACCTCGCAGATTGGGTGGTCCGCTGCAACGGACCACCCTCCATGCGTTTCTGGCTGCTGGCCTTTTTCCTGATCCCCATCATCGAAATGTACCTGCTCATTCGCGTCGGCGGCTACATCGGCGCCTGGCCCACCATCGTGCTGGTGATGCTGACGGCCGTGGTCGGGGTGATGCTGCTGCGGATTCAGGGGTTCACGACGCTGACGCGCGGCATGGCGCGCCTGCAGAGTGGCGAGCTGCCGGCGCGGGAGATGGTGGAGGGGCTCCTGCTGGCGGTGTCCGGCGCCCTGCTGCTGACGCCGGGTTTCGCCACCGACCTGTTCGGCTTCGCCATGCTGATTCCCCCGTTGCGCGGCGCCGCGGCCCGGTGGCTGCTCTCGAGGGCGGTGGTGGATGTGCGCCCCGGCGCCCACCCGCGGCGGCGCGGCCCCACCATCATCGAGGGCGAGTACCACGCCCACAACGACGAGGACGACGAGCCGCCGCGGCGACTGCGCTGACACTGACAGCGGCGCTGAAGCAGCTTCCTCTTGAAATCCACCGGGCTGCCCCCACTGTGCAGACGCAGGCGGCTGCACCGGCCGATCGTGCCGGAGCGAGCCCCCAGATGCCGGCATACCGGGCTCCGGAGGTCGGCGCAGCCTTGAAAGTCTCGCGGCCGCGATTATCATAGCGGTCCTCGGATTAGCACTCTCGTGGTGAGAGTGCTAAAAGAACCCTGAACCTGAAGGGATACAAACGGGAGATCAGTAGGTAATGAAAATTCGACCTCTACACGATCGCGTTGTCGTGCGCCGGGTGGAAGAAGAAACCAAGACCGCCGGTGGCATCGTGTTGCCCGAATCCGCGGCCGAAAAGCCCTCCCAGGGGGAGGTGCTGGCGGTTGGCCCGGGCAAGACCCTGGACAACGGAGACGTTCGCGCTCCGGACGTGAAGACGGGCGACAAGGTGCTCTTCGGTCAGTACGCCGGCAGCACGGTCAAAATCGACGGCGAAGAGCTGCTCGTCCTGGCTGAAGGCGAGATCTTCGGCGTGCTCGAAGGCTAACGAGTCATCGGAATAGAACGGACAGAAAGAGGAAAAGTTACATGAGCGCAAAAGACGTACGGTTCGCAGATGATGCGCGCCACCGGATGTTGGACGGCGTGAACACGCTGGCCAACGCCGTGAAGGTCACCCTCGGCCCGAAAGGCCGCAACGTCGTCCTCGACAAGTCCTTCGGCGCGCCCACGGTCACCAAGGACGGCGTGTCCGTGGCCAAGGAGATCGAGCTCGAGGACAAGTTCGAGAACATGGGCGCACAGATGGTGAAGGAAGTCGCCAGCCAGACCTCCGACGAGGCCGGTGACGGCACCACCACCGCCACGGTGCTGGCCCAGGCGATCCTCACCGAAGGCAACAAGTCGGTGGCTGCCGGCATGAATCCCATGGATCTCAAGCGCGGCATCGACAAGGCCGTCAGCGCTGCGGTGAAAGAGCTCGAGAAGCTCTCCACGCCGTGCGAGGACAACAAGGCCATCGCCCAGGTGGGTACGATTTCCGCCAACAGCGACGAGGCCGTGGGCCAGATCATCGCCGAGGCCATGGAGAAGGTCGGCAAGGAAGGCGTGATCACTGTCGAGGAAGGTCAGGGGCTCGAGAACGAGTTGGAAGTGGTCGAGGGGATGCAGTTCGACCGCGGCTACCTCTCCCCCTACTTCATCAACAACAACGAGTCCATGGCCGCCGAGCTGGAAGAGCCCTACATCCTGCTCGTGGACAAGAAGATCTCCAACATCCGCGAGATGCTGCCGATCCTCGAGTCCGTGGCGAAGGCCGGCCGCCCGCTGATGGTGATCGCTGAGGACATCGAAGGCGAGGCTCTGGCCACGCTGGTGGTGAACAACATGCGCGGCATCGTCAAGGTCTCCGCGGCCAAGGCGCCCGGATTCGGCGACCGCCGCAAGGCCATGCTGCAGGACATCGCCATCCTCACGGGCGGCACCGTCATCTCCGAGGAAGTGGGGCTGACCCTGGAAGGCGCCACCATCGACGATCTCGGCAGCGCCAAGCGCGTGGCCTCCACGAAGGAGAACACCACCATCGTCGACGGCAATGGCCAGAAAGGCGACATCGAAGGCCGGGTCAAGCAGATCCGTCAGGAGATCGAGGACACCTCGTCCGATTACGACCGCGAGAAGCTGCAGGAGCGGCTGGCGAAGCTCGCCGGCGGCGTGGCCGTGATCCGGGTGGGGGCTTCCACCGAGATCGAGATGAAGGAGAAGAAGGCCCGCGTGGAAGACGCGCTGCACTCCACCCGCGCCGCGGTGGAAGAAGGCGTCGTGCCCGGCGGCGGGGTCACCCTGATTCGCTCCCTGAAGGCGCTCGATGGCCTCAAGGGCGACAACGAGGATCAGAACGTGGGCATCGCCATCGCCCGGCGCGCCATGTCCGCGCCGCTGCGTCAGATCGCCACCAACGCCGGTGTCGAGGGCGCGGTGGTGCTCGACAAGGTGGACGGCCTCAAGGGCAACGAAGGCTACAACGCCGCCACGGGCGAGTACGGCGACATGATCAAGTGGGGCATTCTCGATCCCGCGAAGGTCACCCGTACCGCGCTGCAGGCGGCCGCCTCGGTTGCCGGTCTCATGATCACCACCGAAGCGATGATCAGCGAGATCCCCGAAGAGAAGGGGGCTGCCGGCGGAGCCGGTGGCGGCATGCCCGACATGGGCGGCATGGGCGGCATGATGTAACAGCCGTCTCTGCCTCCCGGGCCATGGAAAAGCCCCGCCCCCCGGCGGGGCTTTTTTTTGCTCCGCCCGTGCCGGAGTCGGTGGAGGAATTGTCAAGGTACGTTCGTTATGGGTTATAGTCGGCGGCCACCAGACCAATCATCAGGTGGGGAGACCGACTATGGATACGATGGCAGTCGTCGATTATCTGGCCCGGTGGGGGCACTTTCTGTTCGGCATTACCTGGATCGGGTTGCTGTACTACTTCAACTTCGTGCAGACGGAGTACTTCAAGGAAGCGGACGGATCCGCGCGCACCGACGCGTTCACCAAGCTCGTCCCCCGGGCCCTGTGGTGGTTTCGCTGGGGGGCCATGTTCACCTTCCTGACCGGGGTGATCATGCTCGGGATCCGTGGTGCCGGGGTGACCCTCGACATCACCGTCGGTGCGGTTCTGGGCACGCTGATGTTTCTGAACGTGTGGCTCATCATCTGGCCCCAGCAGAAGATCGTCATCGCGTCCAACGAGCAGCTCAAGTCCGGCGGCGAAGCGCTCCCGGAGGCGGCGGCCGCGGCGCCGAAGGCGGCTCTGGCGTCCCGCACCAACACGCTGTTCTCGCTGCCCATGCTCTTCTTCATGGGGTCGAGCGCCCACTTCACGCAGGGCGGGCTCTCCGGCAGCACCGTCCCGCTGGTGGTATCGCTGGTGATCATCCTCGCGCTGGAAGTGAACGGGATCGTCGGCAAGCAGGGGCCCATGACCTCGGTCCGCGGCGTCGTCGTCAGCGGACTGGTGCTGACTGCCGTGCTGTGGGCGGTGCTCGCGTTGCTGTAACCTTGGCGCCGCTAGCAGCAATGGCACAGGAGTCTTCATGGCGGAGCGTCCCGGGAGTGACTCGATTTCCACCAGCCCGGAGGATCTGGCGGCGCGTCGACGCGGCGCGCCCTCCGGCCGCCGTCGCGGCGCCGGCGGCGGCCGTGGCGGCGGCGGACTCGGCAACACCCTGGTCCTCGTGGTGCTGGTTGCGGGGCTCATGGTGGCTGGTTGGTTCATCGCCGAGCAGCAGCAGCGTCTCGAGGCCGGCAATGAGGCGCTCGAGCAGGCGAGCGACCGCATCAAGGTCCTCGAGGATCGGCTGCGAGTCACCGACGAGGCCCTGACCGAGACCGGCGAGGCCACCACCGAGCAGATCGACTTCTGGGAATCGGAGATCCGCAAGCTCTGGGCGGTCACGAACGAGCGCAACAAGGGCTGGATCGAAGAGAACCAGAACACCATCGAGTCACTAGAGCAGTCCGTTTCCGGGCTGCGCTCCACCGCCGACGACATCCGCAGCACCCTGGGCCGCCACGAGAGCGCGTTCGAGCGCCAGGAGCAGGTGGTGGACGAGCTGACCAACGTTCAGGTGCAGCTCGAAGAGGTGGTCCGCAGCCAGCGCGATCTGGTGGATCGGGTGAACGCGACCCAGCGCAGCATGGCCCAGCTCGAATCCGAGGTGGCCGGGCAGGTGGAGGAGAACACCGAGGCCGTGGCCGCCATCGATGCCTACCGGCTCCAGCTCAACAGTCGCCTGGCGGAGCTCGAGCGGCGCCTGGAGGACCTGTCCGGCGCCGCCAGTCTGTAAGGCGCAGATGTGACCCAAGTCCGGTCGCTGCGTGCGACGGGCACCATACTTGCGAGTGTCAGTCTGCAGGACGCACGTTCCGTGAAGCCGTCGCAATACACCCCGGCCCTGGGCCTGGCCGCCTCCGGCGGCCAGGCCACGCAAGTGCAACAGGCCGCGGAGACCCGCGGTTGGCGGATCGTCGCGGCTACCGGCGCCGATACCGTGGACGAGACGGTGGCGTTGTGCTTCGGCCTCCCGGCTGCGATTTCCTCCGAGGATCTGCGGCGACGGTTTCCGCACGCCCTGATCGTTGCCGGCGAAGCGTGCCCGGGCGCGGACCTGGTGCTCCCCGGCGCGGCGGACGCCGAGGCGTTCGATGTCTTGGTGGCCCACGCCGAGGCGCAGTGGCGGCGCAGCCACCGGATTCTGGCGCTGCATCGGGAAGTCGGGGCCCGGCGCGAGCGCATGCGTCAGCTCTCGGACATCGCGCTCTCGCTTTCCACCCGCATGGAGTTCGCCGAGCTCCTCGAGACCATCTTGAGCGAGGCGCGGCGGCTCGCGGGCTGCGAGGCGGGCTCGCTGTATCTGGTGGACGAGGACGGGGCGGAGCCCGAGCTGGTGTTCAAGCTCGCGCAGAACGACTTGGTGGACGTGCCGTTCGTCGAAACCCGGCTGCCGATCACCCCGACCTCGCTGGCCGGGTACGTGGCCCTGTCCGGCGAGACCCTGGACATTCCCGACGTCTACGAGATTCCGCCGGGGCGGCCGTACACGTTCAACCGCTCCTTCGACCGTGAGATGGGCTATCGCACCCGCTCGGTGCTGGTGCTGCCCATGCGCGACCATCGCGACAGGATCGTCGGCGTGCTGCAGTTCATCAACCGGCTCGATCCCACCGAGGACGATCCGGTGCCGTTCGGCGACGAGATCGGCGAGCTGCTTCGGGCGGTGGCGAGTCAGGCTGCGGTGTCGATTCAGAAGAACGCGTTGATCAGCGACGTTCATCGGCTGTTCGAGGGCTTCGTGCAGGCGTCGGTGAAGACCATCGAGCAGCGCGACCCGTCCACCAGCGGTCATTCTGCGCGGGTGGCCGAGACCACCGTGGCCCTGCTCGAGGCCCTGCCGCAGTCGGGGCTTTCCCGGTTTCGCGGCCTCGAGCTGTCGCAGGAGCACATTCGCGAGGTCCGCTATGCCGCGCTGCTGCACGATTTCGGCAAAATCGGCGTGCGCGAGAACATCCTGCTCAAGGCCAACAAGCTCACCGACGAGCGCCTCGAGCTGATCCGCTACCGCTTCGAGCTGCAGAAGGAGCGGTTGCGCCGGCGCACCGTGGAGCGGGAGCTCGAGCTCCTGCACCATCCGCGTGAGGATTTCGAGGTGGCCCGGCGGCGGCTGCACCGGGAGCTGGAGTCGGACCTCGGGGTGCTCGATCAGTACTTCGAGCTGATCACCCAGGCCAACCGGCCCACGCCGCTGGACGACGGCGACTTCGCGCCGTTGCGGCGGGTGCGGGAGTACCCGTTTCTCGAGCTCGACGGCACTCGGGACGGGCTCATCAGCGACGGTGATCTGGCGGCCTTGTCGGTCCGGCGCGGCAGCCTCACCCCGGACGAGCGCCGGGAGATCGAATCCCACGTCACCCATACCCGTGATTTCCTCGCCGTGCTCCCGTGGCCGCCGGAGCTGGCCGGCGTCCCCGAGATTGCGGGTGCCCATCACGAGAAGCTCGACGGCAGCGGCTATCCGCTGGGTCTCGCCGGGGAGCAGATTCCGCTCGCCAGCCGGGTGATGACCGTGTGCGACATTTTTGATGCGCTGACGGCCATGGACCGCCCCTACAAGTCCGCCATGAGCGTCGAGAACGCGCTCGACGTCCTCGGCGACGAGGCCCGCAAGGGGTTGGTGGATCCGGACATTCTCGAGGTGTTCACCACGGCGGGGATCTACGAGCTCACCCGCACCGATGCCGCCCCGGGGGTACGCCGGGCCGTTTGAGTCCGCCTCAGGTGGCGTCCCAGTCCAGGGCCAGGCGAACCTCCACCAGATAGTCCTCGAAACGCAGCACGACCCCGGCCGCCGTGATCTCGTGGATGCGCAGGCCGCGAACCCGATCCCCTTCCTCGAGGCGAGTGCCGTTGGCGACGACGGCGCGCAGCTCCGGGTCCTTTGAATAGACGTGGGTGGAGAACGCGATACCGGGAAAGCGCGCTCGTGCTTCCTCCGGCAGCTCGCCGAGCGTGACCCGCTGCGGCTCGGCGGCAGCCGGCCGCGCCGGCGGCGCCGATTCCGCGATTTCGGGCTCGGGTACTCGCGGCGGCCTGTCCGCCGCGGCGGGGGACGCTTCGGCCGGTGGCTCGCCGCCGACCGGCTCCTCGCCCCCCGGGGCCGGCCAGTGCGGCACGAGCAGCCACGCCAGCAGGCCGGCGTTTGCGGTCATGGCTGCCACGAACAGGGCCGCCCAGACGCGGTTGCGCCGGCTGCGGGCGGCGGCGCGCGCCAGGGAGACGGCGGCATCCGCATCGCCTTCCGCCTCCCGCTTCTTCAAGGCCTCGAGCACGAACGACACGGCTCAGTGCTCCAGCCGCGGCGCCGCGGTGTCCAGGCGCTCGGCCAGCTTGATCCACGTCGCCGGCCCGACGATGCCGTCGGTCAGCAGCGACTCCCGGCGCTGAAACTCGATCACTGCTTCCTGCAGCGGGGCATCGAACCGGGACGGGCTGGCAGTCTCGAGCGGCCCGGCGCCCAGGGCTTCGAGGCGCTCGCGCAGCCAGCGCACGGTGGAGTGCTCGTCGCCGCGCTTGAGCGCGCCCTGATAGTCCGGGGGCATCTGCCAGAGCACCACGTAGCTGCCGAACCAGGCGTCCTGCAATCGTGCGGGGTCGACCCGATAGCGCTGCCCGGCGAGCTCGAGCTCCACCATCTCGTCGTCCATGGCGGTGACGGCGGCGTAGTAGGGCGCGCTGCCCTGGCCCCACAGCTCGAGAATCACCGGCAGATTGAGGCGGCGGATGTCGCTCCAGCTCCCGGCCCGGGAAAGGCATTGCAGACCCGCCGTGGGGGCGAAGTTGCAGGGAATGGTGTCGGCGGACCAGCCGCTCACATCCACGTCCCAGAGTTCGAACAGAGTGCGATAGGCCAGCCGCTGGGACTGGTACGGCGCAATGTCGGGCTGGTCCAGGGCCGAGACCGCGGGCGCCGCGGCGCTGTCCGGGGGATCGATGGCCGGGGCGGGTGGCGCCGGCGCCGGGCCTTCGGGAGCCGCCACCGCCTGCGCCGGCTCCGTGCCCGGAGCCGGATCGGCCGGAGCCTCCTGCGGCGCCGGTATCAGGAAGTAGGCCGAAGCCGCTCCCGCGGCACTGGCGGTGACGAGCCCCGTGGCGATCCACCGTGCCGGCCGGCGCGAGCGCCCCAGCACCTCGGCGGCCGCCTGCCGCACCAGACGCGCGGAGACACGGTGCCGGTCTTCGGCGTAGGCGCCGAGCATGGCGCGATCCGCCACGAGATTGATGATGCGCGGCACGCCGCCGGAGATGCGGTACAGGCGGCGCAGCGCGCCCCGGGTGAACAGTTGACCGTTGCCGCCGGCCCGGGTGAGCCGGTGGATCACGTACGCATAGGTGTCCTCCCGGCTCAGACGCCCGAGGTGATAGCGGGCGGTGATTCGTTGGGCGAGCTGGCGCATGTCGGTGCGATCGAGCAGCCTGCCCAGCTCCGGCTGGCCGAGCAGGATGATGCGCAGGAGCTTGCGTTTGTCGGTTTCCAGGTTGGTGAGCAGGCGGATCTGCTCGAGCACCGCCGCGGAGAGGTTCTGCGCTTCGTCGATGATCACCACCGTGCCGCGGCCGCGGCGGTGCGTATCGAGCAGATGCTGGTTCAGCAGGTCGATGTACTGTTTGACGCTGAGCCGGCCCGCCGGGTACGCGACCCCCAACTCGTCGCACAGGGTCTCGAGGAGCTCCCGGGCCGTGAGCCGGGGATTGAGCACGAAGGCCACATCGAGATCGTCGGGCGTCCGGTGGATCAGGTTGCGCAGCAGGGTGGTCTTGCCGGTGCCCACTTCCCCGGTGATGAGCACGAACCCGCCGTGGGAGAATCCGTAGAGCAGGTGCGCCAGCGCCTCGTTGTGCCCGGCGCTGAGGTAAAGGAATGCCGGATCCGGAGCGATGGAGAACGGTGTCTGGCGCAGGTTGAAGTGACGCTCGTACATCAGCTTGGCGGCAGCGGTACCCGTGCGAGCCGGGACGCGGTGAAGAACTCCAGCGGCCGGGCGCGGTCCCACAGGCTGTTGTGCGGCCGGCAGCCGGCCACCGAGTCGAGCGCGACGAGAAACAGCGCGGCGAGCCCGCGCGCGGCATGCATACTGTTACCCCGGTCCCCGCGATCCCACATGGCTACGGTGCATTCTACAGCCTTCCGGCCCCTTCGGTGCACGCTTCGGTGCCGGCTCCCGCGCCTGTCGTTGCTGGTGGCGGTGCTGGCGCTCGCCGGATGCGAGACGCTTTTCTACTACTCTCATCTCGCCACCGGGCAGATCCGGCTGCTCACGGCCCGGCAACCCACCGCCGCGCTCATGCGCGAGCTGGAGGACCGCCGTGAGCCCGGGGCCCGGCCGTCGCTGCTGTACCGGCGCCTGGATTTCAGCGAGCGGGTGCTGGCATTCGCGGAGCGCGAGCTGGCGCTGCCGGTGGAGGGCCGCTACGGCAGCTTCGTGGAGCTCGACCGCCCGGCGGTGGTCTGGAACGTGTTCGCGGCACCGCCGTTGTCCCTGGAGCCTTACCGTTGGTGTCATCCCTTCGTCGGCTGCACGCCGTACCGCGGCTACTTCGATCCGGAACGGGCGGAGCGCAAGGCCCGGGCACTGGCCGCGGAGGGTTACGAGACCTTCGTCGGCCAGGTGGCGGCCTATTCCACGCTCGGCTGGTTCGATGACCCGCTGCTGAGCACGTTCGTGATGTGGCCCGAGGCGGATCTCGCAGAGCTGTTGCTGCACGAGCTGGCGCACGGGGTGATCTGGGTCAACGGCGATGCCCCCTTCAACGAGGCTTTCGCCACGTTCGTGGGCCGGCAGGGGCTCTCCGAGTGGCTGGACGCCGCCGATGACCCCGAGGCGCGGCGCCGCCAGCACGAGACCTGGGAAAAGCGCGCCCGGGTGCTGGAATTGCTCGAGCGGACCCGCGACGCCCTGGCCCGGGTCTACGGGAGCAACCTGGCGGCGGAGGAGAAGCACCGGGTCAAGGCACGTGTGCTCGACGCCGCGCGCGGGTGCTACGCCCGCCGGCGCCGCGACCTCGGCGACGGCCGGTTCGATTTCCTCATGGCCGACCTGAGCAACGCGCGTTTGGGCTCCATCGCCACCTATGAGGATCTGGTGCCGGCGTTCGAGGCGGTGTTCGAGGAAGCGAACGGGCAGTGGCCGGCGTTCTTCGATGCGGTGCGGACGCTGGCGGAGCTGCCCGACGCCGCCCGGGCGAGTCGCCTCGAGCGGCTAGCCGAGGAGCAGGTAGCACAGGCCGGCGATGACGGCGGCGCCGAGGAGGTTGAGTGCGAAGCCCTCTTTCGCCATGTCCTCGATGCTGAAGCGGGCGGTGGAGTACATGATCACGTTGGGCGCCGTGGCCACGGGCAGCATGAAGGCGCATGACGCGCTCATGGCGGCGGGGATCATGAACAACTTCGGATCCATCCCCGCGCCCATGGCGCCGGCGGCGAGGATGGGCATGAGCAGGGTGGTGGTGGCGGTGTTGCTGGTGGTCTCGGTGAGAAACGTCACCGTCAGACAGATGCAGAGCAGGAGCAACAGCACCGGCAGCTCGGCGAGCCCGGACAGGGCGGCGCCGATGGATGCGCTGAGCCCAGAGGCAGTGAACGCCGCGGCAATGGCGATGCCGGCGCCGAACAGAATCAGCATGCCCCAGGGAATCCGCGCGGCCGTGTCCCAGTCCAGCAGCCGCTCGCCTTCGCCGTCTGGTATCAGAAACAGCGCCGTCACGCCGAGAAAGGCCACCATGTAGTCGGCCGAGTGCGCCGCGCCCAGGAGCGCGGCCCAGCCGCCCATGGGCTCCTGGCGCGTCACCCACAGCAGGGCCGTAGCGGCGAACACCAGCAGCACCCGGACCTCCGCGATCCGCCACTGACCCACCTCCGGAACCGTCGGCGCCGGCGTGCGGCCGAGGGCGCGGGTGAGATAGAGGCCGATCAGCGGCAGGAAGACCGCCACCACCGGAACGCCCCAGGTCATCCAGCGGGCGAAGGTGATCGTCTCCCCCACCTGCTGCTCGTAGACGCCCATGAAGATCACGTTCGGGGGGGTGCCGATGGGGGTACCGATGCCGCCCACGCTGGCGGCGTAGGCGATACCCAGGAGCAGCGGTCTGGCGAGCGCGGCATCGTCGGACTTCTCCAGGACGGCGAGGGCGACGGGCAGCAGCATCAGCGTGGTGGCGGTGTTGGAAATCCACATGCTGAGCACGGCCGAGGCGGCCATGAACCCGAGCACCAGTCGTCGGCTGCTGGTACCGCCGAACGCCCGCACCATGGTCAGCGCGATGCGCCGGTGGGCGCCGTTGCGCTCGAGGGCCGTGGCGAGAATGAAGCCGCCGAGGAGCAGCAGGATAAGCGGATGCCCATACGCCGCGCCCACGTCTTCCGGGGTCAGTACGCCGAGCAGTGGCAGCAGAGCCAGCGGCAGCAGCGAGGTGGCGGGAATGGGGATGGGCTCGAACACCCACCAGATCACGCACAGCACCGTCACGCCCAGGGTGACCGCCGCCGCCGGAACGAATCCGCCCGCCAGCATGAGGTACGCCGCCAACAATGCGAGAATGGGGCCGGCGACCAGCGCGGCGCTCTGGGTGGCGGAAGTCGACATGGCGCGCAAGGTTGCCAATGGCCCTAGTGCAAAGCAACTATACGAAGACCATGGCGCAGACGTTCTACTGGTACGACCTCGAGACCTCCGGCACCGACCCACGCTGGGACCGCATCGTACAGTTCGCCGGCTTGCGGACCGACGCGGCGCTGAACGAGGTGGGCGACGCGGAGTCGTTCTACGTGCGTCTGCCCGACGATGTGTTGCCGAATCCGGACGCCACCCTGGTGACCGGCATCACCCCGGAGCGCGCCCGCGCCGAGGGCGTGAGCGAATGGCAGGCCCTGACCCGGATTCACGCCCTGTTCGCCGAGCCGGGCACCTGCGTGGCCGGCTACAACAGCCTGCGCTTCGACGACGAGTTCGTTCGCCACGGCCTCTACCGCGCCCTGCTCGATCCTTATGCCCGGGAATGGCAGAACGGCAACTCGCGCTGGGACATCATCGACCTCGTGCGCGCAGCCGGGGCACTGCGCCGCGACGGCATCGAATGGCCCACCGACGACGATGGTCTGCCGGTGTACAAACTGGAGCGGCTCACCGAGGCCAACGGCATCGACCACGGCAACGCCCACGACGCGCTCTCGGACGTGCGCGCCACGGTGGCCCTGGCGCGACTGATCCGCGAGCGTCAGCCCAGGCTCTTCGAGTATTATTTCGGCTGCCGGAACAAAAAGAGCGTGCGCGCCCTGCTCGAGCCGTTCGGCGCGCGGCTGTGCGTGCACGTCTCGGGCATGTATCCCCGAGAGCGCTTCGGCACCGCGCCGGTGGTGTCGGTGTGCCGCCACCCGACCAACGCCAACGTGATCATCGTCGCCGATCTGGCGGAGGACGTGGAGCCGCTGGTGCATGGCACCGAGGCGGAGATACGCGAGGCGCTGTTCGAGCCGGGCAATCGCAACCGGCCGCCGTTGAAGCAGATCCGCTTGAACCGGTGCCCCTTCGTGGCCGGCATCGAGGTGCTCGACGACGAGAACACCGCTCGGCTGGGCTTCGACTACAAGCTCATCCGCGAGCGGCAGCGCCGGCTGTCGAAGCCGGGGCTCGCTCAGAAGCTGATGCGGGTGTTCAGCGGCGGCGGCCGCGGCGGGCGTGCCGCGGACGCCGAAGCCGCGCTATACGACGGCTTCATCGGCGACGACGACCGTTCCCGATGCCGCGAGCTGCAGGCGCGGCTGGCGCAGGGCGAGTGGCAGGATCTCGACTATGGCGATCCGCGCCTCGTCACTCTCGCGGCGCGGCTCAAGGCGCGCAGTTTTCCCGAGCTCATGAGTCCGGAGGAGCTTGCCGATTGGCGGGATTTCGTGCGTGACAAGTTGACGGCCGCGGAGACACCGTGGTGGAACATGGCGCGCTTCCATCAGCGCCTGGTGGAGCTCGGCGCCGAGCGCTCGCCCGACGACCCGGTGCTGGCGGCGCTGTCCGCTCACGGTCAACGCCTCGTCCGGGACTACGGGCTGTAATGCCGACCGACGCGGGCGTCTGCTGCGTCGAGCTGACCGGGGTGGAGAAACGGTTCGGCGACGGCCCCGCGGTACTCGCCGATGTCACCCTGGCGCTGCCGGCCGGCGCCACCACCGCGGTGGTCGGCGCCAGCGGCAGTGGCAAGACCACGCTGCTGAAGCTGGTGAACGCGGTGCTGCGCCCGGACCGGGGCGAGGTGCGGGTGCTCGGCCGGCCGATTCCGGAGCGCGATCTGGTGGCGTTCCGCCGGGGCATCGGCTACGCCGTGCAGGGCGCCGGGTTGTTTCCGCACCTCACCAATCGCCAGAACGTGGAACTGCTGGCGCGGCTGTCGGGCTGGTCCCGCGCGCGCCGCGACGCCCGCTACCGGGCCCTGCTGCGCGAGATGGACCTGCCGGACGACATCTCCGGGCGCTATCCGCACGCGTTGTCGGGCGGGCAGCAGCAGCGCCTGGGATTGTGCCGGGCGCTGATGCTGGAGCCGCGGTTGCTGTTGCTCGACGAGCCGTTCTCCGCCGTGGATCCCATCACCCGCATCGGCATCTACGACACATTCCGGGAGGTCCAGCGCCGCGAGGGCGTGAGCACGCTGCTGGTGACCCACGACATGCGCGAAGCGGTGCGCCTGGGGGCGTATCTGGTGATCCTGCGCGCCGGGCGGGTGTGCCAGGCGGGACCCACCGATCAGGTGGTGTCGGCGCCCGTGGACGACTACGTCCGCACGCTGGTTACGGAGCAGTTGTGAGCCGGCTCCGCGGGCGGGGTGTGCTCCTGCTCCTCGTAGTGCTGTGGGCGGCCGGCGCGCGCGCGGAGCCGGTGGTGGTGGCGAGCAAGAACTTCAACGAGTCCTACCTGCTCGGGGAGATGGCGGCGCAGTTGCTCGAGCACGCCGGCTTCGAGGTGGACCGGCGTTTCGGTCTGGGCGGGACGCTGGTCAGCTACCGGGCGCTGGCCGCCGGCGAGGTGGATCTGTACGTGGAGTACAGCGGCACGCTCACCCAAGCGATCCTGGACCTGCCGGCGCAGACGCCGTTGCCGGAGCTGCGCGCGGCGCTGCGGGAGCGGGGCCTGCGCCTGCTCGCGCCGCTCGGCTTCGACAACACCTATGCACTGGCCATGACGCGGGAGCGGGCGGAGCGGCTCGGCATCCGGGAGATCCCGGATCTGCGGGGCCGCGATGACCTCGAGCTGGTGTTCAGCCACGAGTTCCTGGAGCGCGCTGACGGTTGGCCCGGACTCGCCCGCGCCTATGACCTGGCGCTGCCGGTGGGCGGTATCGAGCACGGGCTCGCCTATCAGGCTCTGGAGGAAGGCGCCATTGACGTGACCGACGCGTACGCCACCGACGGCGAGATCGCCCGCTACGATCTCGTTCTGCTCGACGATCCCCGGTCGTTCTTCCCCGAGTACCGCGCGGTGCCGGTGCTGCGGGCCGACCTGCCGGAAGCCGTGGCGGCGGCACTGCAGCCGCTGGCGGGTCGGCTGGATGGCGACACCATGCAGGCGCTGAATGCGGACGTGGTGTTCGAGGGCCGCTCTTTCGCGGAGGTGGCGAACGGGTTCCTCGCCTCCCGAGGGCTGGTGCCCGCGCGGGAGGGCAGGGGGCTGCGGTGGGCGGCCTTGTGGCGCAATACCGTGCGGCACCTCGAGCTCACCGCAGCGGCCCTGTCGTCCTCGGTGATTGTGGCGCTCGGGCTGGGCCTGGCGGTGTTCCGTTATCGTCTGCTCGCCCGTGGGGTGGTGTACGTATGCGGGCTGCTGCAGACCATTCCCTCGATCGCGCTGCTGGCGCTGATGATTCCGCTGTTCGGGATCGGCGTTTTGCCCGCCATCCTGGCGCTGTTCCTCTATTCGCTGTTGCCGACCCTGCGCAACACCGTATCGGCGCTCACCACCGTGGACCCGACACTGCTCGGCGTGGCCGAGGCCATGGGCATGACCCGGGGGCAGCAGCTGCGCTATGTCTACGTGCCGTTGTCCCTGCCCAGCATGCTCGCCGGCATTCGTACGGCGGCCGTGATCAGCATCGGTACCGCCACCCTGGCGGCGTTCATCGGGGCCGGCGGCCTGGGGGATCCCATCGTCACCGGGCTGGCCCTGAACGACACCGGACTCATCCTGGAGGGGGCAGTGCCTGCGGCGCTGCTGGCCATCGTCACCGAGCTGGCATTCGAGGCGGTGGAGCGTCTGGTGCTGCCGGGTCACCTGCGGGCGTCGACCTGACGGTAGCCGCGCTCAGCGCGGGCCGAGGCTGGCCAGATAGGCGTCGTAGGAGGTCGCTGCCGGGTCGAAATCCACATCGGCGGCGGCATCGCGCACCAGTCCCAGGGTCCAGTGCTGCTCGCCCGCAAGCGACCGTGCCGGAACCACCTTTTCCTGCCACGGGTAGCGTTCGCTGCCGAAGTAATCGCCGGGTGATTCGTCGTCGAACACGCCGACCAGCTCGCCGCGCTCCACGCCCCGCCGGATGTGCGCGGGCGCGTCGTGGCGTCGGACGAACGCGCGCTGGTGCGCGCGGCCGGTCTCGTCGAGCAGTACCAGGCGCAGGGCGGAGCCGTCGCTGCGCAGCATGAGGAATCCGGGCGGGTCGTTCACCAGGTAGTATTCCACCACCCGCTCCGTCGCCATCAGACGCTGTACCGCCACCGCCAGCTCCGGATCCACCAGAAACCCCGGCGGGTCCAGGGCCAGCGTCGACTTGAGCCGCGCCAGTGCCTGGTTGAAGTACTCGCGCTCGAGCTCGGCGATGAAAGCGATGACGGCCTCGACGGCCGCCGCCCTGTGCTTGGGTATGAAGCGGTGAATGAGCCCGGCGTTGAACGCCTCGACGGCGAGCTTCTCGTCGGCCACGCCGGTGAGCATGGCACGGCGGGGGTGCGGGTCGGCCACGCGCCGGCAGAATTCCAGCCCGTCGACGAACGGCATGGCGTAGTCCACCAGCACCACCGACACCCGGCGGAAGCGCTGAAGCTGGCTGATCTCCTGCTCGATGGTACCCAGGTCGAGACGGATCAGCGCCTCGCTGCCCCGGCTGCGCTCCAGGCTGAAGCAGCGGTCCACCAGCGGCGGCAGCCCCGGCGGCTCGTTGACGAAGCCGAGCGCCTCCTCCGGGTCGGTGAATCCGCGGCAGGCGATCGAGGCCGGCAGCTCCAGCGTCAGGCTGCGCATGAACGCCTCGTTGTCATCCACGATCACCACGGTGGTGGGATGGAAGTAGGGTGACAGGGTCAGCGGGCGCACGGCAGCAGGCTCACGACAACAGATCGAGCAACGCGGCGCGCTTGCCGGAAGGCAGGCAGCGGAAGCGGCGTATCAGTTGCTCCTCCTGATCCGAGAGCTCCCGGTGCAGCAGGCGCTCGAGCTCTTCGTGCAGCGCCGGCGCCAGGGCCCGCTGCTCTTCCACCCCCGGAAGCCCGGTGAACGACAGGTGGAGGCGCGCTACAATCTCGGAGTTGATGCTGCGCCGGTGGTATTGAGCGGATTCCGCGAGCAGCTCGCGCATGGTGATCGGCAGGCGTACCAGATACTTGTAAACGTCGTTGCCCATGCCCGCGTCTCCCCGCTCCCCCGCCTGGCGCACGGGAGCCCGGGGCGCCCGCGCCGCCTTTGGTCAAGCTATTGGCGCAATGTAACGAGCGACGAAACGCGCGACAAGATGGCAGACTGATATCATGGAACCATTGGAACGCGGCAATGTCCGCCTCGCCGCCACCATCGTCCTCCTGCGCGACAGCCCGAGCGGCCCGGAAGTCTTCATGATGAAGCGCCCGGGCCGCGGAGACTTCCCGGACCTGCACGTATTTCCCGGGGGCAAGGTGGACGAAGGCGACTTCGTTCCCGAGCTGCTCGACGGCCTGACCGAAGCGGCGGCGGACCGCGACCTGGGGATTGCCGCCGGCGGCCTGCGCTACTGGGTGGCGGCCATCCGTGAATGCTTCGAGGAGTGCGGTGTGCTGCTGGCATATCGCGGCGGCGCCGTGGTCCGGTGGCGCGACGAGGGTGAGGTGGCGCGCTTCGGGGCTTACCGGCAGCGGCTCATCGACGGTGAGATCACCATGAGCGAGCTGTGCCGGCGCGAAGGGCTGCGGCTGGCCGCGCGCCGGGTGCACTATTTCAGTCACTGGGTGACGCCGGAGGCGGCGCCGCGGCGCTTCGATACCCGTTTCTTCGTGGCCGCGATGCCCGAGGACCAGCAGACCCTGGCGCATCGCGGCGAGGTCGCCGACGACAGCTGGGTGCGGCCGGAGGATGCGCTGACGGCGGGTGCCGACGGCCGTTGGCAGATGATCTCCCCCACGCTCACGACCCTGGGGAGCCTTTCAGGTTACGCCGATGTGAGTGAGGTCCTCGAGGCCGTGCGGGAGGAGCGTCATCTGCCCGAGCTGACGCCGGCGTTGCGGGACCAGGGCATGCACCCGCTGCGATGAGCCCGGTCCTGCGGGTCCGCGGTCTGTCGAAGACCTTCGCCGACGGCCGGGGCCGCCGGCGGGTGCTCGAGGAGTTCGATCTCGATGTGGACGCCGGCGAGGTGGTGGCGCTTCGCGGTCCCAGTGGTTCCGGTAAGACCACGCTGATGAATCTGCTCACGGGGCTCGAGCCGGCGGATGCCGGCAGCGTCCGCTTCGTCGTGGCGGAGGGTGTGCTGGAGCTACACCGGCTGGATGCGGCGGCGTCGACCCGGGTGCGCCGGGCGCACATGGGCTACGTGTTTCAGTTTTTCAATCTGGTCCCGACGCTGACCGTGGAGGAGAACGTGCTGCTGCCGCTCGAGCTCAACCGGCGGTGGGATCTCAGGGATCCGGCGCTGGCGCGACTCGAAGCGCTCGGGCTCGGGGAGCGGCTGGACGCCCTGCCCGACGCGTTGTCCGGCGGTGAGCGTCAGCGGGTGGCCATCGCCCGTGCCCTGGCCCATGCCCCGGAGCTGGTGCTGGCGGACGAGCCCACGGGCAATCTGGATGCCGCCAATGCCGACACCGTGGTCGATCTGCTCTGGCGGCAGTCGCGGGAGCTGGGCTGCGCCCTGCTCCTCGCCACCCACGACGCCGACGTCGCCGGCCGGGCCGATCGGGTGGTGGAGATGGGGCGCGCGCGCCGGGCTACGTGAGGCTGCTGGTCCTCAGTCAGCTGCGTTTTCTCCGGCACGCGCCGTGGAGCGCCGCCACCGCCTTGCTCGGGGTGATTCTGGGTGTGGCGTCGGTGGTGGCCGTGCACCTCATCGGTGTGGGGGTGCAGCGGTCCCTGGACGAGGCCACGCCGCCGCACCTCGCCGGGTTGAGCCATGTGCTCGAGCGCCCGGATCTCACTGCGGATCAGTATTTCGACCTGCGGGACCGCTGGCGCAGTCGGCCCGGATCGGCCGTGTCGGCGCTGGTGCCCATGGTGGAGGGTCGAGCGGTGTCCGGCGGACGACGCATTTTGGTGGTCGGCATCGACTGGCTCGCCATGCCGGCGGGCGCCGGTCCGGCGTCGGCGGTGCCGACGGAGGTGTTGACCGGGGAGGCCGTGCTGGCCGACGGCGAAACGGAGCTCGCCGAGGGGGACGTGGTGAGCCTCGGCGGCCGCGCCCTGCGGGTGGCCCGGATTCTGGAGAGCGGACTGGGCGCCGCGGTGTTCGCCGACATCGCGGCGGCGCAGGTAGTGCTCGAGCAGCCGCCGGGCCGCGTGAGCCGGATCGGGGTCGCCGTCGAAGAACCGTGGGCCCAGGCGCGACGCTGGCTGGATCGGCTGATGCCGGGGCTGTCGGCCGGCCTTCCCGGCGCCGGCACGGCTGCCGTCCCCGAGGCGCTTTCGGTGCTGTTGAACGGCCCGGAGTGGCGGGTGCGGCCGGTGGCGGCGGAACGGCCGAGCGCCGGGTTCGCCCGCGCGATCCTGTTCAATCTCGGGGCCCTGGGCACCTTGGCGTTGCTGGTGGCGTGGTTCCTCATCTATCAGGTGGCGGTGATTTGGCTGCGGCGTCAGCGATTGCTGTTGCGCCGCCTGCACGTGATGGGCGCATCGCCGGGGGAGCTGCGCCGGGCTTTTCTCGCGGTGTTCGTGGCTCTGGGGATGGTGGCCACCGCGGCCGGATTGGCGGCGGGATCGGGTTTGGCGTCGCTGCTGGTGACGTTGTCCGAACGCGGCGCGGGGGTGGCGGCATCCGGCGCGGCGGTCCCCTGGGTGGATGCCTGGGTGATCGTCAAGGCCGTGGCATCCGGGCTGGGGGTGTGTCTGCTCGGCGGCTACGGCGCTTTCGCCCGAGCGTGGCGGCCGCGGGCGGGCAGCGCCGCGCGGTCCTGGATACTGGCAACGCCGGCGCTGCTGGCGGTGGCGGTGGCGGGCGTCGTCTGGGAAGCCACTGGCATGCTCGGAGGCTTCGCCGCAATTCTTGCCATGAGCCTGGCGGCGGTGGCTCTGGTTTCTCCGCTGTTGACCGCGATTCGGGCGGCCGGCTTTCGGCTGCGGCTGCGATTGCTCCACCGTCTGGCGGTGCGCGAGGCCGTCGCCTATCCTGGCGTGCTCGGGGTCGCACTCGGCGCCCTGACGCTCGCCGTGGCCACGGGGATCGGAATCGCCACCATGGTGGACAGCTTTCGCCTCGACTTCATCCGCATGCTCGAGAGCAGGCTCAGCGGTGATCTGTACGTCTACGACGCCGCGCCGCAGATGCCGGGGGTGGCACGATGGCTCGAGGCCCAGCCGGAGGTTGCCGCGGTGCGGCCCGCCGGGCGCGCCCGCGTGCGCCTGCAGGGCGAGCCCGTGGAGCTGGGTTACGCCCGTTTCGATGCGGCCGAGAGCGCCCGCTACGGCCACCCGCGCGCCTTGGAGCCGGGTGCGGCGCTGGTGAGCGAGCAACTCGCGCGCCGCCTCGATCTCGAGCCGGGGGATGCGGTCGCCGCCCCCGAGGGCCGGCTCGTGGTAGCGGGCGTCTTTCCCGGTTTCGGCGACCCGCTCGGCCGGGTGCTGGTGAATACCGACACTGTGTCCCGCTTCGGGCTTGCGCCCCGGTTCGACCGCCTCGCCGTGGATCTGGCGGCGCCTGGCGAGGCGCTGACCGCGCGGCTGGCGCAGCGGTTCCCGGCGCTGTCGGTGCAATCGCGCACCGCCCTGCGCGCGCAGGCCCTCGCCATCTTCGAGCGCACGTTCGCCATCACCCGGGCCCTCACGCTGCTCGCCCTGCTGGTGGCGGTGGTGGCGATGTACAACGCGCTGACCGCGCAGCGTCTGCAGCAGGCGCCGGTGCTGAGGCTGCTGCGCGCCCAGGGGCTCGACCGCCGCGAGGCCCGGCGTCTGGCGCTGATGCGCTCGGGGATCGCCGGCGCCGTGGCGATGGTTCTCGCCTTGCCGCTGGGGCTCGCCATGGCGTGGACGCTGTGCCACGTCATCAATCCGCGCTCGTTCGGCTGGACCGTCAATCTGCACCTGTCCTGGCAGGCGTGGCTCGGGCCGTTGCTGCTCGGCATGGCGGCGGCGTTGCTGGCGGGGGCACTGCCGGCGCCCCGCGAGCGAGGGACGGTGGACGATGCGTGAGCGGCTCGGGGGGGTGATTGCGGTCGTGCTGCTGTGGGCCCTGCAGGCCGATGCTGCCGCGCCCCTGCGCCTCGATGCGGTGCTCGGCGACGACGGGGGCGGCGGCTTCGCCCGCGCCGACGCGCCGCGGAAATTCGAGTTTCCACGCGACCACGGGCCGCACCCGGAATACCGCAGCGAATGGTGGTACCTCACCGCCAGCTTGCGCGGCCCCGAGGGGGAAGCGTACGGGGTGCAGTACACGCTGTTTCGTCAGGGCCTGCGGAGCGCGCCGGTGATCGGCGGTCCGTGGGACGCCAGTCAGGTTTATCTGGGCCACCTGGCATTGACGGACGTGGCGGCGGCGTCGCATCGCGAAGCGGAGCGCCTGGCGCGGGCGCATCCGCGTCTGGCGGGGGTGCGGGCCGCGCCGTTCCGGGCGTGGCTCGATGGATGGACGCTGGCCGCGTCGGGCCCCGGATTGAGCGGACTGGAGCTCGAGGCCGACGCCGGGGAGGCGTTTGCGGTGGCGCTCGAGCTCGAGCCGGAGCAGCCTGTGGTCTTTCAGGGGGAACAGGGTCTGTCGCGCAAAGGTCCCGGTCAGGCGTCCTACTACTACTCGCTGCCGCGGCTCGCGGTGTCCGGCACGATCCGCACCGATTCCGGCCACGTCCCGGTGACGGGCAGCGCTTGGCTCGACCGGGAGTGGAGCACCAGCGTGCTCTCCGAGCAGCAGGTCGGCTGGGACTGGTTCGCGTTGCACCTCGACGCCGGCGCCGAGCTGATGGCGTTCCAGTTGCGCCGGCGCGACGGCACCCGCGACCCGTACGATCAGGGCCTCTGGGTGCCGGACGGCGGTGCGGCGAGACGTCTCACCGCCGCCGATTTTCAACTCGAGCCGTTGCGCTACTGGCGGGACGACGAAGGCGTGCGCTGGCCCGTGAGCTGGCGGTTGGTGGTGGAAACGCCCGGCGGCACCCGAACGCTGCGGGTGGAGGCGGCTTTGGACGATCAGCGTATGGACACGCTGCTGACATACTGGGAGGGGCTGGTGCGGGTGCTCGATACCGACGGCCGACGCGTGGGAACCGGGTATATGGAGTTGACGGGTTATGAGTGACGAGCTGGATTGGCCGCTGGAAGGCCGGAGCTATGCGGAGGACCTGGTTCTGTTCCGGGTCCGCTGGGACGACCGGCGGCACCCCGTGAGCGGGGCGGTGATGAAGCGCCTGGTCCTGGAGTCGGTGGATTGGGTGAACGTGGTGGCGTTCGATGCCGCCGGCGAGCTGGTGATGATCCGCCAGTTCCGTTTCGGCGCCGGTTACACCACGCTCGAGGTTCCCGGCGGCATGGTGGATCCGGGTGAGGAGCCTCTCACCGCGGCGCGGCGGGAGCTCGAGGAGGAAACGGGCTACACCGGCGGCGATTGGGCGTATCTCGGCGCAGTGGAGCCGAATCCGGCGATCCACGACCATCTCTGTCACCACTTCGTGGCCCGGGACGTGCGCCCCACGGCAGCCCAGGATCTTTCCGACGGGGAGGCCATCGCGGTGGAGACCATGGCGCCGACGACGGTGCGCGACGCGGTCCGCTCGGGCGAGATCAAGCACGTGCTGGTGATCTCGGCGCTGACCCGGGTGCTCGATCTGTGGGATTGATGTCCCCGTAAAGTGTCAGGTTCCTTAACGACGAACCGCCCCCGACGCCTAGGATCACTTTGCCAAACGCGTCACAATCGCCCGGTGGGTGAAGGTGGAGCAGGGCCGGGGGCATGCGCTTCCGGCCGTCGAGCATGAACGCGAGCACTGTGGTGGAAAAGGGCGAGCCCGATGCCGGCGGAGGGATCGGCGGCGACACCGGAGCGGATTCCGACCGTGCGCCGGAAGCGGCCATCCTCCTGGTGGACGACAAGCCCGAGCTCCTGGAAAGCCTGAACGAGCTCGTGCGTCTCCACGGTTATCGCCCCGACCTCGCCGTGGGCGGTGCCCAGGCCCTGGAAAAGCTGCGTGCCCGCCCCTACGACCTGGTGCTGCTCGACCTCATCATGCCCGGGGTCAGCGGCCACGAGGTGCTGGACTTCGCCGCCCGCGAAGGACTCGGCTGCAAAATCGTGGTAGTCAGCGGCGACTCGAGCTTCAGCGGGGTGAAGCACGCGCTGCACCGGGGCGCGTTCGACTTCGTGAAAAAACCCTACGAGGCCGGCGAGCTGGTTTCCACCATCGAGACGGCCCTGCGCCACTGCCGCCTCGAGGCGGAGAATGCGCGCATGGAGACCCAGCTCGCGGAATCCGAGGCCCTGCATCGGTTCATCGTCAACAGCTCACCGGACCTGGTGTACATGCTCGACCGCCAGGGTTGCTTCACCTTTCTGAACGATCGGGTGGAGACCCTGCTCGGGTACCGCAAGGAGGAGCTGCTCGGGCGCCACTACAGCGAGATCATCGATCCGGACCATCTGGAGTACGCGCGTGGCGTCTTCGACGAGCGCCGCACCGGCAGTCGTGCCGCGAGCCATGTGGAAATCCGGCTGAAGAGCCGGCTGAAACCGTCGGGTCCGCGCCTGTTCCACAACCAGGGCGTGTGGACCGAGCTCACGGCCATGGGCGTATACCGCGATCCCCGGGAGCGTACCCGCGCCGGGTTCGTGGGCACCTACGGTACCGCCCGCGACATCAGTGAGCGCAAGGAGGCGGAGCAGGTCATCAACTTCCAGGCCTATCACGACCTGCTCACCCACCTGCCGAACCGGGCGCTGCTGCGCGACCGCCTGACTCTCGCCATAGCCCATGCCCGCCGCAACCGCCGCAAGCTGGGGGTGATGTTTCTCGATCTCGACCGGTTCAAGGTGGTCAACGACACGCTGGGCCATTCCATGGGCGACCGCCTGTTGAAGGCGGTGGCGAACCGGCTGCAGAGCTGCCTGCGCAGCGGCGACACGCTCGCTCGCTTCGGCGGTGACGAGTTCATGCTGCTGCTGCCCGAGGTGCGAACCCGCGACGACGTGGTGGTGATCGCCGAGAAGATTCTCGAGCGCCTGAGCGCCCCGTTCAACATCGACGGCCACGACCTGTTCGTGGGCGCGAGTATCGGCATCGCGATGTATCCCGAGGCCGGGGACGCCGAAGAGACGCTGATCCAGAACGCCGACATCGCCATGTACCACGTGAAGGGGCGTCGCAAGAACGGCTATCAGTTCTTTGCCGAAGATATGAATCATCAGTTCTCCACCCGTCTCACCATGGAGCGGGAACTGCGCAACGCGCTGGCCGCGAGCGAGCTGATGGTCCACTACCAGCCCCAGATCGCCCTCGGCAGCGGCGAGATCGTCGGTGTGGAAGCACTGGTGCGCTGGAATCACCCGGTGCAGGGGCTGGTATCGCCGACCCAGTTCCTGCCCCTGGCCGAGGAAACCGGGCTCATCGCGGAGGTCGACGAGCAGGTGCAGCGCCAGGCATTCGCCGACGTGGCCCGCTGGCGCGCCGCCGGTCACACGGGCCTCGAGGTGTCCGTGAACGTTTCGCCGCTGCAGCTCGAGCAGGAGCGCTTCGTGCAGCGTCTGTGCGCCAGCATGGAGACCTGCGGCCTCGAGCCCGAGGCGGTGAAGCTCGAGATCACCGAAAACACGCTCATGCGCGACATCGACACCATCGTGCCACGGTTGCGGGAGTTGCGGCAGCTCGGCGTCAAGGTCGCCATCGACGACTTCGGCACCGGCTACTCGTCCCTCGGCTATCTGCACCAGTTCCCCATCAGCACCCTCAAGGTCGATCGCACCTTCGTCGGGGACATTCGCGCGGATCAAACCGGCGCCTCCATCATCGACGCCATCGTGGCCATGGCCCGCGGCCTCAAGCTGGACGTCATCGCTGAAGGCGTGGAGAATCGGATCCAGCTCGAATACCTCCAGGCACAGGGGTGCCGCGAGGTACAGGGATTCATCTTCAGCCGGCCGGTGCCGGGGCCGACCATGGCCACCCTGCTCGGCGACGGGCCCTACCGCGAGCTCGTGACGGCCACGTAGGAGCGATTTCCGATCGCGACCGATTCCCGCGCCGGCTTTCCGGCGCATCACGCGTCGCGATCCCGACACGCACGATATGAAAGGTTTCACCACCCGAATCGTCCATAGCGACCGCTGGCGCCAGGACATCGAGCACGGCTCGCTGCACAAGCCGGTTCACGCCACCGTGGCCTACGGCTACGAGGATGCCCAAGACCTCGCGGCCGTGTTCCAGGGCAGGCGCAGCGGCTACAGCTACGGGCGCCAGGTCAATCCCACCGTGGAAGCGCTCGAGGCGAAGATCGCGGTCATGGAGGGCGGGATCGCCAGCGTCTGCTTCGGGACCGGCATGGCCGCCATCGGCACCATGCTGTTCGCGTTGCTCCGGCAGGGCGATCACTTCGTCTCCAGCTCGTTTCTGTTCGGCAACACCAACAGCCTGTTCCAGAGCTTCGCGGCCCACGGCGTGGACGTCACCTTCGTCGACGCCACCGACGCCGGCGCCGTGGCCGATGCCGTCAACGAGCGCACCCGGCTGGTGTTCGTGGAGACCATTGCCAACCCGCGCACGCAGGTGGCCGCGCTCGCGGAGATCGGTGAGCTGTGCCGGGCCCGGGACCTAGTCTACGTGGTGGACAACACCATGACGTCGCCGTACCTGTTCCAGCCCGGCGCCGTGGGTGCCAGCCTGGTGGTGGACAGCCTGACCAAGTACATCGGCGGCCACGGCAATGCCCTCGGCGGCGCCGTCATCGAAATGGGCCGCTACGACTGGCAGGGGTTCTCCAACATCTACGACACCTACAAGCGCGGGGATCCGTCGCGCTGGGCGATCACGCAGATCCGCAAGAAGGGGCTGCGCGACTTCGGCGCCGCCCTGGCGCCGGAGGCCGCCCACCACATCGCCGTGGGCGCCGAGACCCTGGCGTTGCGCATGGAACGCCAGTGCGCCAATGCGCAGGCCATGGTGGGCCGACTGGAGGCGCACCCGCGGGTAAAGCAGGTGTACTTTCCGGGACTCGAGACGCACCCGCAGCATCAGCGTGCCCGCCGGCTGTTTCGCCATCCGGGGGCGCTGTTCAGCTTCGAGCTCGATGCGGCGGTGGATCTCTGGGAGTTCCTCAACCGTCTCGAGGTAATCGTCAAATCCAGCAACCTCGGAGACAATCGCACGCTGGCCATTCCCGTGGCCCACACCATCTACTACGAGATGGGCCCGGAGCGCCGCGCCAGCATGGGGATCGATGATTCGCTCATCCGCATCTCGGTGGGGATCGAGGAGGCGGAGGACCTGATTGCCGATCTGGAACGGGCACTGGAAGCATGAGGAGCACGCCATGAATCGACTGCAAGGCAAGGTCGCCATCATCACCGGCGCTGCGGGGGGCATCGGCCGCGCGGCTGCCGCGCTGTTCGCCGCCGAGGGTGCCAGCGTGTTGCTGACCGACACCGACGAAGCGGCCCTCGAAGAGGCGGTTGCCGCCATCGGCGGCGACCGGGTGAGCCACATGGTGGCCGACGTCACCCGCTTAGAGGACAACCAGGCCATGGTACGCCGTGCGACCGAGCGCTACGGCGGCGTCGACGTGCTGCTGGTCAATGCGGGCATCGAAGGCGACGTGAAGCCCATCACCGAGTACGACGAAGCGCGCTTCGATCAGGTCCTCGCGGTGAACGTGAAGGGCACTTTCCTCGGGCTCAAGGCCGCGATCCCCGCCATGCAGGCGCGGGGCGGGGGCAGCATCGTCATCACGTCCTCCGTGGCGGGCGTGCAGGGCGCGCCCGGAGTGTCCGCCTACGTCACCAGCAAGCACGCGGTGATCGGGCTCATGCGCTCGGCTGCCAAGGAGTGCGCCGCCATGAACATCCGGGTGAACACGGTGAATCCGTCGCCGGTGGAGACGCGGATGATGCGCAGCCTGGAGGAAGGCATGGTGCCGGGCTCGGCGGAGCAGGCGAAGCAGGCCATCACCGCCGGCATCCCGCTCAACCGTTACGGCACGCCGGAAGAAATTGCCTCGGTGATGCTCTTTCTCGCCAGCGATGAAAGCGCCTGGGTGACCGGTTCCGTGTACATGGCCGACGGCGGCAATACCGCCTGACGTTCGACCAACGGGAAATCCACGACCATGACCAAGACCGTACTCGAAACCCGACTCGATCTGCCCAACCGCCGTTCCGGCAAGGTCCGGGACATCTACGATGTCGCCCTGCCGGGGGGCGAGGAGGCGCTGCTCATCGTCGCCACCGACCGCATCAGCGCCTTCGACGTGGTGATGGCCAACGGCCTGCCCGGCAAGGGCGTGGTGCTCACCCAGATCTCGAAATTCTGGTTCGACCACTTCGCCGATCAGGTGCCCCACCATCTCCTCTCCACCGACCCCGCGGACGTGCCCGGACTGTCCGCGGAGCAGCGTGAGTTGCTCACGGGCCGCATGATGCTCTGCCGCAAGACCGAGGTGGTTCCCATCGAGTGCATTGCCCGCGGCTACATCACGGGCAGCGGCTGGAAGGACTACCAGCGCACGGGCAAGGTGTGCGGCATTCCCCTGCCGGACGGGCTGCGCAACAGCGATCGCCTCGAAGAGCCGTTGTTCACCCCCTCCACCAAGGCGGAAACTGGCCACGACGAGAACATCAGCTTCGACGAAGGCGCGCGGCTGGTGGGGGAAGAGACCATGAAGTGGCTCGGCGACACCACGCTGTGGCTGTACTCACGGGCGCGCGACTACGCCCTCGACCGCGGCATCATCCTCGCGGACACCAAGTTCGAGTTCGGGCGCCTGCCGGGCGGTGACACGCCCATTCTCATCGATGAGATCTTCACGCCGGACAGCTCGCGCTTCTGGCCTGCCGATCAGTGGCAGCCCGGGGGGGAGCAGCCGAGCTTCGACAAGCAGATCGTGCGCAACCATCTCGAAACCATCGTGGCCACCGGCGAGTGGGACAAGAAGCCACCAGGTCCGGCGTTGCCGGACGACGTGGTGGCGAAAACCATGGAGCGCTATCTAGAGGCCTATGAACGCCTGACCGGATCGCCGCTCACCCTGCCCTGACCCCGGGCCCGTGGGACGGCGGCATTGACGTTCGTCGTTCCACCGCCGCCCGCCATGCCGAAACATGGGCGTGCGGTAGTCCAGGAGCGCCAGCATGTTGCGTGCGGCGGTGGTCGGTGCAGGGCATCAGGGGCGATATCACGCGCTGAAATACGCGGCGATGCACGGGGTGCGTGTCGCGGCGGTGGTGGACGTTCACCCCGAGCGTGCCCGGCGCCTCGGCGCCGAGGTGGGCGCGCCGGCGTACTCGGATCACCGGGCGGTGGCGAGCCTGGTGGACGTCGCCAGCGTGGCGGTGCCGGTGGCCGCGCACCTGCCGGTGGGTCGTGATCTGCTCGAAGCCGGCGTGCACGTCCTGATGGAGAAGCCCATTGCCGCCACCGTCGCCGGTGGCCGGGCACTGGCGGCGCTCGCGGACGCGCGCGGACTGATTCTCCGTGTCGGGCACGTGGAGCGCTTCAATCCGGTCGTTGCCGCGCTGCGCGGTGGGGGCGGGGGACCGTCCTTCATCGAGGCCCAGCGCCTGGGGGCGTTCACCGGTCGGGGCATGGACACCAGTGTCGTCCTCGACCTCATGATCCACGATATCGACCTGGTGCTGACGCTGGTGCAGCACCCGGTGATCCGGCTCGAGGCTCGGGGCATTGCGGTGTTGTCGCCGCGGGCGGACATCGCCTGGGCGCGGCTGGGGTTCGCCGATGGCAGTGTGGCGAGCCTGACGGCCAGCCGGGTCAGCCCGGTGCGGCGGCGGCGGCTGACCGTCTTTCGCGGCGACGGGTATTGCTCCGCGGACCTCGACCGTCAGGTTCTCCACAGGGGGCACGGCGCCCGCGAGGGCGGGGAAGCGACCTGGATGCCGGAGTACCGCGATGTCATGCGTGACGAGCTGTCGAGCTTTCTGAGCTGTGTCTCCACCGGAGCGGCGCTCCCGGTGAGCGCCGGCGACGGGGTGCGCGCGCTGGCCACGGCCCTCGACGTTGCCGAGCGGGCCGACCCGTGCCCGGAGCCCGAGCGAGTGCCTGCGCGGTGATTCCCATGGCCGACCTGCGCGCCGTCGACCCGGTCCTGCGTTCCGAGATCGAGGCGGGCATTCGGGCGGTCATGGAGAGCGGCCGCTTCGTCCTCGGCGCGCAGGTGGAAGCCTTCGAGGCGGAGGCAGCTGCCTACGTGGGGACCGACCGTGCGGTGACCTGCGCCTCGGGTACCGACGCGCTGCTTCTGGCGCTGATGGCGCTGGACATCGGGCCGGGCGACGAAGTGATCACGACCACCTTCAGCTTCTTCGCCACCGTCGAAGCCATCGTGCACGCGGGCGCGCGCCCGGTGTTGGTGGACGTCGATGCGGACACGTTCAACCTCGACCCGGCGCAGGTGGAGCAGGCGATCACCGCGGCCACGCGGGCCGTGATCCCGGTGCACCTGTTCGGCCAGCCCGCAGCGATGGAGCCGCTGCGCGAGGTCACCCGGCGCCACGGTCTGTGGCTGGTGGAGGACTGTGCCCAGGCATTCGGCGCCCGCCGGGGAGACCGGCGGGTGGGGGCATTGGGCGACGCGGGCTGCTTCAGCTTCTTTCCCAGCAAGAACCTCGGGGGGTACGGCGACGGCGGCATGGTCACCACCGATTCCGCCGCGCTGGCCCAGCGGCTGCGGCGGCTGCGCAACCACGGCAGCGCGGGGGGCGGTGTGCATGGGGAAGTGGGGCTCAACAGCCGCCTCGACGAGATTCAGGCGGTCGTGCTGCGCGCCAAGCTGAAGCGGATCGAATGGCAGAACGCCGCGCGCCGACGGGCGGCACGCGCCTACGGCGAGCGCCTGGCGCCGCTCCCCGGGGTGACGGTGCCTGCGGAGGACCCCGGCGGGCAACACGTGTACGGCCAGTACACCGTTTGCCTCGACGACCGGGACCGCGTGCGCGCCCTGTTGAGGAAGGCCGGTATCGCCACCGCCGTGCACTACCGGCTGCCTCTGCATCGCCAGCCCGCCCTCGACGGGTACGCCGGGCAGCCGCTGCCCGTGGCGGAATCGCTGTGCGAGCGCTGCCTGTCGCTGCCCATGTTTCCGGAGCTGGGTGACGCGCGCATCGAGGCCACCGCCCGGGCCCTGGCGTCGGCTGTAGCCACCCCGCGCCGGCCCGCGACCCTCTGATATCATGCGGCTGCGCGAGTGGCGGCCACGGGACGTCGGCGATGGACTGGAACGAGTACAAGGCGCTGTGCGATACCCCGGACATCTGTAGCCGCTGGATGCTGTTGCAGACGCTGGAGCTGCTGGACGATCTGGCCCTCGCCGCGCGGCTCCGACGCCTGCTTGCCGGCCGGCCCCTCGAGAAGCCGCTCGATCACCAGGGCGGCGCCGCGACCGACATGCTGCCCGTCGATCTGACGTTGGTCGAGGCGGCCGCCGTGCGTCGCCAGGTCGAGCGGGCGGCGTGCAGGGGCGCGGTCACCAGCGGCACCCGACGCCGCGGGCTGGGCGGCTTCGTCGAGGCCTGGCAGGAGCTCGAGACGCATCTCGCGAACGTGCCGTCCGGGGACGAGCGGGAATCGGGGTGTTCCGGCGGGTTCTGATCGCCAACCGCGGCGCCATTGCCCGCCGCGTGATCCGGGCGTGCCAGACGCTCGGCCTGGAATCGGTGGCGGTCTATTCCGAGGCCGATGCCGACGCCCCGTACCTGGCGGAGGCGTCCCGGACGCTGCCCCTGTCCGGCTCAGAGGCCGCCGATACTTACCTGAACGCGCCTGCGCTGCTCCACTGCCTGCAGGTGAGCGGTGCCGACGCAGTGCATCCGGGCTACGGCTTCCTCGCCGAGGACGCGGCATTCGCGCGCGCGGTGCAGGAGGCCGGCGCGGTGTTCATTGGTCCCGCCCCGTGCTGGCTCGAGGTCATGGGCGACAAGGTGCGGGCCCGTGAGCTGTTGGCCGGGCAGGGCTTTCCCGTGCTGCCGGGCAGCGACCGCCTCGATGACGCCGACGCGGCGCTGGCGGCGGCGCGCGCGCTCGGTTACCCGTTGATGCTGAAGCCGGCGGCAGGAGGCGGCGGTATCGGCATGCGGGTGGTCCACGACGGGTCCGCGCTGGCGCGCGGTTTCGCGCAGGCGCGGCGCCTCGCCTCCGGTGCGTTCGGCGACGGCGGACTGTTTCTCGAAACCCTGATGCCGCATCCGCGCCACGTGGAGATTCAGCTCCTCGGCGACGGGCGGGGCGGCGCAGTGCACCTCTACGAGCGCGACTGCTCCCTGCAGCAGGGGCAGCGCAAGCTCATCGAGGAGGCTCCGGCGCCGGGGCTGCCGCGCAGTGAGGTGGAAGCCCTGGCGGAGCGCGCGGCCGCCGCCGCGGCCGCCCTCGGCTACGACAACGTCGGCACGCTGGAAACGTTGCGTGGCGCCGACGGCCGTTACGGCTTCATCGAGATGAACACCCGCATTCAGGTGGAGCACGGCGTCACCGAGGCGGTGACGGGGACGGATCTGGTGGTGTCGCAGTTGCGCCTGGCGGCGGGGGACCCATTGCCGGAGCGGCCGCCGCTCGAGGGGTTCGCGGTGGAGGCCCGGGTCTATGCCACGGCCACGGGAACGCTGAGCCATCTGCGCACGCCGGAGTTGTTCGGCGTGCGCTTCGAGACCGGCTATGGCCCGGGTCAGGCGGTGACGCCCCATTACGATCCGTTGCTGGCGAAAGTCATTGGCCGGGGCGTCAGCCGCGAGCAGGCCATCGGTCGCACCCTGGTGGGCGTTCGGGCCCTGGAGATCCGCGGTGTTCCCACCAACGCGGGGTTGCTCGAGCAGGCGCTGCAGGACGAACGCTTTCTCGCGGGCGCGGTGAGCACGGACTTTTTCGATCACGCCTGAACCGCCCGGCGTCGAAGCCGCCGGTTTCTCTCGCCGGGATGTCACGTTCTCCGGCCCTCGGCCGTCTTCATGAGTGACGGACGTATTCAGAGGAGAGACGACCCAATGGTGCGGAGGATTCAAGCGGTCTCGGGGCTACTGTTCGCGGCGTTCCTCGCCGCGCACCTGTTCAACACCTGGCTCGCGGTGCTCGGACCGGGGGCCTACGACGGTGCTCAGCGGCTTCTCGCGCTGGTCTATCAGGCTCCGGTGCTGGAATGGCTGGTGCTCGGCGCGGTGCTGGTACACGTCGGCTGCGCGCTGGTGCGCTGGCGCCGGGAGCGCCGGGGTACCCTGCCGCTGCGGGCGCGGCTGCATCGCTATGCCGGGGTCTTCCTCATGGTGGTGATTGCCGGGCACGTGAACGCCGTGCGCCTGGTACCGGCGGCGTTCGGCATCCGACCGGGGTTCGAGGGCCTGGCGTTCACGCTCCAGGTTCTCCCCGGGGTGTTCTATCCCTACTATCTCGTGCTGGGGCTGACCGGGGCCTACCACGGTGTCAACGGCGCCATGGTCGCTCTGCGCCGTCTGGGTGTCGCGCTGTGGCTCCCGGGCCGCTGGTTGTACGGCATGGCGGGCGTGGCCGCGGCGCTCACCCTGGCCGCGTTGCTGGGTTTCGGGGGCGCGCTGTTTCCGGTGGCGGATGCCGGCGACAGCGCGTACGCGCGCATGGCTGCGAGGATCTTTGATGGCGGATGAACGCCTCGAACGGCTCGCCTACCGCCTCCTCGGCTCCGTGGAGGACGCCGAGGACGTAGTGCAGGACGCACGGGTCAGGCTGCTGGCGCTCGAGCACACGCCAGACAACGTGGATGCGTACCTGTTCCGGGTGGTCGCCAACTTGGCCATCGATCGCCTGCGCCGGCGCAAAGTCGAGCGCCGGACGTATCCCGGTCCCTGGCTTCCCGAGCCGCTCGCGACACCCCACGCCGGCGAGGTGGAGGCGGCGCGCCGCGACGACCTGAGCGTGGGGCTCCTGCTGCTGCTGGAGACGGTATCGGCGTCCGAGCGGGTCGCGTTCGTCCTGCGCGAAGCCTACGAGCTGACGTTCCAGGAGATCGGCGAGCTGCTCGACATCGGCACCGATGCCTGCCGGCAGCGTTATCACCGGGCGCGCCGCAAGCTTGCGGCGCGCGTTCCGACGTCGGCGCCGCCGGAGCAGCACAGGCGGGTGCTGGAGCGGTTGGTCGACGCCGTGGCGGCCGGAGATCCCGAGGCCGTGGCCGAGTTGCTCACTGGGGATGCGCTGCTGGTCACCGACGGCGGCGGGCGCGTCAGCGCCGCAGTCCGCCCGGTGGCGGCGCCGGAGCGCATCGCGCGCGTGCTGGTGCACCTCGCCTCGCGGGAGGATCTGGGGGATCTGCGCCGGGAGTTCCGGGCGCTGAACGACAGCACGGGGCTGGTGCTTATTCGCGACCTGCCGAAGGGGGGCGCGGAGCTGTACGGTTGCGTGCAGCTCGAGGTGCGCGGCGAGCAGGTTTCGCGGATTTTCGTGGTGCGCAACCCTACCAAGCTGAAGCGGCTGAGCGCCGGATCTGTGGTAACTTAGCAGGTCCTTTGCAGCATTCGGGGGAGCCATGACCGAGCTCGTCACCATCGACGTACGCGACGGGGTTGCCGACGTGCGGCTCAATCGCGTGGACAAATACAACGCCCTGAGCCCGGAGATGTTCCAGGCCATCATCGACGCCGGGGAGTCGCTGGCGGGCGATTCCCGGGTCCGGGCCGTGGTGCTTTCCGGCAACGGCCGCGGTTTCTGCGCCGGGCTCGACATGAGCAGCTTCCAGGGCATGGCCGGCGGCGGCCAGGGTGGTGGCGGCGGTGCCGGTGGCAGCCTCATGGAGCGCGACGAGCGGCCGGAGAACCACGCCCAGCGCCCCGCCTACGTCTGGAAGCGCCTGCCGGTGCCGGTGATCGCGGCCATCCACGGCGTGGCATTCGGCGGCGGCTGTCAGATCGCTCTGGGTGCGGACATCCGCTTCGCTGCCGCCGACGCGCGAATGTCGGTGATGGAGATCAAGTGGGGACTGATCCCGGACATGAGTCTCACCCAGACCCTGCGGGATCTGGTGCCTCTGGACGTGGCCAAGGAGCTGACGTTCACCGGCCGCGTGCTCTCCGGAACCGAGGCCGCGGAGCTCGGCCTGGTGACCCACGTTGCCGACGATCCGCTGGCGGCGGCGCAGG
>JBMCWS010000016.1:0-34917 GCA_048621375.1 Pseudomonadota bacterium | reverse complement strand
TCCTGCGGCGGGATGTACACCGCCAACACCATGGCCAGCGCCATCGAGGCGCTGGGCCTGTCGCTGCCCAACAGCTCCGCCCAGGAGGCGGTTTCCCAGACCAAGCGCCAGGACAGCTACAGCGCCGGCGCCGCGGTGCTCGACCTCATCGAGCGCGACATCAAACCCAGCGACATCCTCTGCCGTGAGGCGTTCGAGAACGCCATCACCACCGTGATCGCGCTCGAGGGCTCCACCAACGCGGTGCTGCACCTGCTCGGGATCGCCCACGCCGCCGGCGTCGAGCTTTCCATCGACGATTTCACCCGCATCGGCCGGCGCGTGCCCGTGCTCGCCGACATGCGCCCGGCGGGCCGCTACGCCATGAGCGAGCTCATCGCCATCGGCGGCATCCAGCCGCTGATGAAGACCCTGCTCGATGCCGGGCTGCTGCACGGCGACTGCCTCACGGTCACCGGCCGCACCCTGGCCGAGAACCTGGCGGACGTGCAGCCCTACCCGGGCGAGCAGCGGATCATCCGGCCGCTGGAGGACCCGATCAAGAAGGATTCCCACCTGGTGATCCTCTACGGCAATTTGGCGCCCACCGGCGCGGTGGCGAAGATCACCGGGCACGAGGGGCTCAGCTTCACGGGCACCGCCCGCTGCTTCCACGGCGAGGAGACGGCCATGCAGGCCATCCTGGACGGCGAAGTGGTGGCCGGCGACGTGGTGGTGGTCCGCTACGAGGGGCCCAAGGGCGGCCCGGGCATGCGCGAGATGCTCTCGCCCACCAGCGCCATCAACGGCCGCGGCCTGTCCCAGGACGTGGCGCTCATCACCGACGGCCGCTTCTCCGGCGGCTCTCACGGCTTCGTCATCGGCCACGTGACGCCGGAAGCGCAGGAAGGCGGCCCCATCGCCCTGGTCGAGGACGGCGACCGCATCACCGTGGATGCCGAGCGCTGCGAGATCAATCTGCACGTGAGCGACGCCGAGCTCGCGGCCCGGCGCGAGCGCTGGCAGGCGCCGGCGCCCTACGCCACGCGGGGAATCCTCGCCAAGTACGCGCGGCTCGTGAGCTCCGCCAGCGAGGGGGCGGTGACCGACAAATACCTGGGATAAGTCGGTCGCGGGAAGTCCCGGAGGCGAAGCGGCCCCCGGCGCTCCGGCCGGCTGGGAGGTGTGGCATGCTCTACGGTCTGGCCGCCGACGCGGTGCTCGTCCTCCACCTGTTGTTCGTCGTCGCCGTCCCCTTCGGCGGCCTCGCCTGGCTGTGGTGGCGGTGGGCGCCGCTGATTCATCTGCCGGTGGCGGGGTGGGGCGCCTACGTGGAGATCGCCGGGCGCCCGTGCCCGCTCACCACGCTGGAGAATCACTTGCTGGCGCAGGCCGGCGACGCCGGGTACGGTGACAGCTTCATCGGCCACTACCTGCTGGCGGCGTTATATCCCGAGGGCCTGACCCGGGAGGCCCAGTGGGCCCTGGCGGGGCTGGTGGTGGTGGTGAACCTGATCATCTACGCCCGGATTCGGCAGCGGCGCCACCGCGCCGCCGGCGACCGGGCAGCGAGGCGGTGATAGACTACGCGGACATGCGCAGCCGGGGGCGGAGGCGGTAGACCATGAGGCATCTCGTGACGTTGCTGGTGGCAATCGCCACCGGGCTCGGCAGCGCCGGCGTGGCCGCGGACCCGGGCGTGGACCGCATCGTCATCGACAAGAGCGATCGCCGGCTCGAGCTGATCGCGGGAGAACGCGCCATCCGAACCTACGCCGTGGCGCTGGGGGACGCCCCCAAGGGGCACAAGCGCTTCGAGGGCGATGAGCGAACGCCGGAGGGCCGCTACACCATCGACCGCCGCAACGACGACAGCCTGTTTCACCGGGCACTGCGAATCTCGTACCCCAACGAGGCGGACCGTATGCGCGCCCTTCAGGCGGGCCTGAATCCCGGCGGGCAGATCATGATCCACGGGCTGAAGAACGGGCAGGGCGCGCTGGGCGACCGCCACCTGGGCAGCGACTGGACGGACGGGTGCATCGCCGTCACCAACGCCGAGATCGACGAGATCTGGTCGCTGGTGGAGGTGGGCACGCCGGTGGAAATCCAGCCGTGAAAATCTGGGTGGACGCCGATGCCTGCCCCAACGCGATCAAGACGGTGCTGTTCCGGGCCGCCGAGCGGCTGGAGATGGAAACCATCCTGGTGGCCAACCACCATCTGCGGGTGCCGCCGTCCGCCCACGTCACCAGCGTCCAGGTACCCGGCGGCTTCGACGTGGCCGACGACGCCATCGCCTCGCGCATGGCTGCAGGCGATCTGGTGATCACCGCCGACGTGCCGCTGGCCGCCGAGGTGGTACGTCTCGGCGGCACCGCGCTGAATCCGCGGGGCACGCTCTACACGCCGGAGAACATCCACGACCACCTCGCCCGGCGCGACCTGCTCGAGCAGCTCCGCGAGACCGGCATGCACTCGAGCACCCAGAGCGCCCCCGGGAAGGCCGAGGTCCAGGCCTTCGCCAACCAGCTCGACCGCTTCCTGCACGCGCGCCGGCCCTGACGCCGGCGTGGTCATGGCGGCTTTCGAGTCCGGGCACCGAGCGTTGTAAGATGGGCGGGCCGTACCCTCCAGGAAGCACCCACATGACCAGCAGGCGCGACATCAAGACCACGCTCACCGAGCTTCACGAGGCGCTCGAACAGACGCCGCAGCTCGACGAGGATCTGCGCACGCTACTGATGGAGGTGGACGGCGACATTCACGCCCTGCTCGCCGAGGAGGCGCCGGCGGGCGCCGACGTGGAAGGGCTGAGGGACCGTCTGGAACTGCTGGCCGCGGATTTCGCCGCCCAGCACCCGCACACCGAGCGTTTCTTCCGCGAGCTGATCAACGCCCTGGCGCGCATGGGCATCTGAGCCCACGCCACCCGGCTGCAGGCGCCCCGGGCGTCTGCGCGGTATCAACGGAATGAGGCGGCCCCCGGTCGCCCGGGAGCCGCGGTGGGTCAGCGACGCCGCTCGTTGGCCTCGTTGACCCGCAGGGCGCGCCCGCCCATGTCTTTGCCGTTCAACTCGCTGATGGCCTTGACGCCACCGGCATCGTCCATCTCCACGAACCCGAATCCTCGGGACCGCCCGGTGTCACGATCGGTGATGACCCGGGCCGACAGCACTTGACCGACGCCGGCGAAGTAAGCCTCCAACTCACTGTCGGTCACGCTCCATGGCAGATTGCCAACGTATAGTTTCTTCATCGCATTCGCTCAAACAGTTCCGTACGCGGTACCGCGGCCACAATCAGCGTACTCTGGGTTCTCTCGGCGAGCCTCGTGGGCTCTCTCATCAGACTTGGTTCCGACTTACACACGAGCAGAGACTCGGAAGGCAATTCGGGGCGCGGGTCTAACAAGCGGAGTATAGGACCAAGCCGAGGCACAGGGGAAGCCGGATTTGCACCTTGGTTGACGTAGTTCAATGGCCCGGCAGCAGCCGCTCGAGGACCCACTGCGCCAGCCGCCGGACCCGCGCGCCCAGCGCCCACAGCAGCGCCAGACCCACGGCGATACCCGCTGCATCCACGGCCAGATCCTTGAACTCGGGCATCCGCCCGGGCTGTTGGCTCTGCAGCAGCTCCAACCCGGCACCGTAGGCGAGGAGCCACAGCGCCACCGGGAGCGGCCGCAGCCGGTGGGCGAGCCCGAGGGCGAACGCCAGATAGCTGAACGCGAAACCGTGGAGCAGCACGTCGCTCACCCGGAACACGGCGTCCGGCGGGCTGGGGGTCAGCGCCAGCCAGGTGCAACCCGCCAGCGGCACCCAGAAGGCCAGCCACAGGCCGGCCTCCACGGCCCGCAGAGCGGTGGCCCGCCTAGCGGTGCCGCTCGGAGCGCTCATGCACCAGGTCCACCAGATACCGCACGTTGTCCACCGGCGTCTCCGGAACGATGCCGTGCCCGAGATTGAAGATGTGCCCGGGCCGGCCGCCGGCCTCGTCGAGCACCCCCTGCGCCTGGCGCGCCACGGTGGCGCGGTCGGCGCAGAGCACGATCGGGTCCAGGTTGCCCTGGACGGCGCCGATGCCGAGCTGCCGCCACGTCGCCCCCAGCGGTACCCGCCAGTCCAGCGCCATGACGTCGGGGCCGGCGCGGCAGGTGTCCGCCAGCAGGTGGCCGTTGCCGGTGCCGAAATAGATGAGCGGCACCCGGCCACGGAGGTTGCCCATGAGCCGCTCGAGATACGGCAGCACGTAATGGCGGAAGTCCGGCACCGACAGGCACCCCACCCAGGTATCGAAGAGCTGCACGGCGTGGACGCCACTGTCGATCTGCAGCCTCACGTAGTCGCCGACCTGATCCACCAGCTTGGTCATGAGCATGTCCCAGACCGCGGGGGCCTGATACATGAGCTTCTTCACGTGGATGTAATTGCGCGACCCCGCGCCCTCCACGGCGTACGAGGCGAGGGTGAAGGGGGCGCCGGCGAAGCCGATGAGGGCGACCCCGGCAGGCAGGTCGTCGAGAATGTTGCGCACCGTCTCGGCGATGTAGGGCGTCGCTTCCGTGGCCGGAGCGACCCGGAGCCGGGCCACGTCGGCCTCGGTCCGCAACGGATTTTCGAACACCGGCCCCTGGCCGGGCTTGTAGTCGAGGACCAGTCCCATGGGTTCGAGCACCGGCAGCAGATCGGCGAACATGATCGCGGCATCGACCCCCAGGATGCGCTGCGCATCCAGGGTCGCCCGGGCCGCAAGCTCGGGGTTCTTGAAGAACTCGAGGCTCGGCGTGTCGCCTTTCACCTGATGGTATTCCGGCATGTACCGCCCGGCCTGACGATTGAGCCAGATGGGCGTGTGGGGCGTGGGCTCGCCCCGGCAGGCCCGCAGAAAGACGTTGTCCATGACTGCTCTTGGGTGCGGAAGGCGCCAGCACCATAGCAGACCGGTCCTCGATCACGAAAGCGCGTAGGCGGGCACCGTGCCCAGCCCCTTGAGCGTCACCGCCCGGGGCGGCCCGAAGTCCCGCGCGTGCTCAGCCAGGGCCGCGCTCGACTCGTCGAGCAGCACGCCGTCCAGGGGCGCGTGGGCCTGCAGGCGGCTGGCCAGATTCACCGGCCCGCCGATCAGGGTGAAATCGAGCCGCTCGGCACCGCCGCGGTCGCCCACGGTGCAAAAGCCGCTGGCCACCCCGGCGCGGGTCCTGAGCCGCACCAGCTCGCCGCGGGCGCGCCAGCCGGCGGCCAGCGCCGTCAGCAACGCCGGCAGCGCTTCGCAGAACGCCAGCGCCCCCGTCACCGCCGTGCGCCGATCGGCCTCGTCCCTCGCCGCGAACACCACCATGACGCCGTCGCCGAGCAGCTTCGAGACCTCGCCGCCCCGCTCCTCGGCGGCCGGCACCAGGGCGCCGAGGTACTCGTCGAGCACCTCGGCGAGGGGCTCCGCATCGAGGACCTCGGAGAGCTCGGTGAAGCCGGCGAGGTCCACGAAAACCACCGTGAGCCAGCGGCGCTCCCAGGCCGCCGGCTGCTCCGGATCCCGCGCCAGCCGGTGGCGCAGGCTCGGCGGCAGATACCGCTGCATGCGCCGGTTCAGCCGTTCCAGCTCGGCGGAGCGCTCCGCCAGCGCCAGGCGCTGGGCCGCCAGGCGCCGGGCCTGACGAAAGCTCACGTGGGCCAGGGCCAGGGAAAAGCCGAGGATCAGCGCCATGGCCAGGGCATCGACGGCGGACCCGGGGGCGCCCGCGGCGACGCCCGCCGCCGCCGGGGCCGCGGCACCGGCCCAACCCCCGAGCAGGAGCGCGGCGGCGGCGGGCAGAAGCAGACGCCACCCCGCCAGCGCCGTGGCCCCCGCGAGCAGGCACACCACCGTGGCGAGGCCCGCGAGTGCCGTCACGCCGGCCCACGTCAGCACCGCCGCCACCACCCCGCACTCGGCCACATAGCCCGCCTGCTCGACACGCCCCTGCGGCCCCGGTACCCGGGTGAGCAGCCGGTCGACCACGAACGGCCAGGTCACGCAGAACCCCACCGCCGCCACCACCTGCCCCATCGGCCGCCCGGGCTCGATCAGGTACACCACACCGAGGGTCCAGAAGCCGGCGTAGCGGAAAGGACGCGCCCGCGCTTGGAAGCGGCTGATACGCATGCGCCGAGCCTGCCGGCAGCGGCAGACCCCGCGCTATGGCACCCGGCGGAGCCGGGTGTGCGATTCGATCAGAGGGTACGGCCGAGGGTGGGATCCTGATCGGCGTCGTAGTCGACGCCGTCGATCCCGAACCCGAAGATCTTCAGGAAATCCCGGCGGAAACCTTCCAGATCCCCGAGCTCCGGCAGATTCTCCGTGGTCACCAGCGGCCACCGCCGCTTCACCTCGTTCTGCACCTGCTCGGCGAGCTCGAGGTCGTCCACGCGGATGCGGCCCTCGTCGTCCAGGTTCATGGCGGCGCCGGTGAGCTGGGTCGCGAACAGCCGGTAAATGTGCTCGATGGTCTCCTCGTGCACCCCGGCATCCTTCATCACCCGGAACAGCAGCGACACGTACAACGGCACCACCGGGATGGCGGCGCTGGCCTGACTGACGATCGCCTTCAGCGTCGCCACCCGCGCATCGCCGTCCAGGGGCGCCAGCCGCTCGCGCAGCGCCGAGGCCGCCCGGTCGAGGTCCTCCTTGGCCTTGCCGAGGGTCCCCTTCCAGTAGATGGGCCAGGTGAGCTCGCTGCCGATGTAGGTGAAGGCCATGGTGCGGAACCCCTCGGCGAGCACGCCCGCGCCCTCGAGGGCATCCACCCACATCTCCCAGTCTTCGCCGCCCATGACCGCCACCGTGGCACGGGTCTCTTCCGCGTCGGCAGGCTCGAGATCCACCTCGTGCACCTCGCCGCGATCCACGTTCAGGGTCTTGATGTGCACCGGCTGACCGAGGGGCTTGATGGCGGAGCGGAAAAGCTCGCCGGTCCGCGGATGCTGACGCACCGGGGAGGCAAGGCTGTAGACCAGCATGTCGATCCCGCCGAGATCCTCGCGGATGGTCTCCACCACCCGCTGCTTCATCTCGTCGGAGAAGGCGTCCCCGTCCAGGGTTTTCGCGTACAGCCCGGCGGATTCCGCCGCTCGTTCGAAAGCGATGTTGTTGTACCACCCCGCCGTGGCCGTCTTCGTCCCGCTCGGCGGCTTCTCGAACGACACGCCGAGCGTGGCGGCGTTGGCGCCGAAGCCGGTGACGATTCTCGAGGCGAGGCCATAGCCCCCGGAAGCGCCGATCACCAGCACTCTGCGCGCCCCCGGATCGATGCCCGGGCGGTTGCGGACGTGCTCGATCTGCTCGTTCACGTGGGCGGCACAGCCCGTGGGGTGCGCCGTGGTGCAGATGAAGCCGCGGATTCTGGGTTTGACGATCATGCTACTGCTTGCGCTGGGATGTAGCGGCAATGATACCGTGGGCCACGGCCCAACGCATGGCGGCGGATACGTCCACCACCCAGGGACCGTCCCGGCGGATGGTGAGCGAAAGGCTCGCACCGGCGGGAATCTTGTGGTCGCGGTCGCCATCCAGCGCCAGCACCCCCTCGCCCTCGAACGCCACCGGCTCGCCGAGCCCCACCGGCTCCGCGCTCTCGACCTCCACCTCGCGGAACAACCCCGGGGACAGGGGCGCCCGAAACCGGGTCCCCGGCCCCATGCGCACCAGAAGCCCCTCGTCGGCCCCGGCATCCACCGGGTGCAGCAGGCCGCCGATGGGCGACATGCCGATGGCGTCGGGCGCCGCCCGGGTGAGCAGGATCCGGTCGATACGGTCGGCGTCGAAGGGGAGCAGATTGCCCACGTGGTCGCGGCGCAGCAGAACCGCATCGATGAGCCCGAGGTCCGCCACCGCCAGCCCGTAGCGCCCGCTGCCCGCCACGTGTATGACCTTGGCGCGCTGCTGCACCGGCGCTTCGGCCAGCGTGCCGCGAGCGGCGAGGGCGGCCACCATGCCCGCGATCGTGGGCTCGGTGAGCACCGGAAAGACGTTGTTGGTGCCGGTGGACAAGGGAATCAGCCGCACCCGCTCGCTGCGGCTGCCCAGGGCCCGCACCAGCGCACGGTTGGTTCCATCGCCACCCAGCGACACCACGGTGTCGCACCCGGCATCGAGAAACGCCGCCACCGCAGCCTCGGTGTCCTCGGCGCTGTTGCGGATGCGCGGCGCGAGCACGTGGACGTTCGCGGCGAGGTCCATGTGCTCCAGGGCGGCAGTGGCGATGCCGAACGGCTCGCGGGTCACGTAGATGTCGCTGGCGCCGCTGGCGGCCGCACCCGCCGCCACCCGGGCGACGATGTCGCGCTTGGCTTCGTGGGTCATGTTACTCGCCCGCGCCGCCAGCCGGCGCACGTCGCGCCCCGACATCGGATTGACGCAGATGGCCACCTTCGCGCTCATGGCGCGCCCTCCAGGACGAAACGCTCGAGAAACAGCGCGGTGGCGGCGGCGGCGAAATCGCGATTGGTCTTCTTGCGGAACCCGTGCCCTTCGTCCCCAGCCAGCACGTACCAGGCGGGCACGTCGTTGGCGCGCAACGCCTCGAAGATCTGCTCGCTCTCGCTGGCCGGCACCCGCGGGTCGTTGGCGCCCTGCATGATCAGCAGCGGCCGGGCGATGTCGTCCACCCGGGTCAGCGGCGAGATGCCCTCGAGGAACGCGCGCATGTCCGGATCGCGCTCGTCGCCGTACTCCGCCCGCCGCAGGTTGCGCCGATAGTCCTCGGTATTGGTGAGGAAGGTCACGAAATTGCTGATCCCCACGCGCTCCACCCCGGCGGCCAGCCGGTCCGAGTAGTGCACCAGCGACGCCAGCACCATGTAGCCGCCGTAGGAGCCGCCGCTGACCACGACGCGATCGGCATCCAGGTCCGGCTGCACCGAGATCCAGTCGAGCAGGGCGCCGATGTCCCGCACCGCGTCCTCGCGCCGCCGACCGTCGTCGAGCTTCAGATAGCTCTTACCGTAGCCCGCGGAGCCGCGGACGTTCGGCGCCACCACCGCCATACCCAGCTCGTTCACGTAGTACTGCAGCGACGACGAGAAGTACGGCCGGTACTGGGCTTCCGGACCACCGTGTATGGCCACGAGGACCGGGTGCTGCCCCGGGTCATCGGGCCGGTAGACGAACGCCGGAATGCGCCGCGCCGCACCGTCGACGCTGTCGAAGGTGGGATACCGGACCAGCTCGGGCGCGACGAAGCGCGCCTCGGGCAATCCACCCACCTCGCTCTCGGTCCAGCGGCTCCCGGTGCGGCGGTCGAGATCGAGGCTGTAGACATCGGTGGGCGCCGTGGGTTGGCTGAGCGAGAACGCGAGCCGCCGCCCCCCGGGATGAAAGGTCAGGTCCGAAACCATGCCCCGCGGCACCTCGGGCAGGGCCACGCGCCCGTATTCCGGCAGGTGCCACAGGTAGAGGCGCGAATACCCGTCCTCGTTCACCGCGAAGGCCAGATGCTCGCCGTCGGGCGACACCTCGAACGTTTCCACGTTCCAGGGGATGTCGGCGGTCAGCACGTCGACCTCACCGCTGGCCAGATCCAGCCGGTGCAGGCGCAGGAACTCCGCCCCCATGTCCGAGGTGAAGAGCACGCCGCTGCCGTCGGGCGTGTAGCGGGCCTGCCCCACCGCCATGGTGGGGGCCTCCTGCAACAGCGGGGTCAGGGAGCCGTCCTCCAGCGACAGCTCGTAGAGGTGGGACTCGTTGATGGAAACGTAGCGGGACACCAGCAGATGCCGGTCGTCGGGGGCGAAATCCTCCACCAGCCAGCCCGCGCCGCCGGCTTCCAGCGCGACCCGGGCGCCGCCGTCCGGGTCACGCAGGTGGATGTCCCAGTCCCGGCCGTTACGCTCGGTGGTCGTGTAGGCGAAGCGCTCGCCGTCGTTGTCCCACACCACGTTGATGTATCGCGAGCTGCCGTCACTGAGCAGGCGCGACTCGCCACTTTCGAGGTCGTACCAGTAGAGCTGGAAGAATTCCGAGCCGCCGGTATCGCGCAGGTAGACGAAGCCGCCCGGAGCCTCGCGGGCCGCCACCCGCGCCGCCGCCACCGGCTCGTCGAAGAAGGTCATCTGCCGTCGGGCGCCCTTGGGGCGGTCCACACGGTGGAGCTGCCGGGTGTTGCCGAAGCGGGTGGACACCATCAGGCTGTCGCCGAGCCATCCCATCACCCGTGCATCGCGGGTGTTCCGGTACCGCCGCAGCCGCTCCTCGAGCGTCGCGGGCACCGGCGGCACCCCCTGCACGGTCAGATTGCCCAGCCGGCGGGTCTCCTCCGCGGGCGGCGCGGCCGCGCACCCGGCCAACAGCACGATACTCCCCGTCAGCAGCGCTGCCGCTGCCCTGCCGGCTCGACCCGTCATGGACTTTCCCTGCACCCGACCGCGCCCTAACCTATGGGGGTTGCTGGCCACATGCAATAGGAGGCGGCCGTGTCGGTACCCGATGCACCTTGCGAGCACGTGCGGCCGGGGGCGTGGCCGTTCGACGTCCGCCTCACCCTCGACGAGCACCTCGGAATCGCCGAGGCCCTGGTGAGCTGCCGTCACTGCCACCGCGGCTACCTGCTGGAGATGCTCGACTGGCGGCCACCCCACCGGGTCATGCGGGTTGCCATGCTGCCGCCGGGGCGGCTGGAGGAACTGATCCGGGAGCTCACCCGGGGAAGCTGCGACATCAGCCGGGCGCGGGCAGCCGCGCACCACATGCGGACCATGGCGGTCATCAGCCGCTGGCTGCTGCTGGTGGATGCCGGGGTGCCGGTGGTGGAAGCGGTGGCGGCCGTTCCGGGTGAGGTGCGCATTCCTTCGGAAAGCTGGCGCACCCTGGCCTGCGATGGCCGCTGGGTGGACTACCTGCGCTCGAACACCGACACGGTGAACGCGTAGGGGTTCGCCTGGTCGGCCTCGTAGCGCTCGCGGCTGATCCGCTGCCAGGGCGTCCAGTCGAGCGCCGGGAAAAACGTGTCGCCTTCGAGCTCCGCGTCGATCTCGGTGACGTACAACCGGGTCGCCACGTCGAACGCGCGCCGGTACAGCTCGGCGCCGCCGATGACGAAAACTTCGTCTACGCCGTCCGCGGCCGCCTGCCGGCGCGCCGCGTCCAGGGCCTCCTCGAGGGTGGCGACCACCACCGCACCGGCGGCGTGGTAGTCGCGCTGCCGGGTCACCACGATGTTGGTGCGCCGGGGCAGGGGTCGGTCCATGGATTCGAAGGTCCGGCGCCCCATGATCACCGGATGTCCCCGGGTGGTGACCATGAAATGCTTCATCTCCCGCGGCAGGTGCCAGGGCAGGTCGTTGTCGCGACCGATGACGCCATTGCGGGTCATGGCCCAGATGAGCGCGATGTGCATGGCTACCTCCGCCTCGTCATACGGCGATGGGTGCCTTGATACCGGCGTGGCTGCGGTAGCCTTCTAGGGTGAAGTCGTCGAAACCGAAGCCGAATATGTCGTCCACCTGCGGATTCAGGCGCATGTCCGGCAGCGGCAGCGGGTCCCGGGAGAGCTGGCGGTCCGCCTGCTCGAGATGATTGGCGTAGAGGTGGGCATCGCCGAAGGTATGCACGAACTCGCCGGGAACGAGGCCGGTCACGTGCGCCACCATCAGGGTGAGCAGCGCGTAGGAGGCGATGTTGAAGGGCACGCCGAGGAACACGTCGGCGCTGCGCTGATAGAGCTGGCACGACAGCCGCCCGTCGGCCACGTAGAACTGGAACAACGTGTGGCAGGGGGGCAGCGCCATGCGGTCCACCTCCGCCACGTTCCAGGCGCTGACGATGAGCCGGCGCGAGTCCGGATTGTCGCGGATGTCGGAAACCACCCGGCGGATCTGGTCGACGCTGCCGCCGTCGGGGGTCGGCCACGAGCGCCACTGGGCCCCGTAGACCGGCCCCAGTTCGCCGTGCTCGTCGGCCCACTCGTCCCAGATGTGCACGCCGTGCTCGCGCAGATAACGCACGTTGGTGCTGCCCTGGAGAAACCACAGCAGCTCGTGGATGATGCCCTTCACGAACATCTTCTTGGTGGTCACCAGCGGAAAACCCTCGGTCAGGTCGAAGCGCGCCTGATGGCCGAAGACGCTGTAGGTACCGGTGCCGGTACGGTCGCTCTTGTACACGCCTTCCTCGCGCACCCGGCGCATGAGCTCCAGATACTGCTTCATGGCGCGGCCCCGGCGCGGCCCCGCGCCCCGTTGCGCAACAGCAGAAAGACGCCGAAGAGCACCATGGGCACCGACAGCAGCTGCCCCATGGTGAGCCAGTCCAGGGCGACGAAGCCGAGGTGGGCGTCCGGGACCCGGAAGAATTCGGTCACGAACCGCAGGGTGCCGTAGCCGACCAGAAACAGCCCGGAGACCGCACCGAGCGCCCGCGGCCGCGACGAGTACCACCAGACCAGCACGAACAGCACCAGCCCCTCCGCGAAAGCCTGGTACAGGGGCGAGGGATGGCGGGCGAACGACTCCCACTGGCCCACGCACAGTGGATTGATCTGGCGGATGGCTTCGGCGGAGCAGGGGTAGATGATGCCGAACACCGAGTCGGTCATGCGCCCGGGCAACTCGGTGTTGGCGAAGTTGCCGAGGCGCCCCAGCCCGAGCCCGAGGGGCACCAGCGGCGCCGCGAAATCGGTGACCTGAAGAAACGAACGGCCCGTGTGGCGGCCGAACAGCCACACCCCGAGGACGGCACCGATGAGCCCGCCGTGGAACGACATACCGCCTTCCCAGATGCGCAGGATGAACGTGGGATCCCGCAGAACCTGCTCGAAACCGTAGAACAGCGTGTAGCCGATGCGACCGCCGAGCACCCCGCCCACGGCGCCGTAGAACACCAGGTCGGCCACCTCGTGGCCGCTCCAGCCACTGCCCGGGCGGCCGGCGCGGACACGTCCCAGCCACCAGCACAGGGCGAACGCGAGCAGGTACGCGAGCCCGTACCAGCGCAGCGCCAGCGGGCCCAGGGAGACGATCACCGGATCGATGTCCGGGTAGTGGGGATGCTGCACCGGCAGGGACCTCCGCTTTCCTGACTGAGCGCGCCACCGCGGGGTACACTCCGCACCATGTGCTTGGTGCTGTTCGCATACGACCCACGATCGGACCATCCGCTGGTGGTGGCCGCCAACCGGGACGAATTCTACGCGCGGCCGGCCGCGAGCGCACATTTCTGGGAGGATCATCCGGACATCCTCGCCGGCCGGGACCTGTCGGCGGGGGGGACGTGGCTGGGTGTCAGCCGCCGGGGGCGGTTCGCGACGGTCACCAACTTCGCGGAGGAGCAGGCGTCCGAGGCACCGCTCAGCCGCGGCGGCTTGCCGGAGGCGTTCCTCGCCGGCAGTGACGGCGCCCGCCACTTCGCCCACCATGTGGACGGCCACCGCTATCGCGGGTTCAATCTGCTGACGTGGGACGGCGCGAGCCTGGTCTACACCTCGAACAAGGGCCACAGCGAGGCGCTCGCGCCGGGCGTCTACGGGCTCGCCAACGCCGAGCTGGGGGCCGCCTGGCCGAAGGTGACGCGGGGGCGCCGGGCGCTGGCGGCGGTGCTGCGCGACGGTGTCCACGAGGACGCGCTCCTCGAGCTGCTCGCCGACGAGACCGTGCCGGACGACGACCAGCTCCCGCATCGCGGCCGGCCGCTCGAGCTCGAACGCCGGGTGGCGCCGTGCTTCATCGCCGGCGAGGAGTACGGAACCCGCGCCAGCACCGCGGTCATCTTCGAGCACCGGGGGGCCCGGGTGCGGTTCGTGGAGCAGCAGTTCGGCCCCGGCGGCCGGCCCGGGCGGATCAGCCGCTTCGCGTTCGCGCTGGACTGACCCCCGCGCCGAACGCTAAGGTGACCGAACCCTGGGAGGGAGGGTTTGCCGTGATCACACGCCGCGGATTCGTCGCCGCGACCCCGCTCACCGGCGCAGCCGTCGCCGCCGCGCGCCCCGGAGCCCGGGCCGCCGCGGAAGGCGCCGACGGGCGGCGGGTGTTCCGCCACGGCGTCGCCAGCGGCGACCCGGTGGCCGACCGGGTGGTGCTCTGGACCCGGGTCAGCGGCGACGGCCCGGTGCCGGTGCGCTGGGAGATCGCCCGGGACCCCGGCTTTCGCGACGTCGTCAATCAGGGCGTGGTGACGGCGCTGCCGGCGCGGGACCATACCGTCAAGGTGGATGCCCTGGGGCTCGAGAGCGGGCGTGCCTACCACTACCGGTTCCAGGCCGCCGGCGAGGAAAGCCCCATGGGCCGCACCCGGACACTGCCGCAACAGACCGTGAGCCGGCTGCGTCTCGCGGTGGCGAGCTGCTCCAACTATCCGTTCGGCTACTTCGGCGCCTATCGCCACATGGCCGCGCGGGAGGACCTGGATCTGGTCGTGCATCTCGGCGACTACCTCTACGAGTACGCCCCCGGCACCTACGGCGATGGCTCCGAGCTCGGCCGGGCGCATCAGCCGGCCCGGGAGATCGTCTCGTTGGCCGACTACCGGGCACGCCACGCCCAGTACAAGAGCGACCCCGACCTTCAGGAGGCCCATCGCCTGCACCCGTGGATCTGCGTGTGGGACGACCACGAGAGCGCCAACAATGCCTGGCGGGACGGCGCCGAGAATCACGATCCCGACGAAGGCGAGGGCCGCTGGGTCGACCGCCGTGCCGCAGCGGTGCGCGCCTGGCACGAGTGGCTGCCGGTTCGTGAGCACAGCGGCGCCGACGGCCCGCAGATCTACCGCAGCTTCCGGCTGGGCGAGCTGGCGGATCTGATCATGCTGGACACCCGGCTACACGGCCGCAGCCGCCAGATCACGGACCGTCACGATACCCACGCCATCGGCGATCCCCGGCGCAGCCTGCTCGGCGCCGACCAGCACGCCTGGCTGGCCGAGCGCCTGCGCAGCGCCGTGCGTCACGACAGCGCCTGGCGCATCATCGGCCAGCAACTCATGTTCGCGCAGCTCATCGCCGAGGACGGGCTGCTGCTGAACACGGATCAGTGGGACGGCTATCCGGCTTCCCGCCGGATGGTGCTCGACCAGCTCGCCGCGGAGGGCATCGACGACACCGTCATCCTCACCGGCGGCATCCACACCGCCTGGGCCATGGACGTCACCCGCGACCCCGAATCCACGCGCTACGATCCCGCCACCGGCACCGGGTCCCTGGCGGTGGAGATGGTCACCACCTCGGTGACCTCGCCGGGCCCCGACGGCACGGCGGACGAGCTCAGACAGCGCGAGAACGAGGTACGGCAGCGCCGTCCCCACGTTCACTACGTGAACCTCCGCGACCACGGCTACCTGCTGCTCGATCTGGACCACGAACGCGCCCGGGGGGAATGGTGGTTCGTGGACGATCTGCACGATCGCAACGCGAAGGTCTACTGCGGTGCGGCGTACGCGACCGAGCGCGGCCGCAACCACGTGGTCCGACAGGAGGTGGACGGCCGGCGGTAGACCGCCTACTCGTGATAGCTGGGGACGACCCGCCCCAGTCCCGCTTCCGTCAGGTGTGCCCGCATGTACGAGCGGACCTCGTGCGCGGTGTTCATCCGCATCGCCCGGGCGAGCATGCGGCGGGCCTCGTTGCGCCGGACGTTGCGCATCACCCACTTCACCTTGGGCAAATTGGTGGCGTTCATGGAGAGCACGTGGTAGCCCATGGCCATCAGCAGCACCGCGCCCACCGGATCCCCGGCCAGCTCGCCGCAGATGCCCACGTAGACGTTCTCCCGGTGTGCGGCGCGGGCGACCTCGCGCAGCGCCGCGAGCACCGCCGGATGCACTTCCTGATACAGATCCGCCACCCGCGGATTGTTGCGGTCGACGGCGAGCATGTACTGGGTCAGGTCGTTCGAGCCCACCGCCAGGAAATCGACCCGCCGTGCGAGCTGGCGAGCCTGATACACGGCCGCCGGGACTTCCACCATCACCCCGACCAGGGGCTGCTTCACCTGCACGCCTTCCTCGAGCACCTCGATGTAGGCGCGATGAATGAGCGCCTTGGCCTCTTCCACCTGATCCAGGCTCGAGATCATCGGCAGCATGATCCGGAGCTCGCCGCGGAGCCCGGCGTTGGCCTTGATCATGGCCCGGGCCTGGACCATGAAGATCTCCGGGTGATCCAGGGTGACCCGGATGCCGCGCCAGCCCAGAAACGGGTTCTCCTCGTGGATGGGGAAGTAGGACAGGGCCTTGTCGCCACCGATGTCCAGGCTGCGCATGGTCACCGGCCGCGGCTCGAAGGCTTCCATGTGCTGGCGATAGATGACGCGCTGCTCTTCCTCGGTGGGAAAGCGGTCCTTGGTCATGAAAGGCACTTCGGTGCGGAACAGCCCGATGCCCTCGGCGCCACGGTCCAGCGAGCGCGAGATGTCGCCGGTCAGCCCGATGTTCACCCACAGCTCCACCCGCCAGCCGTCCAGGGTGATGGAGGGCAGATCCTTCAGCTCCTCGAGCTCCGAGGCGAAGTCCCGCTCCTCGGCGATGAGCGACTCGTAGCTCTCCAGCAGGTGGTTGGAGGTATTGAGGAACACCTCGCCGTAGAACCCGTCGACGATCATGGACTCGCCGTCGAGATCGGCGATGGGCAGATCCAGCGCGCCCATCACCGCCGGAATGTCCAACGCCCGGGCCAGGATGGCGACGTGCGAGCTGCCGGAGCCGCGCACCGAGACGATGCCCTTGAGTTTCTCCGGCGGCACGTTGGCCAGCATGCTCGGGGTGACCTCGTACCCCACCAGCACCGTATTGGGCGGAAACTGGGTCTTGCGCGCGCGGATGTCCTGCAGATAGGCGAGCACGCGCAGCCCCAGATCCTTCACGTCGGCGCCCCGCTCCCGCAGATAGGAATCCTCCATGGCCTCGAAGCGGCGGACGTGCTCGCGGATCACCTGCTTGAGCGCCCCCTGGGACCACATGCCCCGGCGCACCCGCTCGCGCATGTCACCCGCCAGCGCATTGTCGTCGAGCATGTGCAGATAGGCGTCGAAGAGCGCGAGCTCCTCCCGGGGCAGGCTCTGGGCGAACTCCCCGCTGATGCGCCGGATGTCCTCGCGGACGGCGTTGATGGCCCGGTCGAGGACCATGAGCTCGATGGTGACGTCATCCGCCTCGCGCTCCGGGACGCCCTCGAGGCTCGCCGGCGGCTGCATCACCACGGCGGTGCCGATGGCGATGCCCGGCGCGCCGGCGATACCGCGGAACATGACGTCGGTGGCCTCGGAGACCCGGCCGCCGAAGGCGTCGAAGATCTTCTGGATGTCGCCGGTAGCCTCGGCGTGGGCCATCACGGTGGCGAGCTGGGCGGCCAGGGTCACCAGGAACGCCTCTTCGCTCTCGTCGAAACGGCGCCGGTCCCGCTGCTGCACCACCAGAACGCCGAGCACCTGCCGGTGGTGGATCACGGGCACCCCGAGAAAGGCGTTGAACGGCTCCTCGCCGATCTCGGGGATGTAGTGGAAGCGCGCGTGCTCGCTCGCGTTCTCCAGGTTGATGGGCTCCGCCCGCTCCGCCACCAGGGTGGTGAGGCCCTGGTCCAGCGCCAGCGACAGCTTGCCCACGGCCTCCTGATTGAGGCCCTCGGTGGCGACGAACAGGTAGCTGTCCGCCTCCGGGCTCAACAGATAGATGGAGCACACCTCGGTGCCGAGGGCCTCGCGGACATCGTGCACGATGATCCGCAGCGCCTCCTGGAAGCTGCTCGCCGCGGCGACGTCCTGAACAATGCGCCGCAGGGTCGTCAGCATCCGGATGCTCGCCGCCGGACGCTCCCATCCGGGCAGGGGCGGGAATACGGCAGGTGAGGCGCCAGTTCCTTGAGCGCCCGCCGGTACACCTCGCGCTTGAAGTCCACCACCCGGGACACCGGGTACCAGTAGCTGACCCAGCGCCAGTAGTCGAACTCGGGACTGTCGGTGGCGTTCACGTGCACCAGGTGGTCGTCCGCCATCATCCGCAGCAGGAACCATTTCTGCTTCTGCCCCTTGAACCCGGGGCTGGAGTTGAAGCGCCGCAGCCGTTTCGGCAGGCGATAGCGCAGCCACCCGCGGGTGCACGCCAGGATCTGCACCGAATCCGGCGCCAATCCGACTTCCTCGTGCAACTCGCGATACAAAGCCTCTTCCAGGGATTCGTCCTCGTTGATGCCGCCCTGGGGGAACTGCCATGCGTCGTGACCGCCCACCCGGCGAGCCCACAGCACCTGGCCCAGATCGTTGGAGAGGACGATCCCGACGTTCGGCCGGAAACCGTCTGCATCAACCACGGTGATGATACCCGATGAATGTTTCATTCGATTGAACCTCAAACCCGGGGAAAATACCAACCGCGCGGACGGCACCGGAGACCGCTCCCGCATCGTTCCGCGCGCCCGGGGTTCCGTGAGACGATGGCGTTTTTCCCCGCAATCGCGCTGGAGCCCGCCATGAGCAACCGCCTGGCATTCGAGACCAGCCCCTACCTGCTGCAGCACGCCGACAACCCCGTGGAATGGCACCCGTGGGACGACGATGCCCTGCGGCTGGCCCGCAAGCTGGACAAGCCGATCGTGCTCTCCATCGGTTATTCCGCCTGCCACTGGTGCCACGTCATGGCGCACGAATCCTTCGAGGATCCCGCGGTGGCGGAGGTGATGAACGATCACTTCGTGAACATCAAAGTGGATCGCGAGGAGCGCCCGGATCTCGACCGAGTATATCAGCTCGCGCACCAGCTTCTGACGCAGCAGCCGGGGGGCTGGCCCCTGACCATGTTCCTGGATCCCCACACCCTGGTGCCGTTCTTCGGCGGCACGTACTTCCCCAGAACGGCGCGCTATCGGCTGCCCGGATTCCGCGACCTGCTGTTGCGGGTCTCCGAGGTGTTCCGTACCCGCCGTGACGACCTCGCTACCCAGGGGACGAAGATCGCCGAGGTGCTCGGGGCATTGAACGCGCCAACGGCGGCCGCGGACGCAGCCGCGGACGCGGACGCGGGCGCGGATGCGCGCGAGGAGGACACGGCGCTGCTGCGGCGGGCCCGGGAGACCCTGGCGAGCCAGTACGATTCCGCGGACGGCGGCTTCGGCACGGCGCCCAAGTTCCCCATGCCCGCCGCCGTGGAACGCCTGCTGCGCACCTGGGCGTTCAGCCGCGAGACGGGCCGGGCGGACCGGGAAGCCCTGGACATGGTTCTGACCACGCTGACCGGGATGGCCCGAGGCGGCATCCACGACCACCTCGGGGGCGGTTTCTGCCGCTATTCCACCGACGCGCGGTGGATGATCCCGCATTTCGAGAAGATGCTTTACGACAACGGCCAGCTACTCGCCCTGTACAGCGACGCCCTGGGCGTCGGTCACGACACCCTGTTCGCCGGCGTGGTGAGCGACACCGCCGCGTGGCTGCTGCGGGAGATGCGCCACCCCGACGGTGGTTTCTATGCGGCCCTGGACGCAGACTCCGAGGGCGAGGAGGGCAAGTATTACCTGTGGCACCGCAACGAAGTGAAGCAGGCGCTCACGGACGCGGAGTACCTCGTGGTGGAGACGCTGTACGGTCTGGACAAGCCCGCGAATTTCGAAGGGCGGTGGAACCTGCACCGCCACGACGCCTGGCGCTCGGTGGTGAGCCGGCTTTCCCTCGAGCCGGACCAAGCCGAGGCGTTGCTCGACAGCGCGCGGCGCAAGCTGCTGGCCGAGCGGGAGCAGCGCGTCCGCCCCGCCACCGACGACAAGATCCTCACCGCCTGGAACGCGCTCGCGATCAAGGGCCTGACGAAGGCGGCGATACGCCTGGACCGGCCGGAATGGCTCGCCGCCGCGCAACAGTGCGCCGACTTCCTGAGGGGCTCGGTTCTGGTGGCGGGAACGCTGCACGCCACCTGGCAGCGCGGTCGGGCCCGGCACCCCGGCTACCTCGACGACTACGCGTGCCTGCTCGACGCGCTGCTGGAGCTTCTGAGCGCCGAGTGGCGGGCGGCGGACGCCGCGCTCGCCGTGACCCTGGCGGACCGTCTGCTCGAGCAGTTCGAGGACGCGCAGGCGGGCGGCTTCTTCTTCACCGCCCACGACCACGAGACCCTCATCTACCGCCCGAAGCCCACCCAGGACGACGCGCTGCCGGCCGGCAACGCCATGGCCGCCCGGGCGCTGTGGGGGCTCGGCCAACTGATGGGCGAACAACGGTACCTCGATGCCGCAGAGCGGACCCTGGCGTGGGCCCGCGACCTCATGGCGCAGGCGCCCGCCGCCCATTGCGGGCTGCTCACGGCACTGGAGACGACGCTGGCGCCGCCCGAGCAGATCATCGTCCGGGGCCCGGCGGACACCCTCGGCCCGTGGCTCGCCCGGGCGCGCCGCGGCTTCCATCCGTGGCGCCGAGTCTACGGCATTGCGCACGGCCAGGGCGGCGTGTTGCCGCCATACCTGCCGGACGAGGGCGCGGCGGGCCGCACCGTGGCCTACCGCTGCGAAGGGTTCAGCTGCTCGCTGCCCATGGAATCGCTCGCCGAGCTCGACGCGGCCCTCGGCGCCGACTGATCCGCCGACGTCAGTCGGCGCGCCGACGTCAGCCGGCGCGCCGGCATCAACCGGCGGAGGCGGCCGGCGTCTCCTCCGACCAGATCAGGTCGAGCTCGCGGGCCGCCTTGACGTCGTCGAGACGCCGGACCGGCAGGGTGTATGGGGCCCCGTGCAGCAGCTCGGGCTGCGACTCGGCCTCCGCCTGGATGGCCTGCAGGGCCTCCACGAAGGCATCCAGCTCCGCCTTCGACTCCGTCTCCGTCGGCTCCACCAGAAAGCACTCCGGCACCAGCAACGGGAAGTACGTGGTGGGGGAGTGGATGCCGTAGTCCAGCAGCCGCTTGGCGAAATCCATGGCGTTCACGTTCAGGGTCTTCGCCTGCTCGGCGAAGGTGAGGATGAACTCGTGGGTGGCGCGGCGCTCCGGATACCCCAGATCGAACCCGGCCTGCTTCAAGCGGTGGGCCAGGTAGTTGGCGTTCAGAGTGGCATACTGGCCTACCCGGGTCATCCCTTCCCGGCCGAGCATCAGCGCGTATGCCAGCGCCCGCAGCAGAATACCCGCGTTACCCGCGAACGCCGACAGGCGGCCGATGGACTCCGGCAGCTCCTTGTCCGTCAGCCACCGGTAGCGGTCGCCTTCGGCGCCCACGATGGGCGTGGGCAGGAACGGAAGCAAGCGCTCACCTACGCCTACCGGGCCAGCGCCCGGGCCGCCACCGCCGTGGGGCGTGGCGAAGGTTTTGTGCAGATTCATGTGCAGGACGTCGAAGCCCATGTCCCCGGGCTTCACCTGACCGAGAATGGCATTCAGGTTGGCGCCGTCGTAGTAGAGCAGCCCGCCGGCCTCGTGCACCACCCGGGCGATGTCCTCGATCCGGCGCTCGAACACGCCGCAGGTGGACGGGTTGGTCATCATGATACCCGCGGTCTGCGGCCCCACCGCGGCCTCGAGCGCCCCGAGATCGACGTCGCCGCTCTTGTCCACCGGCACTTCCTTCACCTTGTACCCGCACATCACCGCGGTGGCCGGATTGGTGCCGTGGGCGGCGTTGGGCACCAGGATCTCGGTGCGCCCGTGATCCCCCCGGGATTCGTGATACTTGCGGATCATCGACACGCCGGCCAGCTCGCCCTGGGCCCCCGCCATGGGGGCCAGCGAGACCCCGCGCATCCCGGTGAGATCCTTGAGGATCTCCTGAAGCTGGTGGAGACAGGACAAAAACCCCTGGCTCACCGACTCCGGGGCCAGCGGATGACGCGCCAGGAAGTTGGGCCGCATGGCGGCGGCATGGGCGCCCCGCGGGTTGTACTTCATGGTGCACGAGCCGAGCGGATAGAACTCGGTGTCGATGGAGAAGTTGCGCTGCGACAGATTGGTGTAGTGGCGCACCACCTGAAGCTCCGAGACCTCCGGCAGGCGCGGTGGCTGCTTGCGCAGGGCGCTCTCGGGCACCCCGGTCAGTGCCTCCTCGGCCGGCGGCGCCTGCACCTGCTGCGCGTGGGCCCGCCGCGCCTCGCGGCCGAGCTCGAAGATGGTGTGTTGTCGGGGACGGATCAGGTTGCTGTCGCTCATGAGCCGAGAACCTCCTCCAGCGCGTTGGCGTAGCCGTCGATCTCGGCCTCGGTGCGCTTCTCCGTGGCGCACACCAGCAACGACTGCGAGAGCTCCGGGAAGTGCTCGCCCAGGGGCACCCCGGCGAACACGCCCCGCTCCAGCAGGTCGTCCACCACCGCGGCGGCGTCCCGCGGCAGATCGATCACGGCTTCGTGAAAGTATGGCGCGGCGAAGTGCCGGCTCACGCCGTCGATGGCGGTGAGCCGCTCCACCAGCCGGCGGGTGTTGGCGGCGCTCGCCCGGGCCACGGCGGAAATGCCCTCGGCACCGAGCAGGCTCAGATGGATGGTCGCCGCCGTCACCAGCAGGCCCTGGTTGGTGCAGATGTTCGACGTCGCCTTGCCACGGCGGATGTGCTGTTCCCGGGCCTGCAGGGTGAGCGTGTAGCCGGACCGGCCTTCGAGGTCCACGGTACGGCCGATGATGCGGCCCGGCATCTGCCGCACGTGCGCGCGGCGGCAGCACATGAAACCGAACGACGGCCCACCGGAAGACATGGGGATGCCGAAGGGCTGGCCGTCGCCGCAGGCGATGTCGGCGCCGGCGGCGCCCCAGTTCCCCGGCGGCTCCAGCACGGCCAGCGAGAGCGGATTCACCACACCGATGACCAGCGCCCCGCGCTCGTGGGCCCAGTCGGTGAGCGTATCCACGTCCTCGAGGGCGCCGAAGTAGTTGGGGTGCTGCAGCACCAGCGCCACCGCATGGTCCCACTCGTCGAGCGCGGCGCGAGAGAGCCGGCCGTCGGCGTCCATGGGCACGCTCACCAGCTCGACGCCCTGGTTGCGGACGATGTTCCGGGCGGTCTCGCGGTAATGCGGGTGCACGGTTTCCGGCACCAGCACGGTGCGGCTGCGGGCCTTGCGGTTGGCCCGCACCGCCATCAGCACCGCCTCCGCGAGCCCGGATGCGCCGTCGTAGACCGACGCATTGGCCACATCCAGCCCCGTGAGGGTCGCCATCATGGTCTGGAACTCGTAGATGAGCTGCAGCGTCCCCTGGCTGGCCTCGGCCTGGTAAGGCGTATAGGCGGTCATGAACTCGCCGCGGGCGGTGAGATCCCAGACGGCCGCCGGCACGTGGTGGTCGTAGCACCCGGCGCCGGCGAAGCACACGCCAGCATCGTCCCGGGCCGCGCGGGCCGTCAGGTCGCGCAGCATTTCCATCTCGCTGACGCCGTGAGGCACTTGCCTGAGAACCCCGGCACGCATGGCCGGTGGGATTTCGTCGAACAGCGTCTCGATGCTGTCGACGCCGATCTCCGACAGCATCAAACGCTCTTCCGCCGCGGTGTGCGGGATGAAGGGCATGCAACGCTCCGTCTGCAGGAGCGATCCGCTGCGGTCGTCGCGGCCGCCGGCGGCGGGCGCGACCGGGGATCGCCCGGGTTACGATGATCGCGGCTCCGGCTGCGCCGGACCGCGCGTGACTGGTTCAGTGGGCTTCGCTTTCGAGCAGCTCGCGGTAGCCGTCGGCATCGAGCAGGTCGTCGAAGTCCGGCGCGGCATCCGGCTGGACACGATAGAACCAGCCGTCGCCGTAGGGGTCCTGGTTGACCTTCTCCGGGGCGTCCTCGAGTTCCTCGTTCACGGCCACCACGGTGCCGGTGACCGGGGAGTAGATGTCCGAGGCCGCTTTCACCGACTCCACCACCCCGGCTTCCTCCTGGGCGGTGAGCTGCTGGCCCACCTCGGGATGCTCGACGAACACCACGTCACCCAGCGACTCCTGGGCATGATCGCTGATGCCGACCGTCACGGTACCGTCCTCTTCCAGCCGCGCCCATTCGTGACTGCGGGCGTATTTGAGCTCGGATGGGATCTCGCTCATCAATGACTCCAAAGAATGATGCTTTCGTTGTCGGCTCGACCCGTCGGGATCGGCCGCGCCGAGGCGCCGGCCGCCCGCGCGCCGGGCTCACTCGAATACTTTCCGTCCCTTGCGGACGAACGGCGGTTTGACGATCCGCACCGTGACGGGCTTGCCGCGCATCTCGACCCGGCACTCGCCTTTGGCCGCCCGGGGCAGTCGCGCCAGCGCGATACTGTACCCCAACGTGGGGGAAAAGATACCACTGGTAACGGTGCCTTCGCCTGCGTCGGTGAGTACCCGCTGACCGGCGCGCAGCACGCCGCGCGCCTCCAGCACCAGCCCCGTGAGCTTCTCGGCCGCCCCGGCGGCGCGTTCCCGCTCCAGGGCCTCGCGGCCGATGAAGCGCCGGTCCTCGGGCTTCCAGGCCACGGTCCAGCCGAGGTTGGAGACCAGTGGACTGGTGCTCTCGTCCATGTCCTGTCCGGACAGGTTCAACCCCGCCTCCAGGCGCAGCGTGTCGCGGGCGCCGAGCCCGGCGGGCGCCACCCCGGCGTCGCGCAGCGCGCCCCACAGCCCGGGCGCATCCTCCGCCGGCAGGACCACCTCGACGCCGTCCTCGCCGGTGTAGCCGGTTCGGCACACCATCCACGCGCCGGATTCGCGAGCGCTGAACGGGGCGATGTCGGCCACGTCGCGCCAGCCGGACGCCGCCTCGAAACGGGCGATGGCTTCCGGACCCTGCACGGCGATCATGGCGAGATCGCGCTCGACGACGTCCACCCCGTCCATCCGGTGGGCATCGAGCCACGGCAGCACCTTGTTGCGGGTAGCCGCGTTCACCACCGCCCGGTAGTCGCGCTCACCCCGACGATAGACGATGAGATCGTCGATGATACCGCCGTCCTCGTTCAGCAGCAGCGCGTAAAGCGCCTTGCCCGACTCCGCCAGCTTGGCCACGTCGTTCGCCAGGACGTACCGCAGGAAGTCCCGGGCGCCGTCGCCGCTCACGTCCACCACCGTCATGTGCGAGACGTCGAACATGCCCGCCGACTCCCGCACCAGCCGGTGCTCGGCGAGCTGCGAGCCGTAGTGCAACGGCATCTCCCAGCCGGCGAAATCCACCAGCTTGGCGTCGGCGGCCACGTGCGCGTCGTAGAGCGGTGTCCGGTCGAGTGTCGGCGTGTCGGTCATGGGGCGCCCTGTTGCTCGGGAGCGCGCATTGTATAGCCCGGACCCGGTGAAGGGCTAATTCACCCGAGTCGGGGCTTCGACACCCCGCTCACCGGCCCCAGCCCCATGGCCTCTTTCATGATCTGGCGTTTGACCGGCATCGCCCGATCCAGCCAGCCAACGCCGAGGTTGCGTGCCAGCGCGCTCAACGGATCGCTGCGGGCATAGGTCCGCCGCAGCGCGTTCATCACGCCGACCATGAAACGGGCCCGGGCGCGGCGTCGGCGGTCCAGCCCCGCCCAGAGGCGGGGGCTGCCGGGATCCGCAGCCGCGGGCAGGGCCGCCAGCACGTCGAGCACCGCGCGCACGTCCTCGAAGCCGAGGTTGGCGCCCAACCCCGCCAGCGGATGCAGAACCCGGGCGGCATCGCCCACCAGCAGGGCCCGCGGGTGCGGATTGAAGCGCTCGGCGAGCTGCTGACGCAGCGGAAACACCACGCGCCGGTCCACCGCCGCCACATCGCCCAGCCGATACTGCACCGACCGGGCCAGATCCGCGCAGAATCCGGCTTCCGGCAACGCCCGGCGCGCGGCCGCCCGCTCCGGCGGCTGCGACCAGACCACCGAGACCAGGTTCGGCTCCACCGTGGGCAACAGCGCCACCGGCCCCTCGAGGAGAAAGCGCTGATAGGCCACACCATCGTGGGGCCGGGCCGTCCGCGCCACCGTGGCCAGGGCCGAGTGGCCGACGTCGAAGGTTTCCACGCCGACGCCGAGCAAGGCGCGAACACGGGAGTCGCCGCCGTCCGCCGCCACCAACAGGCGCGCAGCGGCATGCGCCCCCTCGAGCTCGAGATCGACGCGGTGCTCCGCCGGGTGCACGCCGGTCACCGACGCCGCCCGCACGGTCACCCGGTCGTGGCGGTGCAGGGCCGCCCACAGGCTCACCGCCAGCGCGCTGTTCTCGACGATCCAGCCCAGCTCGTCGCGGCCGACCTCCCCGGCGTCGAAGGTCATGGCGCGGGTGCCGCGTTCCTCCCAGACCTCCATGCGGCGGTAGGCGGCGCCGCTCGACCATACCCCCAGCCCCGCGAGCAGCTCGCGCGACGCCGGCGAGATCGCAACGGTACGCAAATCGAGCCCCAGCGCGCCGCGGACGCGCTGCGGTTCCTCGGGCTCGAGCACCAGCACCCGGCGTCCGAGCTGCGCGGCGCCCAGCGCCAGCGCCGCGCCCACCAGGCCACCCCCCGCCACGGCCAGGTCGTGCACGGGCCCGCTCGCCGATTCCCGGTCAGGCATCGCCGCCTCCCTGCATGAACGCATGAATGTCCGCCACCGACTTCGGCGCATCCCCGGTGAGAACCTCGCAGCCCGTCCGGGTCACGAGCACGTCGTCCTCGATCCGTATGCCGAGGCCCCGCCAGCGGGGCGACAAGTGGGCCGTGGCGTCGCCCGGCGGCAGATAGATGCCGGGCTCCACGGTGAGCACCATCCCCGGCTCGAGCTGACGCGGCGCACCCTCCACCCGGTAGTCGCCCACGTCGTGCACGTCGCTGCCCAGCCAATGCGACGTGTTGTGCGGGCAGAAGGCGCGGTAGGACCCGGCGCCGAGAATCTCCTCCACGTCGCCGGGCAACAGCCCCAGCGCCACCAGACCTTCCACCATGGTGCGCACCGCCACGTCGTGCGGCTCCGAGAATGGTGCGCCCGGGCGGCAGTGGGCAATGGCACGGCGGTTGGCCTCGAGCACCACCTCGTAGAGCGCCTGCTGGGTACGGCTGAAGGCGCCGGAGGCCGGAAAAGTGCGGGTCACGTCGGCGGCGTAGTGCTCGAACTCGCAGCCGGCGTCGATGAGCACCAGATCGCCCTTACGCACCATCCCCGCATTGGCCGTGTAGTGCAGCACGCAGGCGTTGGCGCCGGCGCCGACGATGCTGGGGTAGGCGGGCGCGCGAGCGCCCTGTACCAGGAACTCGTGCAGCAGCTCCGCCTCGAGCGCCAGCTCCGTCACCCCCGGCCGGCACGCGGCCATGGCACGACGATGGCCCCGGCAGGTGATGCGTGCCGCCTCGCGCATGATGCGGATCTCCGCCGCGGACTTGTAGAGCCGCTGCTCGTGGAGCAGGTGCTCGAGCGCCACGAACTCCCCCGGGGTGCGCGCGCCCCCCGCTTCCCGGGCACGGATGGCGTTCACCCAGTGCAGCACCTTGCTGTCGAACTCGGGATGATCTCCCAGGGTCATGTAGATGCGCTCCCGGCCCTCCAGCATGCCGGGGAGAATGTCGTCCAGATCGCCCACCGGAAACGCGTCGTCCACCTTGAGAGCCGTCACCGCCCGGTCGGGCCCGAGGCGCTCGCCGTCGTAGAGCTCGGCCCGGGAATCCCGCTCGCGGCAGAACATGATGGTCTCGCCGTGCTCGCGGCCGGGGGCCAGAACCAGCACGGCGTCGGGCTCGGTGAAACCGGTGAGGTAGAGGAAGTCGCTGTTCTGGCGAAACGGGTACTCAGTGTCGCGGTTGCGCAGCCGCACGCCGGCCGCCGGCACCAGGGCCACGGAGCCCGGTGCCATCATGCCCATCAGCGCCCGCCGCCGGCGCTCGTACTCACTCGGGCGGATCGTCGGTTTCATGCCCGAACGTAGTCATCATCAGCAACACGCCGACCTTGACGAACTCTTCGAGCTCGGCGAAGTCCGCCTCGGCCGCGTCGGTCTCGTGAGCCTCCTCGTCCACCTGAGCGATGGCGGCGAAATCCCGCACGATCTCGCGCACCTCCTCGGGGGTGTCTTCCAGGCTCTCGATGCCCTGGCGCGCCAGGCCGGCGGCCAGCCCGGCGAGATAGCTGCCGCACCATTGCCCGAGGGCCTCGACCCGGACCGCCAGCTCGCTCTCCTCTTCCGGCAGCAACGGCGCGAAGCTCATGTCCGGCGCCCGCAGCTCCACCACGGCCGCCTGCACGAAGTCGTTCAGCGCCGTTTCGTCGGTGAGCGCGTCCACCCCCACCAGCTCGACCACGTCGTGGACGGGTACCTCGTAGCCATGACAGACCGCGAGACCGACGACCACGCCGTGCAGCTCGGCCGGAGGGAGAGGATGGGCGGCGGCGTCGCGCGCCAGGGCGGAAAGATCTGCCACGACCGTCACGTACTTCCCGAGGATGTGCGACGTATGCTATCAGAAGGCATTCTTCACATGCCGAAGCAATCGGAGCACACTGGTTTGCGCGACAGCTAGCAGGTCTGGAATGACTAGCCCGGAATGGACAGCGCTTGAAAAGAAGGTGACCGAGCTGATCGAGCTGTGCGCCATCCTCAGCCGCGAGAATCGCGCGCTGCGGGCGCAGCAGCAGAACTGGACCACCGAGCGCGCCAAGCTGATCGAGAAGAACGAGCTGGCGAAGAGCCGGGTGGAATCCATGATCAGCCGCCTGAAGGCTCTGGAGCAGGACTGAGCACCATGCCCGAAGCGACCACCACCGTCAGCGTGAGAATCCTCGACAAGGAGTATCAGGTGAGCTGCCGGCAGGACGAAGTGGACGCCCTGACCGCGTCCGCCCGCTACCTCGATCAGCAGATGCGCCAGATCCGTGAGTCGGGCAAGGTGTTCGGGCTCGACCGGATCGCGGTCATGGCTGCGCTCAACCTGTCGAACGAGCTGCTCGAGAAACGCAATGCCGTGGACGAGACCCGCCGCGAGGCGGAAACCATGGTAGCCCAGCTCACCGATCGCATCACCGAGGCGCTCGCCGAGCACAAGCAGCTCGGCTTCTGAGCCCGCGGCGGCGGTCGTCGGACAAGCCCGACCGCGATGTCACCGACGCAATGTCAATAGCCGGCGGAAGGGATGTTTCCGCTATACTCGGTAGCATCTCCTGGGATGTACGCCAGCTGATAGTCGTCCTTGAGCCGTTAGCAATATCCCAGGGGGCCAACGGCGAGCGTCTGTGAGCACGCCCGACGCCGCGTTATCGCGGGTTGGGAAGCCTGGGATCTCGATCGACGGCCCCCGCCTTGAACCGTACGGTTCAGGGCCATATCGGCAGCGGCATCCCCGGGAGATCTCTCGAACGGACGTCCGATTGCTTGAGCGAGTCAGCGCACAGCCCCCACGCTCTTCAGGCGCCGCCCGGCCGGCAGGCGCTGCGGCGCCGATTCCGGCGTCTGCGGCGGGCGCTCGGTACCACCACTCAAGCCGCCCACGCGCAGGCCGTGGCCAGGCACTTCTTCGCCGCAGCGCTGCACCTCAAGGGCCGAACGGTGGGCCTCTATCTGCCCAATGACGGCGAAGTGGACACCGCACCCCTGCTGGCGCGGCTCCTGCGGACCCGCCGGCGGCTGGTCCTTCCGGTCGTACGCGGCGGCCGCGTGCTCGAGTTCTACCGCTACCGCGCCGACACGCCCCTGATCGTCAACCGCTTCGGCATCCCCGAGCCCGCGCCGGGTGCCCGCTACGTGCCGTCCCTCGCCGTCGATTTGCTGCTCATGCCGCTGGTGGCCTTCGACGACCAGGGCGTGCGCCTCGGGATGGGCGCCGGATACTACGACCGCTGCCTGGGCCGTTTGCCCGCCGGGCTGCGGCCACGCCTGGTGGGCATCGCCCACGAGGTGCAGCGCAGCCCCGACCCCCTGCCGGCGGCATCCTGGGACGTTCCCCTGGACGGGGTGCTCACCGAGCGCGGCTGGCAGGCCTTTTCCCATGCTCGCCCAAGGACCGGCGGAGACGGCGGATGACGGTACGACGCATACTGCGCATGGGGCATCCCATCCTGCGCCAGCGCGCCCGCCCGTTGCGGGAGGCGGAGATCGGCAGCCCACAGACCCGGGGCCTGGTGGAGGACATGATCGAGACCCTGCACCACGCCGGCGGCATCGGTCTGGCCGCACCGCAGGTGGGTGAGCCGATTCGGCTCGCCATCATCGAGATCGGCGACGCGGAGAGCCGCTACGGCGACATTCCGCAGATGCCGCTCACGGTGTTCGTGAACCCGGAGCTCGAGGTCCTCGACCCGGCCCGTGCCGGCTACTGGGAAGGGTGTCTGTCCGTGCCCGGCCTGCGCGGGTTCGTCGAACGCCCCCAGCACGTGCGGGTGACGGCCCGGGATCTGGCGGGCGCGCCGGTCGAGCTCGAGCTTCGGGGCTTTCTCGCCACGGTGTTCCAGCACGAATTCGACCACCTCGATGGTCGCCTGTACATCGACCGGATGGACGACCTCCGCAAGCTCGTGTTCGAGGAAGAGCTCGCCGGGCACCTCGAAGCTACCTGACGGCCGGCCGCCGGCTTACCGAAGAAACAGGTGATAGGCGGGGTTGTCGGTTTCCTCCCAGTACCGGTAGCCGATCCGGTCGAGATAGGCGGCGAGCTTGCGGTGATCCCGGGGGCCGGCTTCGAATCCCACCAGCACCCGGCCCCAGGCGGCGCCGTGGTTGCGATAGTGGAACATGGTGATGTTCCACTGCGTGCCCAGCACGGAGAGGAAACGCAGCAGGGCGCCCGGCCGCTCGGGAAACTCGAAGCGGTACAGCAACTCGGGCTTGGTGCCGAACGTGCGGCCGCCCACCATGTGCCGGACGTGCAGCTTCGCCGCCTCGTTCTCGGTCATGTCCTCCACGGCGTAGCCGGCGGCGGTGAGGCTGTCGATGACGTCGGCCCGGTCCTGCCGAGCTCCCACCTGCAGCCCCACGTAGACGTGCGCCTCGTCGTCCCGGGCGTAGCGGTAGTTGAACTCGCTGACGGAGCGTTTGCCCAGGGTACGACAGAAGCGCCGGAAGCTTCCGCGCTCCTCGGGTATGGTCACCGCCAGCACGGCCTCCCGCTTCTCGCCCACCTCCGCACGCTCGGAAATGTGGCGCAAGCGGTCGAAGTTGACGTTGGCGCCGCTGACCACGGCCACGAGGCCTTCGGGCTCGGCGTTCCCGGTCGACCCACGGGATTGCGCGTAGCGCTTCAGGCCCGCCACGGCCAGCGCGCCGGACGGCTCCGCAATGGCGCGGGTGTCGTCGAACAAATCCTTCACCGCAGCGCAGATCTCGTCGGTGCTCACCGTGATCACCTCGTCCACGCAGCGGCGGGCCACCTTGAACGGCTCCTTGCCCACCTGCGCCACCGACACGCCGTCGGCGAACAGGTCCAGGGTCTCGTACGGCAGCTTGACCCGGCGCCCGGCCTCGAGCGCCGCGGCGAGGGAAGCGGACCCCTCCGACTCCACACCGATCACCCGGGTGCGCGGGGAGAGATACTTCACGTACGCCGAGATGCCGGCGATCAGTCCGCCCCCGCCCACCGGCACGAACACCGCTGCCGGCGCGCCCGGGTGCTGGTTCATGATCTCCATGCCCACGGTACCCTGACCGGCAATGACGTCCACGTCATCGTAAGGGTGCACGAAGGTGTAGCCGTGGCGCGCCACCTGCTCCTCGGCATGGGTTCGGGCCTCGTCGAAACTGTCGCCGTGGAGGATCACCTTCGCGCCCAGATCGCGAACCGCGTCCACCTTGATGCTCGGGGTATTGCGCCCCATGACGATCACGGCCTTCATCCCCAGATTGCGGGCCGCCAGCGCGACGCCCTGGGCATGGTTGCCGGCGGAAGCGGCGATGACGCCGCGGCTGCGATCCTCCGGCGAGAGCTGGGCGATCCTGTTGTAGGCGCCGCGCAGCTTGAACGAGAACACCGGTTGCATGTCCTCGCGCTTGAGCAGCACGCGGGCGCCGGTGCGCCGGGACAGGCTGCGGGCCCCCTGCAAGGGGGTCTCCACCGCGACGTCGTAGACCCGGGAGGAGAGTATCTTCTTTACGTAGCCTTCCAGCATGGTAGGGTCAGCGGGCAAACGAGGTAGTATGAACCAAGATCAACTCAAACGCAGCGCCGCCGAAGCGGCGCTCGCCTACGTCGCGCCCCGCCTCGAGGCCGACACCATCGTGGGGGTCGGCACCGGGTCCACCGCCAACTGCTTCATCGACGCCCTGGCGGGTATCAAGCACACGTTCGACGCCGCGGTGGCGAGCAGCGAGGCCAGCGCCGAGCGCCTGCGCAGTCACGGGATCACCGTGCTCGACCTCAACGCCGTCGACGCCGTGGCCGTGTACGTGGACGGCGCCGACGAGGTCAACGCCGCCCGGCAGATGATCAAGGGCGGCGGCGGCGCACTCACCCGCGAGAAGATCGTCGCCGCCTCGGCCGACGAGGTGGTGTGCATCGTCGACGCCAGCAAGCGGGTGGAAGTGCTCGGCGGCTTTCCGCTGCCGGTGGAGGTGATCCCCATGGCCCGGGGCCTCGTGTCCCGGCACATCCGCGACCTCGGCGGCCATCCGGAGCTGCGTCACGACTTCGTCACCGACAACGGCAACGTGATCCTCGACGTCCATGAGTTGCGGATTCTCGATCCGGTGGCCATGGAGCGTACGCTCAACAACCTGGTCGGCACGGTGTGCAACGGCATCTTCGCCGCCCAGGCCGCCGACGTGGTGTTCATGGCCGGCGCCGGCGGCGTGGCCCGCTACTGACTCACCCCAGCAGCTTGCCCGGGTTCATGATGCCGTTGGGATCGAGCACCGCCTTGAGCCCCCGCATCACCTCGATCTCCTCGGGGCTGCGCGTGTAGCCGAGGAAGTCCCGCTTCAGCAGGCCCACCCCGTGCTCGGCGGAGATGCTGCCCCGATGCTCCGCTACCTGCTCGAAGATCCGGGGGCTGATGCCGTGGCACAGCTCGTGAAACTCCGCCGTCTCCATGGCATCCGGCTTCAGGATGTTCAGGTGCAGGTTGCCGTCGCCGATGTGCCCGTACCAGCAGACCTCGAACTCGGGGTAGCTCGCCTGCACCAGCGCGTCGACGTGATCGAGGAACTCCGGCATGGCGGAGACGCGCACCGACACGTCGTTCTTGTACGGTGTGTAGCCGGCAATGCTCTCGGAAATACCCTCCCGCAGCGCCCACAGGTTGCGGGCCTGGCCTTCGGACTGGCTCAGCACGCCGTCCGAGACCCAGCCCTCGGCCACGCAATGCTCGAACGCCGCCGCCGCCTGCTCCATGGCGCTCTCGTCGAACTCGATGAGCGCGTAGAACGGCGCCGCCTCGCCCAGGGGCCGGGAGAGGTCCCGGTGCGCCAGCACCTTCTCGAGGGCGAGCTCTGAGAAGAACTCGAAAGCCGACAGGGTGAGGGTGCTCTGAAAGTGCGCGAGCACCGAGAGCAGGTCGCGGAACCGCGGCACCCCCAGCACCATGACGAGCTGCGGCTCCGGACGCGGCGCGAGCCACACGTCGGCTTCGACCACGAAGCCGAGGGTGCCCTCGGCGCCGATGAACAGATGGCGCAGGTCGTAGCCGGTGGCATTCTTGACCAGGCCGTTGTTCAAGCGCAGCACCTCGCCGCGCCCGGTCACCACCGTGAGCCCCGCGATCCAGTTCCGGGTCAGGCCGTAGCGGATCACCTTGATGCCGCCCGCGTTCGTGGCGATGTTGCCGCCGATCTGGCTCGAGCCTGCGGAGGCGAAATCCACCGGATAGCAGAGCCCCTGGGCGTCGGCGTATTCCTGCAGGCTCTGGGTGACCACCCCCGCCTGGCAGCGCACCAGCCGGTCCGCCGGGTCGAAGTCGAGGATGGCGTTCATGCGGTCGAAGGACACCACCACTTCGCCGTTGCCGGCCACCGCGCCCCCGGACAGCCCGGTGCGGCCGCCCGAGGGCACCAGCGCCAGCCCCTCGGCGTTGGCGAGCGCCACCAGATTCACCACGTCGTCCACGGATTCCGGGAACACCACCGCGCTGGGCGCTACCGCGAAGCTCCGCGTCCAGTCGCACCCCCACGTCGCCAGCGCCTCGTCGTCGCGGCGGATCTGGCGGGGTGAAAGTCGCTCATCCAGCACTTGGGACATTTTCGCCTTGTGGTTCATGTGCCTTGCTAGTATATGCGCGCTCACGCCACCGGACCCAGACCCTTGCGCACCACCTCGTTCGACAAAGACAAGATCCGGATCCTGCTCCTCGAGGGCGTGCACCCCTCCGCGGTAGAGAACCTGGAGAACGCCGGCTATCGCAACGTCACCGTCGCCGGCGAGGCGCTCCAGGGCGAGGAGCTGGCCCGTGCCCTGGCGGATGTCCACATGCTGGGCATCCGTTCGCGCACCCAGCTCGACGCCGATGCCATCGCCGCGGCACGCCGATTGATCGCGGTGGGCTGCTTCTGCATCGGCACCAACCAGGTGAATCTGGAGGCCGCCACCGCGGCCGGAGTGCCGGTGTTCAACGCGCCGTTCTCCAACACCCGCAGCGTCGCCGAGCTGGTGCTGGCGGAAGCGATCCTGCTGCTCCGCGGGGTCCCGCACAAGAGCACGCTCATGCACCAGGGGGTCTGGCGGAAGTCCGCCCGGTCGTCCTACGAAGTGCGGGGCAAGACCCTGGGCGTGATCGGCTACGGCAACATCGGCGCCCAGCTCGGTGTGATCGCCGAGGGCCTGGGCATGAACGTGATCTTCTACGACGCGGTCAAGAAGCTGAATCTGGGCAACGCCCGCCAGGTGGAGACCCTGCCGGAGCTGCTCGAGCAAGCGGACGTGGTGACCCTGCACGTGCCCGCCACGCCGCAGACGCGCATGATGATGAACGCCGACACCCTGTCGCACATGAAGCCGGGCTCGGTGCTGATCAACGCCTCGCGCGGCAACGTGGTGGACATCGACGCGCTGGCCGAGCGGCTCGAGTCCGGGGCCCTGCTCGGCGCGGCCATCGACGTTTTCCCCGAGGAGCCCGGCTCCAACGACGAGCCGTTCCGGTCACCGCTCATGGGCCTCGACAACGTGCTTCTGACGCCGCACATCGGCGGCAGCACCCAGGAGGCCCAGGAG
>JBMCWS010000015.1:0-36160 GCA_048621375.1 Pseudomonadota bacterium | reverse complement strand
CTGCGGGACAGCAGCTTCCCGAAGGTCGGAAACGCCCGGGCCAGGGCGCCGCCGCCCGGCCGCTCGCCGGCCAGAACCACGGCCTTGAACGACACCTCGCTCACGCCAGCGGCTTCTCGTACATGCGATAGCGCTTGCTCACCCGGCCGCCGATGTCCTCGATGATGTTGCGCATGCCACGGTTGTCGTCGAGGATCCACGACAGTTCGACCTGGCGCAGGCCCTCACGCACCGCCGGGCCCCGCACCGCGTCGATGACCTGGTAGGCGAGCCCGGGTCCGAGCCGGGTGTGATGATAGCGGCGCCGTACCCCCATGAGGGGGACGCGCCCGGTTCGGGGATAACGGACCTTCAGCCGCCACAAGAGCTTCGCCCAGCCGAACGGCAGCAAACGGCCGTGGAGATCGGCGATGGCCTCGTTCACGTTGGGCAACAGAACGATGAACGCCGCCGGCTCGCCGTCCACCTCGGCGATCCAGATGAAGTCGTCGGGGATGAGTATCAGCATCTCGCGGCCGATGGTGTTGAATTCCTCCCGGGTGAAGGGCACGAATCCCCAGTTCTCCGACCAGGCGTCGTTGAATATGTCACGAAGGACCTCGAGCTCCGCGTCCAGGTGTTTTCGGGCCAGCGGCCGCACCGACGCCCGGGGCGCCAGATGTCTCAGCAGGGCGCGCATGAGCGGAGTGTCATCGAAGGCCGGATCCATCACGTAGGCCAGCAGATCCTGAACTCCCTCGTAGCCCTGGGTCTTCAGCGCGGCGCCGTAGTAGGGTGGGGAGTGGGGCATCATGAAGTACGGGGGCGTGTCGAACCCGTCCACCAGGATGCCGAGCTCCTGATTGATGCCGAGATTGAACGGGCCCACGGCTTTCACCGCCCGCCGCCCCCGGAGCCATTCCTCGGCGGCGGCGAGCAGGGCGGCGAACACCGCATCGTCGTCCGGGGCCTCGATCATGCCGAAGTACCCGGCGCGCTCGCCGTGGCGCTCCTCGTGGAGCCGGTCGAGCTGCGCTGTTATGCGTCCCACCGGCTCGGCGCCGTCGTAGGCGACCCAGCCCTGCCATTCGGCGTGGGCGAAGAACGGGTTTTTCGGCGCCAGCGCGCCCCGCCGTTCGAAGTCGAGCGGCGGCACCCAGCAGGGGTCGTCGCGATAGATGCGGAACGGCACCCGCAGGAAATCCCGGAGCCCGCGCCGGTCGTTCACGGGTTGGAGGCGGGTGGCGCCGGCACTCGAGGTGAACGGCCACGATTGGCTCACGCTGTCACTCATGACTCATCTCCTCTATTGGCACGGCGGTCCCGGCGTCGACCAGGTACACGTGATCACTGATACGCCGCATGGCGGCCTGATGGGTGACGGCGAGGATGGTGACGCGTCCGCGCAGCGCCGCCAGGGTCTCGCAGATCGCCGCCTCGCTGGCCGGGTCCAGGGCGCTGGTGGCCTCGTCGAGCACCAGAAGCGACGGGCGGTGCGCCAGCGCGCGTGCGATCATGATGCGCTGGCGCTGCCCGCCGGAGAGGCGGGCGCCGCGCTCACCGACCACCGTGTGGACGCCCTGGGGCATGGCAGCGACGAAATGGTCGGCGCCGGCGGCCGCCAGGGCTTCGAGCACGTCGGATTCGTCCAGGGTCTCGTCGCCGAGGGTGACGTTGGCGAGGACCGAGTCGTGCAGCAACAGGTTGTCCTGAGGCACGTAGCCGATGGCGCGTCGCCAGGCGGTCCGATCGAGCTCGTCCAGGGAAACGTCGTCCACCAGCACCCGGCCGCTCACCGGCCGGATCAGTCCCATCACCAGATCCGCCACCGTGGACTTGCCGCTGCCCGACTCGCCGGTGAGGCAGGTGATGCTCGCTTTCGGAATCGACAGCGATACGTCCTTCAGCACCGCCTCGTCGCCATAGCCGAAGCTCACCGCGTCGAGCCGGACGGCGCGCTCGAAGCGCACCGGCCGGTGACCGCCCGCAGCCTCGGCCTGCTGCCGCGCATCGTCGACGGTGCTCTGGAGCGAGTAGTACGCGCTCGCCGACGTGACCATCTTCTGATATTCCTTCTGCACCTTGCTGCCGCGTTTGAGCAGACGTGCCAGCACCAGGGTCAGGAACGTGACGGTCGCCAGATCGATGCGGAACTGCACCAGGGCGAGATAGATGCCCACCACGATCACCAGCGTGTACAGCGGCTCCTGCGCGGCGTCGAGCCCCGCGTTCCCCAGCACCTCCCGGCGCAGGTCGTCGCGCAGCTCGTCGGACTCCCGGGCCACCAGCGCTTCCGCCGTGCGTTCGCGGCCCATGGCCTTCAGCGTCTTTATGGACAGCAGGATGTCGGTGAGCGCTGCCAGCAGACTCCGGTAGCCGCGGGTCTGGCCGGAGCCCGCGTGCCGGGAGATTCGCACGAACCGGTGGGAGACCCCCCACACGCCCAGCCCGGCCACGAGGCAGATCAGGGTGGCCTGCCAGGACACCAGCAGGGCGACCGTGAAATACACCAGGGTCTCGACGAATACCACCAGCAGGCGGATGCCGTAGACGTAGGCGTTGGAGGCCCGCCAGGCCTCGGTGGCCATGGCGTTGGCCAGCCGGCCCACGGACTGGCGCACGTAGAATAGCCAGCTCGACGCGGTGACCGCGCGCATCAGATCGAGTCGCAAACGGGTGGCGATATCGGCGGCGAGATAGCCGATGCGCTGTTCGGCCACGAACACCAGCACGCTCTTGAGCCCGATTCCGGCGACGATGAAGGTCAGCAGGACCCCCAGGGTCGGGGTCAGGTTGAAGGCCCCCAGCAGCCGGTGCACGAACTGGGTCAGGTCGTCGGGTTCGCCGGCGCCGCCTGTGCCCGCCTGCTCGAACGCCAGGTTCAGCATGGGCAGCATGGCGGAAAGCCCGATGCCGTCGGCGAGCCCCGCCAGGAGCAGCAGCAGCATGAGCCACACGCTCTGCCACGGGTGCGCGACCACGAACTCGCCGATCAGCTTCATGGGCCGGTGCTGCGGTGATGGGGCATGAGACGTTCGAGGTGGGTCGCTTGCGTCTGACCGGCGCAGCATAACCGGCGCCCGTCCCGCCGCGCCAGCGCGCCGGCGGGCGCGTTATCGGGGCGCGCCATTGACCCGACGGATGAGGAGGACCGCGGCGATCAGGACGACGACGATGGGAACGCTGGTCGCCAGGAGCGGCGAGCCGCTGGCCAGGTAGAGGGCGTTGGTGCCGATCTGCTGGAGCAGAAAGACCCCAAGGGCGTTGGCCACCCCCAGGCTCACAGCACCGCCCATGCTCGCGCGCGGCCCGACGCCGAGGACGAACGGCGTTCCGAACAGGCCGAACACGATGCCGGAGGCCGGGGTGAGCACTCGACGCCAGAACTCCATGGCGTAGATGCCGGCGGGGCGCTGCCGATCCGTCAGGTACTGCTGGTATTGCGCGATCTCCTGGAGCGTCAGGCTCTCGAGCGGTAGCTCGTAGAGCGCCGTGCTTTGGCGCCACGGCGGCGACCAGGAGAGTGTCTCCAGGTTTCGGGTCGCCACCTTCCCCGAGTCCTGGTAGCGCTTCTCCACCGCATCGTGCAGGGTCCAGACGCCCTCGGGTTCGAGCTCTGCGCTCTCGGCGTGCAGGTAGCGGTCGAGCATGGTGTCGTCGCCGAACCAGTACATGCGGATGCCGGAAGGCGCGCCGCCTCGGGCCAGGGACTCGATGTTCACGAACAGGCCCTCGTGCTCGATCCAGACGCCGTCCTGTGAGAACAGCGCGCCGTCCTGTGAGGTTTCGGTCATGTGCAGCAGGTGCGCCTGCTGCGCCATGGGGCGGGCGGCGAGCTCGACCCCGGCGAGCGCCACGAAAGAGCCCGCGGTGACCAGCCCGCAGAGCCCGGCCAGGCGGGCCGGGGTCATCCCGGCGGCGCGCATGGCGATGAGCTCTTGGCTGCGTACGAAGGTGCTGAGGCCGTAGACCACGCCGAGCAGGGCCACGAAGGGGGACAGGTCCACCAGCCGTGACGGCAGGTTCAGCGCCACCACGGCCACGGCGTCCGCCACGCCGAAGCTGGCGTCTCCCACGTCGTCCGCCTGCTCCATGAAATCGAACAGCCCGAACAGGGCCAGCAGCGACGCCGCCACCAGCACGTAGCCCCGGATCAGGGCGCGCATGAGGTAGCCGTGCAGGGTCTTCACGCCGGCCCCCGCAAGGTAAGTCGGGGGATCCGCCTCAGCACCAGATAGAAGCCGAGCATGATCAACACCGCGGTGAATACTCCCGGCACCGGTGAGAGGAGCCCGTTTTCCACGGCCGAAGTGGTGATGCTGCTCAGGTTGAACACCAGCGCGTACACCACGATGCCCACCCCGAAGCGGGCGTAGGGGGACTGTTTCGGCCGTATCCGCCCGAGCTCGATGGCCATCAGCGCCACCAGAAACGAAATCATCGGCATGGCCAGGCGCCACTGGAACTCGGCGACGGATTTCGTCTCGGTGGCGCCGGCGAGGTCCAGCGTGGAGCGGGCGCGCCGCTTGGAAAGCGCGTCACTGGGCGGGCGCTGGGCCTGATACTGCAACCGGTCGAACCGGGTGATCCGGTCCGGCGGCTGCGCGGCGCCTTCCCCGAAGCCGCCGGCGGGCGCCGCCAGGGCGAAGCTGGCGCCGTCGATGAAGGTCAGAGTCTGGCGCCGCAGCGCGTCGGTCTCGCTGATCTGCCCCTTGCGGGCCCGCAGCACCAGCGACTCGCGCGCCGACTCCACCCGCGCGAAGACGTTGGAGAGATTCGGCTCGTCGCGAAGAATGTCCTGGGCCTGAATCACGAAGCCGTCGTCCCAGCGATAGAAACGTTGCGGCATCATCTGACGCGACGTGAGGTTGGCCGCCCGCTCGGTGATGTCGTAGCGGAGCACGTAGGAATAAGGGCGCCCGTATACCGACAGCAGTGCGACGCACAGGGCGATCCCCACCGCCAGCAGCCGCAGCGGCCGCGACAGCCGGTCCGGCGACACCCCGCTGGCGTAGAGGGCATAGGGCTCGCCTTCGCGGTGCCAGGTGCAGCTCACCATGAGCAGGGCGGCGAAGAACGCCGACGGCAGCAGCACCTCGAGGGCCGAGAGGTCGTGCGCCACCACCAGCGCCAGCACGTCCCGCGCGGGCAGGTTGCCGAGCGCGGCGGAGCGCAGAAGCTGCACGCTGGTGAAGGCGGTGAACAACAGCACCAGCAGCGCCAGGCCGGCGATGGTGGGCACCAGCACCTGGCGGATGATGTAGCGGTCGACGGTCAGCACGGCTCAGGCGTCCTTGGGCCAGCGGCGCTTGGTGCACAACCATTCCCCGGGGCGTTCGCTCACCCACCGCTCGAGCAGCGCGTTGAACCGGGTCGTCACGTCCAGGGCGGCTTGCTTGCCGGTGTGGCCGGGCTCCGGCGCAAGGGGCGCGTCGAACTCGAGCTGAAACCGCGCCGGCCCCGTCCGCAGGGCACGCACCGGCACCACGGGGTACTCGAGCCGGGCCGCGAGGCGGGCCGGGCTGACCGTGGTCGGGGTCGGGGTGCCGAACAGGGGCAGCGGCACGCCGCTGTCCACGCGCACGTCCGGCAGCAGGCCGACCGAGCGCCCCCCGACGTACTTCCGGGTCAGGCGGCGCAGCGCCTGCTGCTTGCCCACGTACTCGCCGCCCCCACGCCGGCGGAAACGCTGGATCATGCGCTCGATCAGCGGGTTGTCGTGGGGGCTGTAGACCACGACGAGCCCGGGCGCGCGCCGCCCCAGGTAGCTCGCCAGTACCTCCCAGTTGGCCAGGTGACCGGTTACGAGCAGCATCGGCTCGCCGGCGTCCAGACGCGCACGCACGGCTTCCGGCATCCGGACGCGGATGCGCTTGCGGACGATGCGTTCGAGGTGGGGATATTCGAAGAGCACCGCGCCGAGATTGCGCCACACCGCCCGGGCGGTGCGTTCGAGCTCCCGGGGTCCGGCGTTCGGCAACACCCGGCGGAGATTACTCAGAACCTGCCGGTGCTTGCGCAGCCTGGGGCCGGCCAGCCCCAGCAGCAGCGCGCCGAGACGGGCGGCCAGGGCGCTCGGCAGCGCGGCCGCCAGCAGCCACATGGCGCCCGCAGGCAATGCTTCGACGTAATCGCGGACATGACGAGCGATGGCAGACTCCTCGGCGTTCGGTCCGGCGGCTCCCGCCCCGGGGCGTCGATTATAGTCATTGACTGCCGCCCTGTGCCCGTTGCGGCGGATACCGGGAGAGGGTGGCGACGTGACCGTCGGCCTCGTCGGCGATGAGCAGGGCGCCGTCCGGCGCCAGCGCCAGCCCTTCCGCCTGGCGGTGAAAGCCCCAGGGCAGCCGGCGCCACGCCACCAGATCGCCATGGGCGCTCACCTCCAGAATGACCCGCTCCTTGCCCGCCAGCACCAGCAATCGCTCGCGCGCCGGGGCCCATGCCAGGGCGGACGGGCGCAGGCGCGCGAGCGACAGCGCAGCGGTCACCGGGGTGACGTCCACGATCAGGGGCCGGGCCCGGGTCTCGGGTGCCGGAAGCTCATAGAGGGTGATGGCCCCGGCCACCGGGTGGCGCGGGTACTTGCATGCTGCCACAAGCGCGCGGCGGCTGCCGGTGACGGCGAGACCCTCGAAGTTGCAGCGGCGTTCGATGCCGGTGGGGCATTTCCGCCACGGCCCGGCCACGCCGCCGGCGGCGGGGTCGCCCGCGGCGTGATACAGCAGCCCGGGGCTGGCGAGCAGCAGGACCCGGCCGTGGGCAACCGTGACGGCTTCGAAGTCGCCGTCGATCCGGGGCGGCTGATGCGCCAGCGGCGCCGCGGTCACGCCGTCGCCGTACTCGAGCCGCCACAGCGTGGAGACGTTGTCGTCGTGCGTGAGCAGCCGGCCCGGCGTGAGGTGCACCAGCCCCGAGGCTTCCTCGAGACCGGCGGGCAGCGACCACTGCTGGGCCGGGCGCTCCCACCGGTACTCCGCCAGCATCGCGTCCGGGGCGAGGTCGGCCCCCGGTCGGGCGGCGCAGGCCGCGAGGAACAGCACGGGCAGCGCGCGCGCCAGCCGATGCATCGCGCCGCCGCGACCGCGTGCGCCCGCGCCTGTTCTTCCGGTACCCATGACCTCTTGTATGATGCAGGTCCGGAGGGGCTGGCGACAGCCCCGCGCAAGCGACCACACGGGGATTCATGAGCGAAACCGAACGCGTCAGCGGAGAGGCGCCGTTCCGACTGGTATGGGACTGGCCGTTGCGAATCTGGCACTGGGCTTTTGCCGTCAGCGTCACGTTCTCGCTCGTCACCGGGCTCTCCGGCCGGATCGCGCTCATGGATTGGCATCTGCGCTCGGGGTACGTGGTGCTCGGTCTGCTGTTGTTCCGCTTCGGCTGGGCGCTCTGGGGCGGGCGCTACGCCCGGTTCGCCAGTTTCCGCAGCTCGCCGGCGAAGATCGTCGCGCATTTTCGCGGCGCCGGCGTGACCGCGCCGCGAACGGCGCCGGGGGCGGCCCTGGCCGGGCTTCTCATTCTCGCGGTAGCGGGGCAGGCCGCGAGCGGATTGTTCACCACCGACGATATCTTCACCGAGGGTCCGCTGGTGCGGTACGCCGGGGATTCGGTCGTGGCGCAGCTCTCGACGCTGCATCGTCAGGCGTTCTGGGGCGTCCTCGCACTGGTCGCCGTGCACCTGACCGCCCAGGCGGTCTACGCCGCGCGCCGCGACCCGACACCGCTGTCCATGTTCACCGGCCGCAAGCGGGTGGCGGCGGCCCCGGTCCGGCACCGCCCGGTCCGCGCCCTGCTCACTGCGGCGGCGGCCGCCGCTGCGCTCTGGTGGGCCTTGCAGGTGCTCTGACGCCGGGGATCACTCGGCGCGGTAGTCGTCGTGGCAGCTCTTGCAGGACTGTCCGAGCTCATTGATTGCCGGACCGATCCCGTTCCCTGTGCTCACGGCCGACTCGAACGCCTGGGCGGCTTCCTGGAAGCTGGCGAGGCGCGACTCGAAGTCGTCCGGGTTCTCCCAGATGGCCGGTAGCGCATCTCCGCCCCCGGAGCCTTCCGGAAACAGCAGCGGAGCGACGTCGGCCAGCTCGGCCAGGGCCGCGGCGTGCATTTGCAGATGGCCCTGGTGGGCAACCTTCTGCTGCAGGATGTCCGCCGACGCTTGCATGTGGCCGCCGATGGCCGCCATGACGTGGTTCCGGTACTCGGCGGCGCCGTCAGCGGCTCCGGCGGGCAGGGCCGCCAGGGTCAGGCTCAGGGCGAAGCCGAGAATGCCCAGTCGAATGCGCCGCACAGGGTTGTCGTTCATGTTGTGCTCCTTGGTAGCCGACGGATTGTCTCCCCGACCCGGACCTTAGGGCAGCTGGCAGTGGGGAGCAACGGCTACGGGCGTGACGGCGTTGATGTTATGTTATAACATCCATGCCGTTCTTGTGGATCGGAGCTACCGGATGCGCAAACTGCTGCTGGCGGCAGCCGTCGGCACCACCCCCCTGGCGGAGCCGGCGCTGGCGGGGCCCATCGAGGAGGTGGTGGTCCGGGCGCACCCGCTTTCTGCCGAAGGTCTGGCGCAGCCGGTGGATCGGCTGGCCGGAGAGGCCCTTGCCCGTGCCGCCAGCCCCAGCATCGGAGAGACGGTGGCCCGCCGCCCCGGCGTGGCTGCTACGTCGTTCGGCCCGGCCGTGGGCCGCCCGGTGATCCACGGCCTGGGTGGTCCCCGGGTCCGGGTCATGGAAGACCGGATCTCGACGCTGGATGCTTCCGCGACCAGTGCGGACCACGCCGTCACCGTGGAGCCCTTCCTCGCCGACGAGATAGAGATTCTCAAAGGCCCGAGCACGCTGGTCTATGGCTCCGGTGCCCTCGGCGGCGTGGTGGACGTGCATACCGGGAGAATTCCCCACCGGGTGCCGGAGCAGGCGGTGTCGGGGCGGCTGGAGGCACGGTTGGACGACGCGGCGCACCAGCGCACGGCCGCGCTTCGGCTGGACGGCGGCAGCGCCGCGTGGGCTTGGCACGCCGATGGCTTCACCCGGGATCAGGACGACTACGAGATCCCGGGGCCTGCGGCCGCGGAGGCAGATGAGCGAGACGAGGCAACGTCTGCCGGCGGGACGCTCCCCGGCAGCGACGTGAACAGCGACGGGGGCAGCCTGGGGGCGTCGTGGGTCGGTGCCCGGGGATTCGCCGGGGCGAGCATGAGCCGGTACAGCTCCGACTACGGCCTGCCCGGTGAACACAGTCACGCCCACGAGGCCGGGCACGGCGACGCGGCTGAGGAGCACGACGACGGTGCGCGGATCGATCTCGAGCAGACGCGCTGGGACGTGGAGGCCGGGCTCGACCGCCCGATGGCGGGGATGGAGAGCATCAACTTCCGGGCCGGTATCAACGACTATCGGCATCGAGAGCGGGAGCCCTCCGGCGCCGTGGGCACCACGTTCGATGTCGAGGCATGGGAGTCCCGCCTCGAGCTGGCGCACCGCCCGGTGGCCGGCTGGAACGGGCTGGTGGGGCTGCAATTGGGGCGGGAAGATTTCGACGCGCTCGGCGAGGCTGCATTCACCCCCGCCACCGAGACCACCAGTGGCGCCCTGTTCCTGCTCGAAGAGCGCGACTTCCCGAGCTTGCACCTCGAGCTCGGCACCCGCCTCGAATCCACCGAGGTGGATCCGCGTGGCGAAGGGCGCCGCCGTTTCGACAGCCTCAGCGGATCCGTCGGCGTGGTCGTGCCCTTGTCCCGTGGCTGGGAAGCCGGCGTCATCGTGGACTACGCCAGCCGTGCGCCGAGCGCGTCGGAGCTGTTCGCCAATGGGGCCCATCTGGCCGCCCGGGCCTTCGAGATCGGTGATCCGGAGCTCGATGAAGAGCACGCGCTGAATACGGCCGTCAGTCTCGATTATCAGGGGGAGCGGCTTCGCCTGAATGCCACCGCTTACCGCACCCGCTTCGACGACTTCGTGCATCAGGCGGCCACCGGCGCGGTGCGGGAAGGTTTGCCGGTGCGGCGCTGGCGCCAGGAGGACGCCCGTTTCGGGGGGACGGATGTGGAGCTCGAGCTTGCAGTCCTCGCAGGCGGGCCCGTGGATCTGGCGGTGAGCGCGTTCCACGATCGCGTTCACGGCGAGCTCGACGGTGGCAGTGCGGACGACCTGCCGCGCATTCCCCCCGAGCGCGTCGGCGTGGGGGTGGCGGGCAGTTGGCGATGGCTAAGCGGCCGCCTCGACTACCTGCGGGTCATGCGTCAGCACGACGTGGCCGAATTCGAGTCCCCCACCGCCGGCTACGACGACGTCAGGCTCTCGCTCGAGGCCCGTATCGCCGGAGGTGAGGGGCGTGGTCGACTGCTCACGGTCTTCGTGCAGGGTCGCAACCTCACCGACGACGACCAGCGCAATCACGTCTCTCCGCTCAAGGATGTCGCGCCCCTGCAGGGCCGCACGTGGATCGGAGGCCTGCGTGCCCGCTTCTGATCAAACCCGTCGCCGCCGCGCCGACCGCTTGGCCATCGCGCTGTCGGCGCTGTGCCTGGTGCACTGCCTGGCCATTCCGCTGGCCGTCGTCGTCACCCCTGCCCTGGCGGTGGCGCTGGTGGGCAGCGAGACCACGCTGCACGTGCTGCTGCTCGCCGTGGCGCTCCCGGTGACGGTCTACGCGCTCGGGCACGGATACCGCATCCACGGCCGGCGCTGGTGCGTGGCCCTCGGCGGTGTGGGGCTCGCGCTCATGACCCTCGGGGTCTCCCATCTATTCGGTATGGCGTGGGAAGTGCCGTTGACCCTGGCCGGGGTGTCGCTGTTGACCGTGGCTCACGTCATGAATCTCCGGGCCGCGCGGGCTCCACGCGCAGCAGCCGACCCTGCTCGCTGTCCGTGAGCAGATAGAGACAGTCGTCCGGACCGACGTCGACGCTGCGGATCCGCGCCTCGAGCTCGGAGAACAGTGGCTGCTCGCCGGCGATCCGGCCATCCTCGAGGTCGAGGCGCCGCACCTCTCGATTCACCAGGGCGCCGAGAAGCAGATCGCCCCGCCAGGCGGGGAAGGCGTCGCCCCGGTACAGGGCCAGCCCTGAGGGCGCGATGGACGGTGTCCATTGGTGCAGAGGTTGCTCGAGCCCCGGGAGCTCGGTGAACGGCGACACGTAGGCGCCGCTGTAGTCGACCCCGTGGGTCACGAGGGGCCACCCGTAGTTGCGCCCCGGGCGCAGGAGATTGAGCTCGTCGCCGCCCCGCGGCCCGTGCTCGTGCTGATAGACGCGGCCGGCCGCGGCATCCACTGCCAGCCCCTGGGGGTTGCGGTGGCCATAAGTCCACACGGCGGCGTGGGCGTCCGGGGCACCGACGAAGGGGTTATCGGCGGGAATCCGCCCGTCGTCGTGGATCCGCACGGTCTTGCCGAGCAGCGATCGGCGGTCCTGGGCCTGCTCGCGATAGTCGAAGCCGTCTCCGGTGGTCACGAGCAGGGTGCCGTCGTCGAGAAAGGCCAGGGTGCCGCCGTAGTGCTGGGGCGTCGCCTTCGCCGGCTCGGCGGTGAAGATCACCTCGAGGCCGGTGAGCCGCCCGTCCTCGAGCCGGGCGCGGGCGACCCGGGTTGCGTTGGCGCGGGCGTCGCCGTGGGCATAGGAAAGGTAGACGAGCCGGTTCTCGCTGAACCGTGGGTGGAGGACCACGTCGAGCAGTCCGCCCTGGCCCCGGAAGTAGACATCCGGCACGCCGCTGACGGGCGGCGCGACGGTGCCGTCCGCAGCCACCCGGCGCAGGCGTCCGGGACGCTCGGTGACGAGCATGTCGCCCCCGGGCAGGAATGCCAGACCCCAGGGAAAAGCCAGGTCCTCCGCCACCGTGACCACCCGGTACGGCGGACCATCGGTGCTTGCGGGGGCGGCCGCCGTGACGGTCGCTGCCGCGGCGGTCAGCAGCGCGGCCAGGACGATGCTGCGCATGATGTGCGGTCTCCTCTCGCCTCGGGAACCCCCGGATTCCACAGTGTACCCGCAGCCGGATTCTGTAACATGCGCCGCGCCGGGGTACACTGCACCCCGGCGCGGGATCGCAACGACGGGAGAGGATCGTGGCCAGCACCATGCGGCATTCACCCCTGCGGGTAGTGGGCGCGTACGTGGCGGGTGTGCTCGTTGCGTACGCCACGGCCGCCATGGCCAGCACGCAATGGGTGCTGGCGGAGCTCACCGGCATGGGCGCTCCGGTGGGGCCGGCCGAGCGCCTCGCCGCTACCGGTCACGACCTGGTGGGCATGGCCTCGAGCTATCTTCCGCTTATCGCCGTCGGGCTCGCCATCGCCTTCCCGGTGGCGGCCGGCGTCGTGCGGATCCTTCCGAGGCTGCGCCCCATCGGTTATCCGCTGGCCGGCGGCGCAGCCGTGCTCGCCATTCACGTCATTCTCAATGAGTTGCTGGAGATCACGCCGATCGCGGCGGCGCGGACCACCGCCGGCCTCACCGTGCAGGCATTGTGCGGTGCCCTGGGGGGCTGGGTGTTCCTGCGCGGTCTGCCTCGCCCGGCGCCGCGGGGCGCGGGAGCCGCACGGGCATGAGCGAGCAGGCGGAGTCGCGACGGCCGGGAATCGCCGGCGTGCTCGACCGGGTGGAGCGTCTTGGCAACAAGCTTCCGGACCCGGCGTTGTTGTTCTTTCTCCTGCTGCTCGTGGTCTGGGTGTTGTCGGCGGTCATGTCGGCGTTCAGCTACGCGCACGTGGACCCGCGCAGCGGTGAGCCCATCGAGGTGGTGAATCTGCTCGCCCCGGGGGAGCTCGCGAGCTTCCTGGCCGGGATGGTGGAAACCTTCGTGACTTTCCACCCGCTGGGCGTGGTGCTGCTCGCCATGCTGGGCATCGGCGTTGCCGATCACACCGGCTTCATTCGAGCGGCGTTGCGTGCGCTTCTGGCAGTCACCAGCCGCCGCCTGCTGACGCCCATGCTGTTGTTCATCGCCATCGTCAGTCACACCGCCGTGGACGCGGGCTACGTGCTGGTGATTCCCCTGGGCGCGGTGATCTTCCAGGCCGCGGGGCGGCATCCGCTCACCGGCATCGCGGTGGCGTTCGCCGGGGTGTCCGGCGGTTTCAGCGCCAACTTCGTGCCGTCGGCGCTGGACCCGATGCTGCAGGGCATCTCCCAGGTGGGGGCGCGGCTGATCGATCCGGATCTCGTGCTCAATCCGCTGAACAACTGGTTTTTCACCTCCGCTTCCACCCTGCTGATCGTCGGCCTCGGCTGGTACGTCACCGACCGCATCGTCGAGCCGCGGATGTCCGCCCAGGCGGTGGACGGCGATCTGGCGGATGCGCCGGCGCTGGAGCCGCTCTCGCCCGCGGAGCGTCGGGGATTGTGGGCCGCCCTCGGCGCCATGGCGCTCGGCATCGCCGCGCTGGCGGTCACGGCGTTGCCGGCGGAGTCCGCCTGGCGCGCGCCCGACGGCGAGCTCGCGTCCTCGGCGGCGCCGCTCATGCGCAGCATCGTGCCGCTGATTTTTCTGCTGTTTCTGGTTCCGGGGGTGGTCTACGGATACGCGGCGGGCACGGTGAGCGGGCACCGCGACGTGGTCACGGGCATGACCGGGGCCATGAGCGGTATGGCCTACTATGTGGTGATGGCGTTCTTCGCGTCGTTGTTCATCGCCGAGTTCGGCCGCTCCAACCTCGGCGCCCTGTTCGCCCTGCAGGGCGCCTCTTGGCTCGAGGCGGCGGCCATGCCGGCGAGCCTGACCGTCATCGGTATCGTCGTGATCACCGGCGTGGTGAACGTGTTCGTGGGCTCGGCGTCGGCGAAGTGGGCATTGCTCGCCCCCATCCTGGTGCCCATGCTGATGCAGCTCGGTATCTCCCCGGACCTGACCCAGGCCGCCTACCGGGTGGGTGACTCCTCCACCAACATCATCACGCCGCTCATGCCCTACTTTCCCCTGGTGGTGGTGTTCTGTCAGCGCTATGTCACCAGCACGGGTATCGGCACCGTGGTGGCGATGATGCTGCCCTACGCGGTCACCTTCCTGGTGGTGTGGACGGCGTTTCTGCTGGTGTACTGGATGCTGGGCCTGCCCCTGGGGTTGCAGGCCAGCTACGTGTACCCGGCGCCCTGACCGAGTCGGCGGGCGCCGTCGGTTCAGTCGTCGTCGCGGATGCCGAAGGTTGCGTCCACGGTGCGGCGGATGGTGACCACGCCGGGCGAGAAGCTCTCCGCCGCGGCGTCGTTGGCGACCGCGCGCTCCATGGCGAACGGCTCGGCGTGCCGGGTTCGGGTGCTGGCATCCTCGAGGGCGCCGAGCCGGACTCCGAAGCGTTCGGCTACCTGTTGCGCCTCGCGCATGGTGTGGTCGATGGCGAGGTCGAGCGCCTTCTGCTCCACCTCCGCGCGGTTGGAGATATCGAGCTGCACGCCACTCACGCCGTTGGCGCCGCGCGCCAGCGCCCCGTTGATCAACTCGGCGAGCCTGGCCAGGTCGTCCACGTCCACCTGAATGGTACGGCTGGCGATGATTCCTTTCTCTTCCACATCGTCGTCGCCCCGTCGGTAACGCGGGAAGATGTTCACTGCCGCCGCGGTGACGTGGCGCCGCTCGATGCCCAGCTCGTCCGCCAGGGCCAACACCGCGCTGACAACGTCATCGAGCTCGGTCTTGAGCGCGGCCGGGTCCTCGCCCTCGCGCCGCGCCTCCAGGGTGACTTCGGCGACGTCGGGAATCACCTCGACCTCGCCCACGCCGGTGACGTGAATGCCCGACACCGCGTCGTCGCCGGCGCCGGCGCTGGCCGCGGCCGCGGCCGCGGCCAGCGCTGCGAGAAGCACTGCGGCGAGGCGTGATAGCCTGAGGCGGGTAGGGATCATCGGCGTACTCCGTATAGGGGCCATGGCGGCCACTATAATCGTTCGTTATGGCAAAGAAAGAGCTTCGGCTGGCAGTGGTGATCTACGGGGGCGCGTCCCTGGCGGTGTACATGCACGGCGTCACCAAGGAGCTGCTCAAGGTGGTCCGGGCCTCCAAAGTGCTGCACGAGCTGGGCGCCGAGCGGGCCCAACAGCTCGACTTTGCCGACGGGCCGGATACCCGGCCCCACGACACCGAAGCGGTCTACTTCGACGCGCTCAAGGAGATCAATCGCACGGGTCACTTCCGGGTGGTCATCGACGTCGTGGCCGGCGCTTCCGCCGGCGCCGTCAACGGCGTCATGCTGGCCAAGTCCCTGGTGGACGACGCGCAGATCGACGCGCAGACCGAAGGCTGGCTGCGCGACGCCGACGTGGAGCACCTCGGCGCCGAGGACCCGTCGCCCTGGCGCAAGTGGTATCTCTACCCGTTCCTCCGGGGGCTGTCCTATTGGCTGCCCCGGGACGTGGGTACCAGCCCGGAGACGCGGGAGAAGATCGCCCGCCTGGTGCGCTCCTCCTGGTTCCGGCCGCCGTTCTCCGGAGAGCGGCTGTGCCATCACTTCTTCGACGCTCTTGACGCCATGGGGCGGACCCGGCGTGCCGGAAGCAGCCTGTTGCCACCGGATCAGCGGTTGGACGTGTACGCCAGCATCACCGACCTGGCGGGCTATCCGCGTACCGTCCGCCTGCACGAGGAGCTGATCGCCCGCGAGACCGAGCACGCGGCCTTTTGCCAGCTCACCCACGTGGCCGGTCATGGCGCCGGCCGCGAAAGCGATTTCGCTGCCGCGGACGAACCGGGCCTGGTGTGGGCCGCACGCGCCAGCTCGTCCTATGCCGGCGCCTTTCCGCCCTTTCATCACCGCGAGCTCGAGCGGGTGCTGGAGGCGCGGGGCCGGGTCTGGGCCGGCGCCGGGCACTTCCTGCGCAATGCCGTGCGCGCCCGTGACGGCACCCCGGCGCACCGCCACTTCGATCCGGCGGCGCGCTACTTCGTCGATGGCGGCATCGTCAACAACAAGCCGTTCGGTGCCGCCCTGGCGGCCCTGAACCATCGGCCGTCGGACCGTCAGGTGGCCCGCTACCTGGTGTACGTGGAGCCGGACCCTTTCATCGAGCCGGTGGCTGATCCGTCCCGGGACCTCGGGTATCTGGCCACCATCCGCGCTGCGGTGTCCTCCATCCCGCGGAATCAGCCCATCCTCGACGATCTGGACGCCATCATGGCCCAGGACACCCGGGCTCAGATCAACCGGCGGATCATCGAAGCCAACCGCGGCGAGATCGAGCAGATGGTGGCGAACCTGCGGGCCATCCACAGCCGGCAGGCCATGACGACGGAGCTGGTGACCTACCTGCGCCTGGCCATGGCGGACCAGGCGGAGCTCTCCATGGGCCTGGCCTATCACGGCTACGTGCAGCGGCGGGTCTGGCGGCTGGTGGACGCGCTGGTGCAGGAGTGGGCGGAGCTCGCGGGCGTGGCCGGGGATCCCGCGCTGGCCCGGGGGATGGAGGAATGCGTGGCCGAATGGTGGCGTGACGACGGTGCCGCCGACGCGCCCGCCGCCCGCCGCGACAACCGCCAGGAGGCCTTTCTCGAGCAGTTCGACGTGGCGGTGCGCATCCGCCGAATGCAGTTTCTCATCCGCCGGATCAATCACCACGAGGACGACCGCAGCCTGGACGAGGCGGCGCGGACGGCCCTCGACGCGTTCAAGCAGGAGGTCTACGGCTTCCTGGAGCGCTGCTACCGGCTGCGTCGCCCGGATGCCCTGGATCGTGCCACCATCGGGCGTCTGCGCGATGCTGTCGGGCGCCTGCCCCTGCCTTCAGCGGATGCGGTGGCGGTGCTGAAGGGGGTCTCCGCCGCCCTGGCCCTGGAAGCGCTGGACCGCGAGCTCGACCGGGCGTTTTTCGCGTTCCATCAGCGCCTGGAAGATGCCCCGTTGCGGGAACGGATTCTGGGCGACTACCTGGGGTTCCCGGTCTACGACGTGCTGCTGCTGGCGCCGGGGTCGCTGGAAGGTGGACCCGACCCGCTCACGCCCATTCGCGTCGACCGCATCAGCCCGGAGGATGCGCGCTCCTTGAGCGGTGCTTTCGACCGTTTGCGCTGCCGCGACTTCATGGGTTTCGTCGGCTTCTTCAATCAGGACTATCGCGAGCACGACTACCTGTGGGGGCGGCTCAACGGTGCCGAGCGCATGGTCGACCTGCTGGCGCGCGCGGCCGGCCCCGCGCTCGGAGACCCGGTGGCGCTGAAACGCCGGCTGTTTCAGACCATCGTCGACCGGGAACGCCGGCGTCTGCGGCGCGCGGACGATCTCGATCGGGTGGCGGAAGCGGCCCGCAAGCTCTGAGGTGCCGGCCCGGCACGCCGTGGCGGCGGCTGGTACGCTCTTCGCATGGTCCTGTCAGCGCTGCAGCACCCACGCGGGAGGAGCAGCAATGGAAATCATGGCAGGGCGCTGGTGCCGGCCGGGCGCGGCGCCGGCAGAGGCGGCGGAAGCGGTGGGCGGCGAGGCCGCGGCACGGCAATCGGGTTTCACCGCGGCCAGGGTCCCGGGCTCCGTCCATCTGGAGCAGTTCGTGCCGCTTCTGGTGGAGCATTTCGGCGCGGACTGGTGGCGCCGCGGCGTCATCTCCGTGTGCTTCGAAGCGCCGGTGGCATACGGCGAGCCGGTGCGCAGCTACCTGGAGCCCGTGGCGGCGGGGCGGGTGCGCATCTGGATGAACGGGGAGGGTGAGGAACTGCTGCTGCGCGGCAGCGCCACCCTCGGCGAAGACGCCGACTCGGCGGTCCGGCACCGGCTCGCGCAGGTCAAGCCGGCGCCGGAGCTGCGGATACTGGCGGGCGTGGCCACGGGGCGGGTGTGCCCGCCGCTGCCCGTGCGGATCGCCTCCGGGCAGGTGGCTGCCCGGCTCGAGCACATTTCCGAGCCCATGCGCTGCTACCACGACGCCGAGCGCTACGGCGCACCGGTGGCCCCGCTGGCGGACCTGGTGCATGCCATGCGCGCGGTGGAGCCGCAGATCGCCGCACCGGCCGAAGCGGCAGCGGGCGCCTTCGGCGCCCTGGAGGTGGGTTATCGGGACGGGCCGGCGCTGTGCGATCGCGACTACCTGGCGGAGGGGCGGGTTCTGGCGCTCTCCGGCGGCCCCAAGGCGGAGCATCTGTGGTACCGGACCGACCTCTACGGCGCCCGGGACGAGCAGGTGGTGGCGTGGATGATCACCCAGTACCGGCTGCTGAAGGAATCCTCCGTGGCCTGGCAGCGATGACTCAGATGCGGGGCGTGGGCCGGCGCAGCCGCTCCAGCTCGTCGAGCAGCTCCAGCGCCAGCGCGACCCCGGGCAGGTTCACGCCGAGATCCTCCTGCAGACGTACTGCGCGCTGAACGCGCACCACGGCGATGCCGTCGAAATGCCAGCGGTGGGGCGGCGCCGTGGTGGCCCGCCCCGGCTCCGGCACGATGACGCCCTCCTCCACCAGCTCGACGATCAGCTCCGCGTGGACGCCGCAGATCCGGCACACGTCCCGCAGGGTGAAACGCAAGCGTTCGTCCAGCAGCTCCGGGTCGACGGGTGCGATCATGACTGGGTCCTCGGGTCGAAGTTCATGGTGGCGGCCATCTGCTCGTAGAGCGCCCTGTGCTCCGGCTTGTCGGCTTTCGGCAGCACCACCTTGAGCGTTACCAATTGATCACCGGGCGGATCCCCCGGCAGCCCCCGGCCGCGCAGCCGCAGCCGACTGCCGGATTGCGAGCCGGGGGGAATCTTGAGCTTGACCTCGCCCCCCAGGGTGGGGACGTTGAGCTCGGCGCCGAGCGCGGCTTCCCACGGGGCCACCGGCAGCTCGTAGTGGATGTCGCGGCCGTCGGCGGTGAAGCGCGGATGCGGCACCAGCCGGAACTCCACGAACAGGTCGCCCGCCTCGCCGCCGCCGACGCCCGGGCCGCCCTGCCCCTTGAGGCGTACCCGCTTGCCGTCGCTGACGCCCTTCGGGATCTTCACGCGCAGCCGCCGCGGCGCTGCCCCCGGCTGCGGCACCGTGATCTCGACGCTGTCCTGGCGATACGCCTCTTCCAGGGTGATGCCCACCCGGGCGTGCTCGTCCGCGCCCTTGAAGCCGCCGGCCCGGCGCCCCTGTCGGCGGAAGTCGTGGGCGCCGAACAGGGTCTCGAAGAAGTCGCTGAAGCCGGCGTCGTGGTCGGTGAAGCCGCCGCCGCCGAAGGAGAAGTGCTGCTCCCAGTCCGGGGGCGGCTGAAAATCCTGATGGTCCTGCCAGTTGCGGCCCAGCGCGTCGTAGGCCGCGCGCTTCTCCGGGTCGGAAAGCACCTCGTAGGCCTCGCCCACTTCCTTGAACTTGTCCTCGGCGTCCGGCTCCGCGTTCACGTCGGGGTGATACTTGCGTGCGAGCTTCCGGTACGCCTTCTTGATGTCGTCCGTGCTGGCGTTCCGGTCGACCCCGAGCACGGCGTAGTAATCACGGTATTCCATCCTGTGATCCGCCTTTCACGTACCGGAGAACATGAGGGCATCGCCGGTGACATTCAACGCTTGAAAAAACCGTTGGCAGCACTCTCCCCAAGTCATGGGCGGATGTGCATAATGCGCCGCCTTTTTCACTCCACCCGGCTTGGACCCGCAGACATGGCGCACACCCTGGTTCGTGTCAGCACGCTGCTCTTCGCCGTGGCCATTCTGCTCACCGGACACGGGCTGCAGCTCACCCTGCTGCCCATGCGGGCGGAGGCACTGGGCTGGAGCAGCGGCGCCATCGGCGCCACCGGCTCCGCGTACTTCGCCGGATTCGTCGTGGGCTGCCTCGTCATTCCGTCGATCGTCGCGCAAGTGGCGCACATCCGCACCTTCATGGTCATGGCGGCCATCGCCACCATCGCGCTGCTCGGCGCCGGAATGTTCGATCATGTGCCGGCTTGGCTGGTGCTGCGCTTCGCCACCGGATTCGCCTTCGCCGGACTCTACATGGTGATGGAAAGCTGGCTGTCGGAAGCGTCGGCGCCGGAGCGGCGCGGCCGGGTGCTGGGGATCTATTCCATGATCTCGCTGGTGGCCATGATGGTGGGGCAGACCTTCGTCGGGCTCTCCGAGCCCGGCGAGCTGAAGCTGTTCATGGGGGCGGCGTGCATCCTCGGCCTGGCGATCATTCCCATCGGGCTGACCCGCATGGCCGCACCGGCGCCGATTCCACGGACCCGCTTCTCGCCGCGGGTGCTGCTCGAGGTGTCCCGGGTAGCGGTGGTGAGCTCGTTCTTCGCCGGTCTCGTCACCGGCGCGTTCTGGGCCGTGGGGCCCCTTGTTGGCCGCGGCGTCGGGCTCGACGGCGCCGGCGTGGGCTTGATGATGGCCGCGGCCATCGCCGGCGGCGCGTTGGTGCAGTTCCCGGCGGGCCGGCTCTCGGACCGCACGGATCGCCGCTTCGTCCTCGCCGGCATGTTCGTGCTCGGCACGGTGCTGGCGAGCCTGGGCTGGCTGTTCTCGGAGGCGAGCCCGGGCATGCTGTACCTGGCCATGCTCTTCATCGGCGGCATGTCCCTGCCGGTGTACCCGCTGTGCATCGCCACCGCCGGCGACAACTCGGAAATCCCGCTCATCCAGATCGCGAGCGGCATTCTCATCGTAAACAGCATCGGTTCGGTGCTCGGCCCCATGCTGGTGTCGCTGCCCATGGCCGCCCTGGGCGTCAGCGGCTTTTTCCCGTTCGTCGCCGTCACCATGGCGCTGGGCGCCGTCTGGGCCTTCTACCGCATCTCCGTCGTGGAGCGACCGCGGGTGCATGAGCAGCGCTTCATGGGGGTGCCCAAGACCTCGGTGGTCGCGGCGGAGCTGGCGGAGACGGCTCGGGAGGCCGAGTTGGACCGATCGGAGCCGTCCCCCGAGCGGGTGGGCTACGCCCGGCCTCAGGACTCGACCTGAATGCGCTTGCGCCGGGACTTCTCCGCTTTCGGCAGCGTGACCTCGAGCATCCCGTCCTTGAGCTGCGCCCGGCACTGGTCGGCGTCGACCTCGCTGGGCAGCGGCACGGTGCGCGAGACGTAGCTGCTGACGATCTCGCGGCGGTGGTAGTCGTCCTCGTCCGTCTCCTGCTCCTTGCGGCTGCTGCCTTTGAGCGTGACCGAGCCGTCGCTGACCGAGACGTCGATGTCGTCCTTCGTCATGCCGGGCATCTCGGCGCGCAGCACCACCTCGCTCTCGCGGTCCACCACGTCCACCCTGGGCGTCCGGGTGTCGAGGCGGGTCTCCGCGTCCGGCCAGTCGGTGAACGGCCGCAGCCAGCGCCGATTGAAGAAATCCTCGAAGAGGCGCTCGATCTGCTGGTCGAATCGTGCCGGTGAGCTCTCGCCGCCCTTCTTCACGGGCACGTCTTTGTCTCGTGCCATATGCCTGCTCCTTCAGTTGTGTCGACACGATTTATAGACCCTTCGGAGCGGCGCGTATATTCAATCCGTCAACGCCCGAGCGGCAGCGAAGTGCTAAGGCTGCAGGCGCGCCACCTGCCAGTCGCCGCTGCCGTCGGGGCGGCTGAACAGAAAACGGTCGTGCAGCCGATGCTCCCGGCCCTGCCAGAACTCGTATTCCCGCGGCCGCAGCCGGTATCCCCCCCAGGCCCCGGGCCGGGGCACGTCCCCGTCCGGGTGGCGGCGGCGCAGCTCGGCGACCCGCGCTTCCAGGGTGGCGCGGCTGTCCACCACCGCCGACTGGTGCGAGGCGGCGGCGGAGAAGCGGCTGTCGTCCGGGCGGCTGTGAAAATAGGCGCTCGAGCTGGGCTCGTCGAGGCGCTCCACCGCCCCGCTGACGCGCACTTGGCGGTGCAGCTCGCGCCAGTAGAACAAGCACGCGGCGCGGGGATTCTCGGCGAGGTCCCGGCCCTTGCGGCTGCGGTAATCCGTGTACCAGCACAGCCCCTGATCGTCGAAGTGCTTGAGCAGCACGATGCGCACGCTCGGGGCGCCGGCGCTGTCCGCGGTGGCCAGGGACATGGCGGTGGCGTCGACGACCCCGGCCGTCACCGCTTCCTCCAGCCACGTTTGAAACAACACCAGCGGGTCGGCGGGCAGATCCTCGCGCCGGAGCTCCGGCGCCCGGTACTCGCGGCGGGTTTCGCGCTGATCTCTCATGGCCCCAGTATGCCTCAGGAATCGCCGGCCCGCGGCACCGCGACGATCATCAGCTCCGGAGTGCCGTCGCGGTGAATCCACACCAGCGCGTTCTGCCGGAATCCGGCGGCCAGGGCCCGGGCTTCATCCGCTTCGAGGCCGGGCACCAGCACGCTGATTTCGCCGGGCCAGTGACCGGCGGGGTCGAGCGCAATGCCCGGCAGGTACGGTCGGTCGCCGAGGCGGGCGAGCAGGGCGGCGTGGGCCGCGCGGTTCTCCTGCTCCGGCAGCAGGGTGCTGCCCGGATTGCAGGCGGTGAGGAAGGCGGCGCCGCGGGCGCCGTGCTGCTCGAGCAGCATCGCCAGCCGCGTGCTCCTGCGGCCGATGTGAAAGTCCACCGTCTCGCCGTCGGCGTGGACCCGGTACACGGCGCTGCGGTAGGCGGCGAGCAGCGCCGCCGGCAGACCGGTGTGATCGGCGGGCATGGCGTCTCCTGCGGCGGTGGTGATCGATTGTAGCCCCTTGGAACGCTTAAGATGCTGCTCCCATGAGCACGCTCAAGCAGCGCATGGACGCCGTGGTGCGCCCGCGGGGCCGGATCTTCTACGGCTGGTGGATCGTGGCCGCGAGCGGCGGCGTGCAGTACCTGGCGAGCCTGCTGTGGATGCAGTCCTACGGCGCGTACGTGGTGTTGCTGCAGGAGGATTTCGGCTGGAGCAAGACCCTGCTCGCCGGAGCGTTCGCCCTGACCCGGGTGGAGAGCGGGATCCTCGGGCCATTGCAGGGTTGGCTGGCGGACCGGTTCGGGCCGCGGCTGATCCTCTCCATCGGCACGGTCATGTTCGGCGCGGGCTTCATGCTCTTCAGCCGGGTGGACTCGTTGCTCACCTTCTATCTCACCTTGGTGCTCATCGCGTTGGGCTCGAGTCTGGGGGGCTTCGCCACGCTGATGGTGGCGCTGGTGAACTGGTTCGACCGGCACCGGGCGAAGGCGGTGGCGCTCTCGCAGCTCGGCTTCTCGCTCGGCGGCTTCTCGGTGCCGCTGGTGATCCTGCTGTTGCAGAGCTACGGCTGGCGGACCACGGCGTTGATCTCCGGGGTCGTGGTGATTCTGGTGGGCCTGCCGCTGGTGCAGGTGGTGCGCCACCGGCCGGCCGAGATCGGCGACATCCCGGACGGGGCGGCGCCCCCGGGGCCGGCGCACGCGGCGGCCGCTGCGGCGCCGCGGGATTTCACCGCCCGGCAGGCCATGCGCACCGCTGCGTTCTGGCTCATCTCCGGCGGCCACGCCCTGGCGCTGCTCACGGTGTCGGCGGTGATGGTGCATCTGGTGCCACACCTCACCGAAGGACTGGGCTACGGCCTGGGCCAGGCGGGTGTCGTGGTGGCGCTGATGACGGTGTTCCAGATGCTCGGGCAGGTCTCCGGCGGTTATCTGGGCGATCTGTTCAGCAAGCGGGTGATCTGCGCGTGCTGCATGCTGGCTCACACCGCCGGCCTGCTGTTGGTCACTTTCGCCACGAGCTGGTGGATGGTGGGCGCGTTCACGGTGCTGCACGGCCTGGCGTGGGGTACCCGGGCACCCTTGATGGTCGCCTGGCGCGCCGATTACTTCGGCCCCACCGCGTTCGGCACCATCATGGGGTTCTCGTCGCTCATCGTCATGCTGGGGATGTCCGGCGGGCCCATCGTGGCGGGCTACCTGGCGGACGTGTCCGGCAACTACCGCAGCGGTCTGTCGCTGCTGGCAGTGCTGGCCCTGCTCGGCAGCGTCGCGTTTCTCGCCGCCCGGCCACCCGCGCAGCCCGACGAGGCTCGTTGAGCGCGAATCGTGGTGGTATGCTCGAGGTCCATTGCGACGGGTAGTCCGCCATGGCTGTAGAGGACGTGGCTGGTGACACCGCGGCCCCAGCCGCCGCCCGACCCGTGGTTCTGATCCCCTGCGACGTGAAGCAGGTGGGCATCCACCCCTTCCACTGCGTCGGCGAGAAGTATATCAACGCTGTCGCCCACGGCGCCCGTACCTGGCCGTTGCTGGTGCCGGCCCTCGGCGCCGGCACCGATCTGGACCCGCTGGTGGATCACGTGGACCTGGCGTCGCTGCTCGATCTGGCGGACGGGGTGTTCCTGCCGGGCAGCGTCAGCAACGTCGAGCCCCGGCGCTACGGCGGTGACGAGGACACCGAGATGCTCACGGACCCGCAGCGCGATGCGCTGGCACTGGACCTCGTCCACCGGGCACTGGAGGATCGGGTGCCCCTGTTCGCCGTCTGCCGGGGCATGCAGGAGCTGAACGTGGTGCTGGGCGGTACCCTGCATCCGCACCTGCACCGGGTGCCGGAGCTGATGGACCATCGGGAGGACACGGCGCTCGAGCGCGCGGATCAGTATCAGCCCGCACATCCGGTGCACCTGCGTCCGGGCGGCTTCCTGCACCAGTTGCTGGGCACCACCGAGATCGCGGTGAACTCACTCCACGGCCAGGGCATCCGCGAGCTGGCGGACGAGCTGGTGGCGGAGGGCACCGCCCCGGACGGCGTGGTCGAGGCGGTCTCCTGCCCCGGGCGGCCCGGATTCGTGCTGGGGGTGCAGTGGCACCCGGAATGGCGCTATCACGAGGATGCCACCTCGGAGGCCCTGTTCCGGGCGTTCGGGGACGCGGTGTGGGCCCGGTACCGGGCCCGGCGCGCCAGCGGCTGAGCCGCGCGCCGGATCAGGCCAGGCTCAGCTCACCAGGCGCAGCGTGAACGGGTAACGGTAGTGCTCGCCGCCGCTGGCCTTGATGCCGGCGACGATGGTGAGTATCAGAGCCACCAGGCCGACGATGGGCAGCAGCAGGAAGCCCACCAGCACCACCATCAACAACAGGCAGACGAACACGGCGATGGTCACGGTGATGTGGAAGTTCAGCGCTTCCTTGGCCTGCTCGACCACGAACGGCATCTCGTCCTTTTTTATCTGCCAGACCACCAGGGGCCCGATGACGTTGCCGAAAGGCACGAGAAAGCCCACCAGCGCGGAGAAATGGGCGATGGCGGCCCACTGGCGCTGATCGGCGTTGGTGACGCCTTCGGAATGCTCGTTCGCGTGTTCGTTGGTCTCGCTCATTGGTTGCCCGGCCCGGTGAATGCCGGAAGAACTGTCCTAGGGCGCGCGGCCGCTGTCAAGGTGCCGGCGCGGTTCCCGGTCCGGGACCGGGAACCGGCTCTCACGCCGTGGCCGATGATTACCAGTTCATGACCACGTAGACCTGGGCGTCGCGGCTGCGCACCAGCAGCAGGGCGCGCTGGTTCGGGCTGTTCTCCAGCGCCTGATAGAACTCGTCGACATTGGTGACCGGGGCGCGGTTGACTTCCAGGATCACCGCGCCCGGGCCGAGCCCGGCGGCGTCCGCCGGCGAGCCCGGCGCGACCTCGGCGACCACCACCCCCTGGCCGGGGCGGATGCCGAGGCGCTCGGCGATCTCGGGGGTGACGTCTTCCACCGCGAGGCCGACCTCGCGCGAGGTTCCGGTGCTCTGCTGCGCCAGCGACGATTCCGAAAGGGTGCCGATGGTGACGGAGAGCTCGCGGCGCTCGCCGTCCCTCAGCACCGTGAGCGATGTCTCGGTGCCCGGCTGAGTCAGCGCCACCCGGTTGCGGAAATCGCCGGCGTTGCTCACCTCGCGACCCTCGTAGGCGACGATGACGTCGCCGCCCTGGATTCCCGCCTCGGCCGCGGGCGAGTCCTGGGATACCTCGGCCACGAGAATGCCCTCGTTGCGGTCGATGTCGAAGGATTCCGCCAGCTCCGGCGTGAGGTCCTGGATGGCCACGCCGAGGAAACCGCGGGTCACGCTGCCGTCGGTGATCAGTTGGCTTGCGATGCTGCCGGCGAGATCGATGGGGATGGCGAAGCCGATGCCCATGTAGCCGCCGCTGCGGCTGAAGATGGCGGTGTTCATGCCGACCACGTGGCCGTCGAGGTCCACCAGCGGGCCGCCGGAGTTGCCCGGGTTGATGGCGGCGTCGGTCTGAATGAAATCCTCGTAGTCGGTGATGCCGACGCCGGTCCGGCCGGTGGCGCTCACCACCCCCACGGTCAGCGACGAGCGCAGGCCGAAGGGGCTGCCGATGGCGACCACCCACTCGCCCACGCTCAGGTCGCGGGAGGTGCCCAGGGAGAGCGTGGGAATGTCGCCCTCGGCCTCCACGGCGATGACGGCCACGTCGGATTGCGGGTCGGTGCCCACCACCTGGCCTTCGAGCTCGCGCCCGTCCTCGAGGCGCACCATGATGGTGTCGGCGTTCTCCACCACGTGGTTGTTGGTCATGATGTAGGTGCGCCCAGCGTCGCCGGCGTCCGTCTTGAAGGCGAAGCCGGAACCCTGGCCACGGATGGGGCGGCCGCCTTCCGGCTGCTGCGGCGAGAAGGGCTCGCCGAAGAAGCGGCGGAAGAACTCGTCCGAGAACGGCGATCCGGGGCCGAACGGCGACTGCTGCCGCCGCTGCGGGGCCGAGCCCTCCACCTGAATGAAGACCACGGAGGGGGAGACGGCCCGGGCCACGGAGGCGAATGCTTCGCCGGTCTGCCGGAGGCTTTCGACCCCGCCGTCCTGATTCCGGGCCGGCTCGGCCGCTGCGGCACCACCCGCGGCGAGCAGCCACGCGCAGGCCAGGAACAACGCTCGATAACTCATGGTACTCCTCGTTTCCCGAAGTCTGTGTTCAGGGCTCCTGTGCAGCCCCCCGCGCGTTCGTGGGCACGCCGGGGGCGGGATTCAAGAGCCGTGCCTGATTGGGCCGGATCATGACAGGTAAGTTCCCCGGCTGGCGAGACGGATCTTCGTGCGGCCGCCGCGGTGGTATACTGCCGCCGGATCAGCGCAACGGATCGTCGACCTATGCCCAGTGACCTCGCGAAGCTGCAGCGAAGCGATCGCGAGCATCACTTCCATCCGTTTACCGACTTCAAGGCCCTCGGGGAGCGCGGCACGCGCGTCATCGTCCGGGGCGACGGCGTCTACGTCTGGGATCACGAGGGCAATAAGCTCCTGGACGCCATGTCCGGGCTGTGGAACGTCAACGTCGGCTACGGGCGGCGCGAGCTCGTCGACGCCGCGACCCGCCAGCTCGAGACCCTGCCGTACTACAACAGCTTCTTCCAATGTACCACGGAGCCGGCCATCCTGCTGGCGGAGCGGCTGGCCGGACTCGGCGGCGAGCGCTTCTCCCACGTCTTCTACGCCGGCTCCGGGTCCGAGGCCAACGACACTCAGATCCGCCTGGTGCGGCGCTACTGGCAGTTGGCGGGGGCACCCGACAAACGCATCATCATCAGCCGCCGCAACGCCTACCACGGCAGCACCATCGGCGCCGCCAGCCTGGGCGGCATGACCCCCATGCACGCGCAGGGCGAGCTGCCGATTCCCGGTATCACGCATGTGGAGCAGCCCTATCACTTCGGCGCCGGGGTGCGGGGGCCTGCCGAGGCATCCGCCGAGGCATTCGGTGCCGCCGTGGCCCGGCGTCTGGAGGAGAAGATTCTGGCCCTGGGCGCCGACCGGGTGGCCGCCTTCATCGGCGAGCCCATCCAGGGCGCCGGCGGGGTGATCATTCCGCCGGAGAACTACTGGCACGAGGTCCAGCGCATCTGCCGGCGCTACGACGTGCTGCTCATCGCCGACGAGGTGATCACGGGGTTCGGCCGCCTGGGGGCGTGGTTCGCCCACCAGCGCATGGGGTTCGAGCCGGACCTGGTGACCTTCGCCAAGGGGGTCACCTCCGGCTACGTACCGCTGGGCGGCGTGCTGGTGGGGGAGCGGGTGGCGCGCGTGCTGGCCGCCGGCGGCGGCGAGTTCGCCCACGGCTATACCTATTCCGGACATCCGGTGGCGTGCGCGGTGGCGCTGGCGAACCTCGACGTGCTGGAGCGCGAGGGCCTGCCGCAGCGGGTGCGCGACGACATCGGCCCGTATTTCGCCCGCGGTTGGCAGGCGCTGGCGGCCCGTCACCGCATCGTCGGCGAGGCCCGCAGCTTCGGCCTGATGGGCGCGCTCGAGCTGGTGCGGGACGGGCGCGAGCGCTTCGACGCGAGTCTTCGCATGGGTGAGCGCTGCCGCGACGCAGCCATCGACTACGGTCTGGTGATGCGGGCGGTGGGGGATACGCTGGTGGTGGCGCCGCCCTTGATCATCAGCCACACGGAGATGGACGAGCTGCTCGACAAGGCGGATCGCGTGCTCGAGTCGGTAGCCGCCGGCGTATCGGGGGCGCGCCCGCGCGCGCGATGAGGCGGTGGGCGCACCCGGCCGCGGGGTTCGAGGAGAGCTGGTACTACGCCACCGCCCGCGGACTCGTCGACCACCCGCCGCTGCAGGGCCGGGTGGAAGCGGACGTCTGCGTGGTGGGCGGCGGCTACACCGGATTGTCGGCGGCTCTGGAGCTGGCGGAGCGCGGCTACTCCGTGGTGCTGCTGGAATCGTACCGCGTGGGTGCCGGCGCCAGCGGCCGCAGCGGCGGCGTGCTCGGCACCGGTCAGCGCCGGGATCAGGACGAGCTCGAGGCGTGGCTGGGGCCGGAGGCGGCCGCGGCCCTGTGGCGGATCTCGGTGGAGGCCACCGCGCTGGTACGGGAGCGCATCCGTCGTTTCGACATCGCGTGCGATCTCCGCGACGGCGTGCTCCACGCCGCTCATCGCCGCCGCTACGCGAGCGCCTACTGGCGTTACGTCGACCACCTCGCCAGCCGTTACGAGTACCGCCAAACGCGCAAGGTGGACGCCGCCGAGATGGCGGACATGCTCGGCACCGACGTCTACCACGGCGGCTACCTCGACACCGGCGGCGGCCATCTGCATCCGCTCAACCTGGCCCTGGGCCTGGCGCGCGCCTGCCGGGAGCGGGGCGTGCGCATCTTCGAGCACTCGCCGGTGCGCACACACCGGCAGCAGCGTCCGGCGGGAGCGCCGGGACGGGTGACCGCCACCACCGCCGGCGGCACCGTGAGTGCCTCGTACCTGGTGCTCGCCTGCAACGGTTATCTGGGACGCCTCGCCGGCGCCATCGAGGCCTTCCAGATGCCCATCAACAACTTCATGCTGGCCACCGAGCCGCTCGGAGAGAACCGGGCCCGGCGCCTCAATCGCGACGACGTGGCGGTGGTGGATTCGCGGTTCGTGGTCAACTACTTCCGCATGTCCCCGGACCACCGCCTGATTTTCGGCGGTGGCGAGAACTACACCCCGTGGTTCCCCAAGGATCTCAAGCGCTTCGTTCGCCGTTTCATGCTCGTGGCGTATCCCGGTCTCACCGACGTGGCGGTGGATTACGCCTGGGGCGGAACCCTGGCCATCACCCTGAAGCGGATGCCGCATTTCGGCCGTGACGGCAACGTGTTCTGGGCCCACGGCTACTCGGGTCACGGCGTGGCCATGGCCAATATGGGCGGCAAGCTCATCGCCGAGGCCATGGCGGGCACGGCGGAACGCTTCGACCTGTTCGCCGATCTGCCGCACGCGCGGTTTCCGGGCGGCCGGTATCTGCGCTGGCCGGCTCTGGCCGTGGGGATGCTCTACTACGCCATGCTCGACCGATTCTGACCTATGCTTGCAGCAATGAAACGGTACGGGATTGGCGTTAAGGTGCTCGACGATGAAAGGGCATGAAGCTCCCATGACCGGGCACGCGCGCGCGCAGCCGGCGGTACGACCGGCTCCGGTCGCGGCGGCGGTCACCCGGAGCGAGCTGGAAGCGCGCCTCGAGGCCCGGCTCGGGCGCGTGCACGCGCGGGCACGGCTGGGTATCGAGACGGATCACGCCTCGGAGCTGTTCCGCCCCGGGCGCAGCGCGTTTCATCCCGAGAACTGGTATTCCCTGGCGGCCCTGATCCGCGCCAGCATGCGCGTCACCGGGGTCTACCAGCGGGCCCAGCGCAATGCCCGGGCCCTCACCACCGTGCACCACGACGTCCGGCTTCGGGGGCTCCCGGACGCGTTCCAGGGTTACCGGATCCTGCACCTCTCCGATTTGCACATCGATGTCAGCGACGAGACCGCCCACGCCATCGTCGCCGCGGTGCGGGAGCTGGAGTATGACGTCTGCGTGCTCACCGGCGACTATCGCTTCCGCACCACCGGCGAGCTCGGTGCCACCGTGCACAACATGGCGCGCCTGCGTGCCCAGCTCGACAGCCATGTCTATGCCATCCTCGGCAATCACGACAGCGTGCTCATGGTGCCGGAGCTCGAGGACATGGGGATCCGGGTGCTGATGAACGAGCACGTCCGGCTCGAGCGCGGCGGCGCCCACGTCTATCTCGCCGGCATCGACGACGCCCACTTCTTCGGGGTCGAGAATTTCGAGAAGGCGCTGGCGGATGTCCCGCCGGATGCGCTCACGGTGCTGCTCTCCCACACCCCCGAGGTCTACCGTCAGGCCGCTCACTGCGACGTGGATCTGCTGCTGTGCGGCCACACCCACGGCGGCCAGATCTGTCTGCCCGGTGGGGTGCCGGTGATACTCGACGCCCGCATCCCCCGCGCCTTCGGCCGCGGCGCCTGGCGCTACGGCCCCATGCTCGGCTATACCTCCGCCGGCGCCGGCACCTCGATCCTCGAGGTGCGCCTGAACTGCCCGCCCGAGATCACGGTCCACACCCTGCACGCTGCCGATTGAGCGTTCGCGGCGGGCGTCGCCGCCCGACTTCCTCTACAATCGCCCGGTTCCGGGGGACGCGCCCGTTCTACAACATCGGTATTTCCGGAGGGATTCGTGACGGCACCACTCAGCGACATCACCGTGATCGAGGTCGACAACTACATGGCGGCACCGAGCACCGGCGCCATCCTGGCTGACATGGGCGCGCGGGTGATCAAAGTGGAGCCGTTGACCGGCGACCCCATGCGCGGCATCGGCCGCCCCGCGAAGATCGAGGGCGAGCTGCGCGGCTACGATTTCGGGTTCGACGTCGACAACCGCGGCAAGCAGTCGGTGGCCGTGGCGCTGGATACCGCCGAAGGCAGGGAAGTGGTGCAACGGCTGGTGGAACGCGCCCAAGTGTTCATGTGCAATCTGCTGCCCCAGCGGCAGCAGCGGTTCGGTCTCGACCCCGAGACGCTGCACGAGCGCAACCCCGCCCTGGTGCACGCGACCCTCACCGGCTACGGGACCAACGGCCCGGACGCCACCCGCCCCGGCTACGACGTCACCGCCTTCTTCGGCCGTTCCGGGCTCTACGACGCCATGCGCGAGGGGGATGACGGCGAGGTCCCCATGGCCCGACCGGCGCAGGGCGACCATACCGCGGGCCTCGCCATGCTGAGCGCCATTCTGGGGGCCCTCAGGATCGCCGAGCGCACCGGCGAGGGGCAGGTGGTGGAGACCTCGCTCTACGAGACCGCCATCTGGACCCAAGCCACGGACTTCGGCGTCACCGCCGTGGATCGGGCGCCGGTCCGCCGCCGTTCCCGGCACCATCAGCTCACCCCGGCGGCGAACCGCTATCCGTGCGGAGACGGCAAGTGGGTGGTGCTGAATACCCTCGGCCCCGGCAGTTTCGAGAAGCTGTGCCGGGCGCTCGGGCGCGAGGAGTGGCTGGAGGATCCGCGCTACGCCGACGCCAAGAGCCGGTATCAGCGCATGCCCGAGCTGGTGGACGCCATCGACGCCATCCTGGCCGAGAAGGGCCGGGACGAGTGGGGCGAGATCTTCGACCGCGAGGGCGTGATCTGGGGGCCGGTGCTGGCCCTCGAAGAGGTGGCCGAGGACCGCCAGGCGGAAGCCATCGACATGTTTCCGACCATCGAACACCAGCAGCTCGGCCGCTACCGCAGCGTGCGTGCGCCCATGCGCTTCCGCGATGCGGAGGTGAAACCCCGGGGCCCGGCGCCCCGAGTGGGCGAGCACACCCGCGACGTGCTCCGCGCTGCCGGCTTCGAGGACAGCGAGCTCGAGCGGCTGCTCGGGGGCGGTGCCCTGGGAGAAGGCTGATGCCGGAGAAGGTCGTTCACACCCAGCTTCGCGGTCACAGCGTGCTGCGCGACCCGCTGCTCAACAAGGGGACGGCGTTCACGCCGGACGAGCGGCAACTGCTCAAGCTCACCGGGCTGCTGCCGCCCACCTGCAACAGCCAGGATCAGCAGGCGGTGCGGTTCTACGACCGGCTGTGCAGCATCGGCGACCCCCTGGCCCGCTACCGGGAGCTCGCCGGGCTGCAGGACCGCAACGAGCACCTCTACTACCGGGTGCTGCTCGATCACCTCGCCGAGCTCATGCCGGTGGTGTACACGCCGACGGTGGGGCTCGCCACCCAGAAGTTCAGCGAGGTGTTCCAGCGCGGCCGCGGAGTGTGGATCACCCCGGCCGACCGCGGCCGCATCCGCGAGGTGCTCGAGAATGCGGCGGCGGGCCGCAGCATTGCCCTGGCGGTGGTCACCGACAACGAGTCCATTCTCGGGATCGGTGACCAGGGCGCCGGGGGCATGGCCATCTCCGTCGGCAAGCTGTCGCTGTACACCGCCGGCGCTGGTATCGACCCCGCCACCGCCCTGCCCGTCAGCCTGGACGTGGGCACCAACAACAAGGCACTGCTGCAGAACGATCTGTATCTCGGCTGGCGCAGCGAGCGCATGACCGGCGAGCCGTATCAGGAGCTGGTGGACGAGTTCGTGGAAGCGTTCCACGAGCTGTTCCCCGATGCGCTGATTCAGTGGGAGGACCTGCGCAAGGACAACGCGCTGCGCGTCCTCGAGCGTTACCGGAGCCGGGCGCTGTCTTTCAACGACGATATCCAGGGCACCGGCGCGGTGGCGCTGGCCGGCATCTTCTCGGCGCTGCGGGCCACCGGCGGCAAGCTCTCCGAGCAGCGCATCGTGATCCACGGCGCCGGTGCGGCGGGGCTCGGCATCGCGCGTCAGATCAAGGCGGCCCTGCGTCTGGAGGGGGTGGCGGAGCACGATCTGCATCGCTGCGTTGCGCTGCTCGACAGCGGCGGCCTGCTGGCGGCGGACCGGCCCCTGTCCGACGCCTACAAGTGGGAGCTCGCCTGGCCCCTGGAAGCCATCGCCGCTGCCGGCATCGGCGACGACCGCTCGCTGGAGGCCGTGGTGGCCGCGTACCGGCCCACCGTCCTCATCGGCACTTCGGGGCAGCCGGGGGCGTTCCACGAGGCCCTGGTACGGCGCATGGCCAGTGCGGTCGCCGCCCCGGTGATCCTGCCCATGTCCAACCCCACCACCAATTCCGAGGCGCAGCCGGCCGACCTGGTGACGTGGACCGAAGGCCGCGGCCTCATCGCCACCGGCAGCCCGTTCGAGCCGGTGGAATATGCCGGCCGCACCTTCGAGATCGGCCAGGGCAACAATGTCTTCATCTTCCCCGCGCTGGGCCTCGGTAGCCTGCTGGCGTCGGCCACGGAGGTCACCGACACCATGATCACCCGCGCGGCGGATGCGCTGGCGGCGGCGCTCACCGACGACGAGCTCGAGCGCGGGCTGCTGTACCCGGATGTCTCGCGGCTGCGCGACATCACCGCCGCCGGCGCCGCCGCGGTGTGCGCCGAAGCGTTCGCGGGCGGGCAGGCGCGGGCGGAGCGCCCGGACGATTTCCAGGCGGCGGCCCGGGAAGCGATGTGGACCCCGGATTACCCGAAATTCGTGTGAATCGGCGTCCAGCGGTCGAACGTCAGCTTGCAGCCGCCGGGTTCAGCCGCGGATGGGTCTCTTCGCCCCAGAGTACGACCAGGGCGCCCGAGAGGAACATGGCGATGGCCACGAACCAGAACCCGGCAGCAACAGCGCCGGTGAGGTGGGCGACCAGGCCGAAGCCAAGGGCGCCGATGCCGTAGCCGAGGTCGCGCCAGAAGCGGTAGATGCCGATGGCGGAACTGCGCCAGTGGGGGAGAGAGATGTCCGCCACCGCCGCGCTCAGGTTGGGGTAGAGCAGGGCCATGCCGAAACCGGTGACGGCGGCGGAAAAGGACCACCATGCTACGCCACTGCCCAGCAGCGTCAGCGCTACGCCCGCGCCGCAGAGCCACATGCCCCACACGATGGGCTTGAGGCGGCCGATGTGATCCGACAGCCGTCCGGTGGCGAACTGGGAGCCGCCCCATACGAAGCCATAGACTCCGACGACCCAGCCGATCGATCCGAGCCCCAGGCCCTCCTGGTAGAGGAACACCGGGTAGAAGACCCACACCAGGGCGTCGACGAACTTCTCCACCAGGCCCGCCTGGCTGAAGGCGGTCATGCGCCGGTCACGCCAGCTCATCAGCGCAAACATCTCGCCGGTGGTCGGATCGTCCGAGACCCGCTTCGTGATTCGCGCCCGGGCGCCGTCATGGTCGCCCCTGGCGTGGCGGGCGCTCTCCGCCTGGGCCCAGGGGCGGGTCTCGCGGATCGAGGTCAGTGTCAGCACGATGGCCAGGCCGATCACCACGACCCCGAACACGAACAGCCCCTGACGCGGCCCGAGTCCCATGGCCAGGTAACCGGTGACGATGCCTGCCACGGCCACCCCGACATAGCCCGAGAACTCGTTCATGCCCATGGTGAAGCCGCGTTCATCGGCGCGGGTGATGTCCATCTTGGCGGTTTGGGTCATGGACCAGCAAAGCCCCTGGTTGATGCCCAGCAGCACGGTGGCGGCAACGATCCAGCTCCAGGAGGGGGCGAGCAGGACCATGAACGGAATCGGGATCGCCGACAGCCAGCCGAGCAGCAGCACCTTCCTGCGCCCGATGCGCTCGGCGAGCCGCCCGGCTACGAAGTTGAGGGCGCCCTTGACGAAGCCGAAGGCGACCACGAAGGCCGTCAGCATCACGAAGGAGCCCTCGGCAACGCCGAACTCGGACTCCGCCAGTGCCGGCACCACGGTGCGCATCATGCCGATGGTCAGGCCGACCAGAAAGACCTGGCCCAACTGATGGCTGAACTGGTGAAGGTTTTCACGGATGCCGTGGCTATAGTGTTCCTGAGACGAATCGCGGGCGTTCATTCGACCTCCTCGGAGGGCGGGCCGCCGGAGCGGCCCTCCGCCTGATGCCGACGGCCGGAAGCCGATTGCTGCATGGCTGACAGCCGCCAGCCGATGCCGCATGATTGCATACCGCTGGTTCGGACGTCGCCATGCGCAAGCTCACCTTGATCGTCGTCAGTCTGCTGCTTTACGCCTGCGCTACCTCGCCCATGGGCCGCAATCAGCTCATTTTGTTTCCGGAGGGCGAGATGGCGCAGATGGGGGCAGCCGCGTTCCAGGACCTCCAGGGCGAGCTGCGGGTGTCGGACGATGCCGCGACTAACGCCTACGTGCGTTGTGTCGCCGACGCCGTGCTGCGCACGGTTCCCGGGGAGCGTCCCGAGGACTGGGAGGTGAAGGTGTTCGAAGACTCGAGCGCCAACGCGTTCGCGCTCCCCGGGCGCAAAATCGGCGTGCACACGGGCCTACTCGAGGTGGCGGAGGATCAGAGTCAGCTCGCCACCGTGATCGGCCACGAGATCGCCCACGTGATGGCCAAGCACTCCAACGAGCGGGTCTCGACCAACTACGTCACCCAGTCGGGGCTGCAGCTCGCGAGCATCGTGGCCGGCAATGACACCCCCATGAAACGCCAGCTCTTCGGATTGCTGGGGCTCGGTGCGCAGGTGGGCGTGCTGTTGCCGTTCAGCCGGGCCCAGGAAGCCGAGGCGGACCTGATGGGGCTCGAGCTGCTGGCGGAGGCGGGCTTCGATCCCCGGGCCAGCGTGCGTTTGTGGCAGAACATGCAGGCCCAGGGCGGCGACAGGCCGCCGGAGTTCCTCTCGACGCACCCGTCGAGCGAGCGCCGTATCAGCGAGCTGAACGCGCGCATGCGCGAGGCGATGCAGACCTCCAGCCAGGCCCGCCTGGCGGGGCGGGTGCCCGATTGCCGCTGACTCATTGCTTGCGCCTGCCGGCGATGAACGCGGCGGGGACCAACGAGATCACGAACACCGCGCCGATCAGGAGGAAGCTGTCGCGGTACGCCAGCATGCTGCTCTGGGAGCCGACGATGCTCGTGACGTAGCCGAACGAGGTCTCGAAGCCCCGGTAGCCGGTGATGCCCAGGTGCTCGAGCTCGAGGATGACCCGGCGCATCAGCTCCCGGGTGGCGGCGTTCCCCCAATCCTGGGTGGCGTTCAGGGCGTTGTAGCGGCCGGGGACGCGGAGGTGCACCTCGGCCGA
>JBMCWS010000014.1:0-36958 GCA_048621375.1 Pseudomonadota bacterium | reverse complement strand
GTGCTCGGGAAACCGTTCGATCATGGCCCGGGTCAGGCGGGCCAGGTCGCGGGCAGTGGTGTAGTGGCCTTCCGCTGGCAGCCCGGTGGCGTTCTTGAACTGCGTGTCGTTCATGTTCAGCGCCCGCGCCTGCTGGTTCATCATGTCGGCGAACGCTTCCTCGCTCCCGGCGATGTGCTCGGCGAGCGCCACGCTGGCATCGTTGCCCGACTGGATGATCACACCGCGCAGCAGCGCCTCTAGCGGTACCCGGGTGCCTTCGCGGATGAACATCCGCGACCCCGGCGTGCGCCAGGCGTCCACGCTCACCGGCACCTGATCATCGGGCGCGATCCGCCCGGCCTCGAGCTCCACGGCGGCCACGTAGCTGGTCATGATCTTGGTCAGACTGGCCGGGGGCAGCCGCTCATCGACGGCGTGCTCCACGAGAAGCCGTCCGGTATCGGCGTCCATCAACAGATAAGAGCTGGCCGCCGCCTCCGGAGGCGGCGGAATGACCGGCGTTGCCGTCTGCCCCAGCGGGGCCCACAAAGATGCCAGCAACGTGATCAATCCAGCCAGAGCTCGGGCCATTCGTACTTCCTCGCGTGCAGGGGGGCGCATAGTTTAAATCACTCTTCCAGGATCAGGGGTTCCGGATAGTCCGCCGACTCGATGAGCCGGCGCAGCCGGCGCGCCTCGGTCCGGCCGGGCACCGGGCCCACGCGAACGCGATACCACGCGTCGCCGGCCACCTCATCCACGTAGGCCTCCTCGCCGGTCAGCGCGGCCAGCTCCTGTTTGAGCGCATCGGCGGCTGAGAGCTCCCGGAACGCGCCCGCCTGAACCACGTACCGCGGCCCCGCCTCCACCGCTTCCACCCGGACGCGGGCCGTGCCCCGATCGACGAATCCCAGCTTCACCGCCGCGGCGTAGGACAGGTCGATGACCCGGTCGTCGTGAAAGGGTCCACGATCGTTGACCCGGACGATGGTGCTGCGGTCGTTGCCGAGGTTGGTGACACGGACGTAGGTCGGGATGGGCAGGGAACGATGAGCCGCGGTCAGGCGGAACATGTCGAAGGGCTCGCCGCTCGACGTGAGCCGGCCGTGGAACTTGCGCCCGTACCACGAGGCGGTGCCCGTAGCCTCGTAGCCGCCGGCGGACTCCATGACCTGGTACGTCCGGCCCGCCACCGTGTACGTGGGCGGATTGCCACGCCGGCTGCGCGGCTCGTCACGCGGCACCGGATCCGGCAGGGTCGTGAGCCCATCCGGCACCTGCACCGGCGGGCCGTCCGCCGGCTCCGCGGGCCGCCGGCCCGGCCCCGACTGACACCCCGCGAGCACCAGCGCCAGCAGACCCACCACCAGACTCCGCCCCGCCAGCACCGTCAGCGCTCCGCCGTCAGCGCCCGGCGGCGGCTCTTGATCCGCTCGCCGAGCTCGTGAACCGCCAACGCGTAGAGGCGGCTGTGGTTGTAGCGGGTGATGACGTGGAAGTTGTTGAGCCCCAGCCAGTATTGCTCGCCGTCGCTGTCCTCCATGCGGAACAGGGCGGCCCGGCGCTCCGGATCGACGTCTTCCACCGCCACCCCGAGCGCCTCGAGCTCGGCCACGGTACGGTCGAGATCCAGGGTCTCGTTGGCGACCTCCGCGGCCCCGGCGCCGTTCACCGTCACCGGCACCACCACCCGCTCGCCCGCGCGCCAGCCGTGGCGGTGGAAGTAGTTGGCGACGCTGCCCACGGCGTCTCGCGGGTTGTCCCAGATGTCGCGCAGCCCGTCGCCGTCGAAATCGACGGCGTAGTTGCGGTAGCTCGACGGAATGAACTGGCCGTAGCCCATGGCGCCTGCGTAGGAGCCGGTGAGCTTTAGCGGATTGCGCCCTTCCTCACGGGCGAGCAGCAAAAACTCGGTCAGTTCCTCGCGGAAGAAATCGGCCCGCGGTGGATAGTCGAACGCCAGGGTGGTGAGGGCGTCCAGCACCCGGTAGCCGCCCGTGATCCGCCCGTAGCGCGTCTCCACCCCGAGGATCGCAACCACGTACTCCGGCGGCACGCCGTAGGCCGCTTCCGCCTCCCTCAGCACGTCCTCGTGCTGCTGCCAGAAGTCGAGCCCGCCCTCGATGCGACGCTCCTCGATGAAGATGTCGCGGTACTCGTGCCACTTCAGGACCCGCTCCGCGGGGCGGGCGATGGCATCGAGGATGCTCTGCTTGCGCTCGGCGTGGGCGAACAGCGTCATGAGCTCCTCGGTGGCGAAGTCGTGCTTCGTCACCAGCTCGGAGATGTATGCCCGCACGTCGGCGCGCTGGCTGTAGTCCGCGTGGACGGAGCCATGGAGCATCATGGCAATCAGGGCGCCGAGGCCGAGCAATCGAATCATCCAACTCATCCTGAACCGCCGAATCGTCTTCCCTGCATGCCGCCCCGGCTACCAGCCCCGGTGGGTGCGCACCGACATGATGATGCCGAAACCGATCATCAGCGTGAGGGCCGACGTGCCACCGTAGCTCACCAGGGGCAACGGCACCCCCACCACCGGCAGCAGCCCGCTGACCATGGCCACGTTGACGAAAACGTAGACGAAGAACGTCATCGTCAGCGCCCCCGCCGCCAGGCGTTCGAACGTGTGCCGCGCCTGGGTGGCGATGTAGAGTCCGCGCACCACCAGAATCAGGTACAACGCGAGAATCGTCAGCAACCCCACCAACCCGAGCTCTTCCCCGATCACGGCGATGATGAAATCAGTGTGGCTCTCCGGCAGAAAATCCAGGTGGCTCTGCGTACCCTCGAACAGGCCCTTGCCGTACACCCCGCCGGAGCCGATGGCCGTGGTGGCCTGAATGATGTTCCAGCCCGCTCCCAACGGATCGCTCTCCGGGTCGAACAGGGTGAGAATCCGCCGCCGCTGATAATCCTGCAGCAGATACCACAACCCCGGTGCGGCAGCCGCCGCGCTCAGCAGCGCCGCGCCGACCCACTTCCACTGCAGTCCGGCCAGAACCACCACCGCCAGCCCCGCGCTTGCCACCAGAATACCCGTGCCGAGGTCCGGCTGCACCACGATGGCGGCCGCAGGTACGGCGATGATGGTCAGCGCCCCCGCCACGTGCTTGAGCCGGGGGGGCAACGCCCGGTCGTGGAAGTACCAGGCAACCATGAGCGGTACCGCCAGCTTCATGACCTCGGACGGCTGAAACCGGGGCAGCCCCGGCAGATCCAGCCAGCGCCGGGATCCGTTGACGGTCACACCCATCACCAGCACCAGGCCGAGCATCACCAGGCCGACGCCGTAGAGCGCCGGGCTCCAGCGCAGGTAGGTACGCGGGTGCACCTGAGCTGCGAGCAGCAGCGTCACCAGCGCCGCGCCCAGCCGGGTCACCTGATTGGTCCACAGCGTCACGTTGCGATCGACCGCGCTGTAGAGCACCACCAGCCCCAGCCCGAGCACGGCCATGATCCCCACGAGCAGCAGCGGGTCGAGGTGAACCTGGCGCAGCCGCGCCCGGGCGTCGAACGAGGCGTGCTGGGGCAGACTGCGGACGAAATCCTGGTTACTCATGATCCGTCACCGCGCCGCGAGCTGGGGCAACAGGTAGGCGTCGAGCACTTCCCGGGCGACCGGGCCCGCCACCGAGCTGCCCCCACCGCCGTTCTCCACCAGAACGGCCAGCGCGATCTCGGGATCGTCCGCCGGCGCGAAGGCGATGAACCAGGCGTGCTTGCGCTCGTAGTCGCCGAGCTCGTCCTCGTCGTAAGCCTCGCCCTGACTTATCTCCACCACCTGCGCGGTCCCCGACTTCCCGGCCATGCGGTAGGAGATGTCCTGACCGATGTGATACCAGGCGGTGCCGTTTTCCCGGTACCCTCGATTGCCCCGGTGCACCACCGCCTCCATGGCGTCCACCATGCGTTCCCAATCCTCCGCCGTGGGTCCGGAGACCTCCGGCAGCGGCTTCGGGTCGTCCACCTCCAGCAGCGGGCGATCGCTGCTCATGAGCATGCGCGGCCGCACCACCCGCCCGCGGTTGGCAATGGTGGCCGCCACCGTGGCCATCTGCAGCGGCGTGACCAGGAGATCGCCCTGCCCGATGCCCACGTTCACACTGTCGCCCGGGTACCAGGGCTGACCCTTGGCGCCCCGCTTCCAGGTGGCGTCGGGCACCAGGCCCGGGCTGGCGTCGGGTATGTCGAGCGCCAGCCGCGCGCCCAGACCGAACTGCGCAGCGAAGTGCGCCAACTGCTCGATCTCCAGCCGCGTCGCCAGATCGTAGAAGAACACGTTGGAGGAGCGGTATATCGCCCGGTGCAGATCCACCTCGCCCTGACCGCCGGAATTGTCGGGCGTCCAGCTCCAGTCACGGTAGATGCGATCCTGGCCCGGCAGCCGGAACCAGCCGCGATCGACGATGGTCTCGTCCCACGTCACCACATCGAAGCTCAGCCCGGCCAGACCCACCACCGGCTTGAAGGTCGAACCCGGCGCGTACTGACCATTGACGGCCCGGTTGAACAGCGGCGTGTTCCGGGACCTCACCAGCGACCGATAGTGCGCGTCGCTCATGCCGCTCACGAACAGGTTGGGGTCGTAGGACGGTTGACTCACCATCGCCAGCACCCCGCCGGAGCGGGGATCGAGGGCCACCACCGCCCCCCGCCGCTCACCCAGCGCTGCGGACGCGGCAATCTGCAGCCGGCTGTCGAGATGCACGGTGATGTTCTGCCCAGCCACCGGGCTGCGCGTCTCGAGCACCTGCCGCACCCGCCCGTGCGCATCGATCTCCACCTTCTGGTGACCCACCTCGCCGTGCAACGAGCGCTCGTAGAACCGTTCCACACCGTGGCGGCCGACGAAGCGGGTGCCGCTGTAGCTCACCGGGTCGAGGCGGCGCAGATCCGCTTCCGTGACCCGGCGCACCGAGCCGACCGCATGCGCCATCAGGCCGTCGAGGGGGTAATGGCGGACCAGCTCGTTTTGAACCTCCACGCCGGGCAGCCGGTATCGATTCACCGCGAGCCGCGCCTGCTCCCGCTCGCTGAGGTTGAGCTTCAGCGCCACCGGCTCGAACGGGCGGCGGGTGTTGTCGAGACGCTCGCGAAAGCGCTCCAGGTCTTCCCCCGGGATCTTCACGAGCTCGTCGAGCTCGTCGAGCAGAGCCGCCATGTCCGGCACCCGCTCCTGCACCACGGCCAAAGTCGAGATGGGGCGGTTGCCGGCCAGGAGCTCGCCGTGGCGGTCGTAGATCAGACCGCGGGGCGGCGGCAGCGGTTGAACCTGAATGCGATTCTGTTCGGACCGGGTGCGATAGGTCTCGTGCTCCCAGACCTGAAGCTGAATCATGCGCAGCGCCAAGGCGCCCATGAGCGCCAGTGCCAGCAGCATCAGCAACGCCGCCCGGGCGGCGAACACACGCCGCTCCCTCGAGTCGTCCTTGATGTCGAGCCCGGGAGACATTCAGCCGCCGCGGTGGTAGGGGTGGCCGGTGAGCACGGTCCAGGCCCGGTAGATCTGCTCCGCCAGAACCACACGGACCAGCAAGTGGGGAAGGGTCATGGCGGACAGCGACAGCACGTGGTCGGCACGGCCCAGACAGCACTCATCCAGCCCGTCGGCACCTCCCACCAGAAATGCCACGTCACGCCCCTGCATCCGCCAATCATCCAATCTTTCCGCCAGGCCGAGGGTGCTCCAGGTCTTTCCGCGTTCGTCCAGAGCGACCACCCAGTCGTCGTCCCCGAGCTGTGACAGCAGTCGTTGCCCCTCGAGCTCGCGCCCGCGCGCACTCCCCCGCTTGCCACGTGCACCGGGCGCCACTTCGATCAGCTCGAGACGCAACTCGCGCGGCAGGCGCCGCGCGTATTCCGAGAACCCCGCGGACACCCACTCGGGGGGCCGCCGGCCCACCGAGATGAGCCGGATTCTCACACCCCGGTTTCTGCGTCCGCCGGCAGCTCGGCCCAGAGCCGCTCCAGCTCGTAGAACGTGCGGGTCTCGGACTGCATCACATGGACCAGCGCGTCGCCCATGTCCACCAGCACCCACTCCCGGGATTCGCGGCCCTCGACCCCCAGGGGCTTCACTCCGGCGGTCGTGGCGGCCTCCACCACCTGGTCGACAAGAGATTTGACATGCCGGTCGGACGTGCCGCTGGCGATGATCATGTAATCCGTGACATCGCTGACTTCGGCCACGTCCACGGCCACGACGTCGCGCCCTTTTCGATCTTCCAATGCATCGACAATGAGGTTCCGCAGAGCTTCAGGCGTCACTAACCACCCCGTACAAGTGATACTGCTTAATATAGGTGTAGACAGCAGCAGGGAGCAAATCCGCGACATTGCCGGCCCCCGCGCCCCCGGCCGCGAGGGCGGCGCGCACCTCGGTCGCGGAGATCGCCAGCATGGGCGCCTCGAGCATGTAGACGCCGCCCGCCGGCGACTGCGGCGGCTCCGCGACCGTGCGCTCCGCGGTGAGGCGCGCTAGCTCGCCATCGAGCCGCAGCGGCGCCCCCGGGCGCCGCAGCACCACGAGGTTCGCCAGGTCGAACAGCTCGCGCCAGCGGTGCCATTCGCCCAGGGCCCGGTAGGCATCACTGCCCACCACCCACGTGAGCGGCTCGCCGGGGGCGCGTGCCCGCAGCTCCTCGAGGGTCTCGATCGCGTAGGACGGCCGGCCGAGCCGCTCCGCGCGCCGCACCTCGGTGTCGTCGGGCACCAGCCGGGCGTCGTCGGCACAGGCCAGCACCAGCATGTCCCAGCGCTGCTTCACGCTGGCCCCGGGGGCGTCGCGGTGCCCCGGACGCGCGGAAAGCAACAGGCGTATGCGGGCGAGCTCCAGCGTCTCGCAAACGGTCCTGGCGGCATGCAGGTGGCCCGCATGCACCGGATCGAAGGTCCCGCCGAAAAGGCAGATCAACGGTGGCGAATCTCCCCGTTGCCGAGCACCACAAACTTGCGGGTGGTGAGCCCTTCCAGACCCACGGGGCCGCGAGCATGCAGCTTGTCGGTGGAAATACCGATCTCGGCGCCTAGCCCGTACTCGAAGCCGTCGGCGAACTGGGTGGAGGTGTTCACCATCACCGAGGCCGAGTCCACCTCGGCGAGGAACCGCCGGGCGCGGGCGAAGTCCGCGGTGACGATGGCATCGGTGTGCGCGGAGCCGTAGGTATTGATGTGCGCGATGGCCTCATCCAGCCCCGCCACCACCTTGACGGCGAGCACCGGCCCCAGGTACTCCTCGTACCAGTCGGACTCCGCCGCCGCCGCTGCGTCCGGCACCAGGGCGCGGGTTCGCTCGCACCCCCGGAGCTCGACCCCGGCAGCCCGATAGCGCTCCGCCAGTCGCGGCAACAGCGAGGGTGCGACGTCCTCGGCGACGAGCAGGGTCTCCAGCGCGTTGCACACCGCGTACTTCTCGGTCTTGGAGTTCACCGCAACCGCCTCGGCCATGTCGGCGTCGGCAGCGTCGTCGAGATAGACGTGGCACACGCCGTCGAGATGCTTGATCACGGGAATACGCGATTCCCGGGTGATGCGCTCGATCAACCCCTTGCCGCCCCGCGGTACGATCACGTCCACGTGCTCCTCGAGCCCCAGCAGGGCCCCCACCGCCGCACGGTCCGTGGTGGCGAGCAACTGCACCACCGCCGGCGGCAGGCCCGCCGCTGCCAGGGCGTCGCCGATGCACCGGGCGATGGCCTGATTGGAATGGAACGCCTCGGAGCCGCCCCGCAGAATGCAGGCGTTGCCGGCCTTCAGGCACAGGCTCGCAGCCTCCACGGTGACGTTGGGGCGGGATTCGTAGATGATGCCGATGACGCCCAGCGGCACCCGCATGCGCCCGACCTGAATACCGCTGGGGCGATAGACGAGGTCGCTCATCTCGCCCACCGGATCCGGCAGCTTGTCCACCTGGGTGAGCCCCTCGATCATGCGGTCGATACCGCTCTCGCTGAGCCCCAGGCGGGCGACCAGGGGCTGATCGACGCCGCGCTCCCGGGCCGCGGCGAGATCCTGCTCGTTGGCCCGGCGCAGCTCGGCGCGGGCACCATCGAGGGCCTCGGCCATGGCCTGGAGGGCGCGGGACTTCACCGCAGTGGGCGCGGCCGCGATGGCCCGCGACGCCGCGCGGGCGTCACGGCCGACACCGGCCACGTACGCCGTCACCTCGTTCACCGGTCGCGTGTGGGATTCTGCCGACTGCACGTCACCTCCTGAAGCGTGGATGACCGTCATTATACGCCAGCGTCAGCCGCGCAGCTTGTCCACCAACCGGGTGAGCTCCTGCAGGCGCTCCCGGGGCCATTGCAGCTTCAGCAGACTCTGCTTGATCTCCGGCTCGATGGGCAGCAGCTCGGCGAGGCGCCAGCCCACGGAGCGGGCGTCATCGAACTGGATGTCGAGCCCGAGCTTCTCGATCATGGGATGCTTGATCAGCTCCCGCAGGATGTCCACCAGCTCCTGATGCTCCTCGCCCACCCCCTGCGCCGGCTCGTCCGGCAGATATTCCACCCGGCCGATCAGCAGGTGATCGTCCTGCTCGCGCCGGGACCGGATCCGGAACTTGCGCCCGCCCCGCACCACGATGCCGAGGCGGTTGTTGGCGAGCTGATTGAAGTCCACCACATGGGCGTCGGTACCGACGTCGAACGTGTCCGGCTGCGGCGCGTCGGCCGACAGCCGGGCGTCGGAGCCCTTGCGGATCAATACCACCCCGAAAGGTTCGCCGGCGCGCATGCAGCGAACCACCATGTCCATGTAGCGGGGCTCGAAGATCTGCAACGGCAGCCGCCCCCCCGGAAACAGCACCGGGTGCAGGGGGAACAGGGGGATTTCCACCGTGGCCGACATGGGCGCAACGATAGCACGCTTCGCCGGTGCCCCGGTCGCCGGCGCCGGGCGGTCACGGTAGACTCGCGCGGTGGAGTTGCTACAGATCATTGCGCTGGCCCTGATTCAGGGCATCACCGAGTTCCTGCCGGTTTCGAGTTCCGCGCACCTGATCCTCCCCGCCCAGCTCCTCGGCTGGGAGGATCAGGGGCTCGCCTTCGACGTCGCCGTGCACGTGGGGTCGCTCGCCGCCGTGGTGACGTACTTCCACCGGGATCTGACGGGCTACGCGGTCAGCGCCGGCCAGACGCTGCGCGGCCACGGCGCCGATGCCCGCGCCAGGGAGCTCGCCCGTCTCGCGCTGGCGACGCTGCCGGTGGTGGTGGCCGGATTGCTGGTCAAGGACTGGCTGGAAAGCGAGCTGCGCAACATACTGGTGATCGCAGGCGCGACCACCGGCTTCGGATTGTTGCTCGGCTACGCGGATCGGCGCCACGGCGTGCGCACCGAGGTGCGCTTCGGGGATGCCCTGGTGATCGGCACCATGCAGGTGCTGGCTCTGGTGCCGGGAACCTCCCGCTCCGGCATCACCATCACGGCGGCGCTGTTGATCGGTCTCTCCCGCACCAGCGCCGCTCGGTTCTCGTTCCTGCTGTCGATTCCCACCATCGCCGGGGCCGGCATCCTGGCAACGACGGAGGTGATCCGATCCGGGGTGGACGCGCGCTGGGACGTGCTGGGCACCGCCGCGCTGCTGTCGGGGCTGGCGGCGTATGGCTGCATCCAGGCGTTCATCGGCCTCGTCGAGCGCACCGGCATGATGCCGTACGTCGTGTATCGCCTCGCTCTCGGCGCCGCGCTGCTCGGGCTGTGGCTGTGGTGTCGGTGACCCCATAGCGGCGGCAGCCGGCTGCCGGCCGCGACGAGCTCAGAACGGGATGTCGTCGTCGAAGTCGTCTTCGGGCAGGGTGGGCCGATTGTCCGACTGCTGCCCACGGGGCTCGAAGCCGGTGGGGGCGCCTTCGCCCATGCCGCCGCCACCACCGCCACCGCCACCGCCACCGCGGGAGTCGAGCATCTGCATGTCCCGGGCGATCACCTCGGTACGGTAGCGCTTCTGGCCGTCCTGCTCCCAGCTGCTCGTTGACAGGCCGCCCTCGATGTAGACCTTCGAGCCCTTGCGCAGATACTCCCCGGCAATCTCCGCGAGCCGGCCGAAGCACACCACGTTGTGCCATTCCGTGCGCTCCTGCTGCTCGCCGGTCTGGCGGTCGCGCCAGCTTTCCGAGGTGGCCAGACGCAGGCGGGTCACCGCGTTGCCGGCCTGGGAATAGCGGGTCTCCGGGTCTGCGCCCAGATTGCCGATGAGTATGACCTTGTTGATTCCCCGGGCCATGTCGCCTCTACCATTGCTTCGAGAATTGCGGGTGAGTCTATCCCATCTGGCGGGGGCCTTCCTACGCGCGAGGCGCCACCGCGCTCGTAAGCCGACGTACCGGGTACCCCGCGCTCGGCACCGGGGCCGGGTTGCCCGTCCCGGGGCATGGGGTTATTTTGGGCGGTTCGCACTCGGGTAGCCGTCGCCTTGGAAAAGATCAGCGTGCGCGGTGCGCGCACCCACAACCTGCAAAACGTCAACATCGAGATTCCGCGCGACCGACTGGTGGTGATCACGGGCCTGTCGGGGTCCGGCAAGTCGTCGCTCGCGTTCGACACCCTGTACGCGGAGGGCCAGCGACGCTACGTGGAGTCGCTGTCCGCCTACGCCCGGCAGTTTCTCTCCATGATGGAAAAGCCGGACGTCGACCACATCGAGGGCCTGTCGCCGGCGATCTCCATCGAGCAGAAGTCCACCTCGCACAACCCCCGCTCCACGGTGGGGACCATCACCGAGATCTACGATTATCTGCGGCTGCTGTTCGCCCGGGTGGGGGAGCCGCGATGCCCCACCCACGACGAGCCCCTGAATGCCCAGACGGTGAGCCAGATGGTGGATCAGGTGCTCACCCTCCCGGAGGGATCACGCATCATGATCCTGGCCCCCGTGATCACGGAACGGAAGGGCGAGCATCTGCACGTCTTCAAGGAGCTCATGTCCAACGGCTTCATCCGTGCCCGCATCGACGGGCTGGTGGTGGATCTCGACGACCCGCCGGCGCTGGACAAGAAACGCAAGCACACCATCGAGGCCGTGGTGGACCGGCTTCGGGTGCGCCCGGACACCCAGCAGCGCCTGGCCGAGAGCTTCGAAACCGCACTCGGCCTGGCCGACGGCATCGCCCGGGTAAGCGACATGGACGACCCGGACGCGGAGGAGCTGGTGTTCTCCGCCCGCTTCGCCTGCCCGGTGTGCGGCTACAGCATCCCGGAGCTCGAGCCGCGGATGTTCTCGTTCAACAATCCGGCCGGCGCCTGCAGCGACTGCGACGGGCTGGGGGTGAAGCAATTCTTCGATCCGGCCCTGGTGGTACAGGACGACGAGCTCACCCTGGCCGAAGGCGCGATTCGCGGCTGGGATCGGCGCAACGTGTACTACTTCCACATGCTGAACTCCCTGGCGGAGCATTACGGCTTCGACGTGGAAACGCCGTACCGCAAGCTCCGGAAGAAGCACCGCGAAGCCATTCTCTACGGCAGCGGCAAAGAGCGCATCAACTTCAGCTACGTCAACGACCGGGGCGACGTCATCCGCCGCAGCCATCCTTTCGAAGGGGTGATCCCCAACATGGAGCGGCGCTACCACGAGACCGACTCCACCATGGTGCGCGAGAACCTGCAGCGCTATCTGCGGGTCCGCGCCTGCCCGAGCTGCGACGGCACCCGCCTGCGCGAGGAATCCCGCCACGTCTTCATCGGCAGTGTCAATCTGCCCGAAGTGACCTCGGGCTCGGTGGAGGGGAGCCTCGCGTACTTCGACGCATTGAAGCTCCCCGGCCGGCGCGGCGAGATCGCCGAGCGGATTCTCAAAGAGATCCGCGCGCGCCTTCAGTTCCTGGTGGACGTGGGCCTCGACTATCTGACCCTCGACCGCAGCGCCGAGACCCTGTCCGGCGGGGAGGCCCAGCGCATCCGTCTGGCGAGCCAGATCGGCGCCGGGTTGGTGGGGGTCATGTACATTCTCGACGAGCCCTCCATCGGGTTGCACCAGCGGGACAACGCGCGCCTGCTGCGCACGCTCACCCAGCTCCGCGATCTGGGCAACAGCGTGCTGGTGGTGGAGCATGACGAGGAAGCCATCCGGGCCGCCGACCACATCGTCGACATGGGGCCGGGCGCCGGGGTACACGGCGGCCGCGCGGTGGCGAGCGGCACCGTGGACGAGATCATGGCCGCGAAGGATTCCATCACCGGCGATTACCTCGCCGGGCGGCAGACGATTTCCGTCCCCGACCGGCGCACCCCGCGCGACCGCGACGCCGTGATCCGGCTCATCGGTGCCCGGGGGAACAACCTCCGGGACGTGACAGTGGAGATCCCCTGCGGGGTGTTCACCTGCGTCACCGGGGTTTCCGGCTCGGGGAAGTCGACCCTGATCAACCACACCCTGTACCCGGTCAGTGCGACGCGGCTCAACAAGGCCACCAGCCTCACCGCCGCTCCCCACGACGACATCGAGGGCCTGGAGAACGTCGACAAGGTGGTGGACATCGACCAGAGCCCCATCGGCCGCACCCCGCGGTCCAATCCCGCCACCTACACCGGGTTGTTCACCCCCATTCGCGAGTTGTTCGCCCAGACCCAGGAGGCGCGCGCCCGGGGCTACAAGCCCGGCCGCTTCAGCTTCAACGTCAAGGGCGGGCGCTGCGAAGCCTGCGAGGGCGACGGGGTCATCAAGGTGGAGATGCACTTCCTCCCCGACATCTACGTTCCGTGCGATGTCTGCAAAGGCAGACGCTACAACCGGGAGACCCTGGACGTTCGCTACAAGGGCCGGAACATCAGCGAAGTGCTGGAGATGACCGTTGAAGAGGCGCGGGAGTTCTTCGACCCGGTGCCCATGCTCGCGCGCAAACTGCAGACCCTGATGGACGTGGGCCTGTCCTACATCCGCCTCGGTCAGAGCGCCACCACGTTGTCCGGCGGCGAGGCCCAGCGGGTCAAGCTGTCGCGGGAGCTCTCGAAGCGCGGCACCGGCCGCACGCTCTACATCCTCGACGAGCCCACCACGGGCCTGCACTTCCACGACATCGCCCAATTGCTCGCGGTGCTCGAACGCCTGCGCGACCAGGGCAATACCATCGTCGTGATCGAGCACAACCTGGACGTCATCAAGACCGCGGACTGGATCGTGGATCTAGGGCCCGAAGGCGGGTCCGGCGGTGGGTGCCTGGTGGCCGAGGGCACGCCGGAGCAGGTGGCGAAGCAACGCAAATCGCACACGGGGCGATTTCTCAAGACCGTGCTCTGACGGTGCGCGTCGCCCGGCTTTCCAGCCGGGCGACGGAGCAGCGCGTCACACGCGCTCGATGATGATGGCCGGCGCCATGCCGCCCGCCGCGCACATGGTCACCAGACCGGTGGAGAGATCGCGGCGCTCCAACTCGTCGAGCACCGTGCCGATGAGGATCGACCCGGTGGCCGCAATGGGATGCCCCAGGGCGATGGCGCCCCCGTTGACGTTCACCCGGGCCGGATCGAGCTCGAGATCACGCATGAACTTGTACGCCACCACGGCGAACGCCTCGTTGACTTCGAACAGGTCGATGTCGTTCAGGGTCATGCGCGCCTTCTGCAGCACCTTCCGCGCTGCCGGCACCGGCTCGTTCAGCATCAGCTCGGGGCTGCCAGCCATGTTCGCCATGGCGACGATGCGGGCGCGGGGCTTCCAGCCCTGGGCCTTGGCATAGTCCGGGGAAGCGAGCAGCACGCCGCCGGAGCCATCCACGACACCCGACGAGTTGCCGGCATGGTGGACGTGGTTGATGTCGATGTCGGGATACGTCCGCCGTACGATGGAGTCGAACGTCTCACCGGTCTCGTCCACCGGCATCGCCATGAAGTTCTCGAATACCGGCGGCAGCTCGGAGAGCCCCTCGAGCGTGGTCTGCGGGCGGGGGAATTCGTCGCGGTCGAGGGCCAGGGTGCCGTCTTCGTTGTAGACCGGCACCACGCTCCGGTCGAAGCGGCCGTCGTCCATGGCCGCCTTGGCGCGCTGCTGGCTCTCGTAGGCGAGCTGGTCCACGTTCTCGCGGCTGATGCCCTCGAGGGTGGCGATCACGTCGGCGCACACACCCTGGTGCGGCTGCGGGTGCAGGTCGCGCAGGCGCATGTTGCCCGCATCCAGCATGGCGCTGCCGCCGCCCTGGGATGCCAGTTCCGCCGTATAGGACATCATCTCGACACCGCCGGACACCACCATGTCCTCCATGCCGGACATGATGCTCGCCGCCCCCATGTTCACGGAGGTGATACCGGACCCGCAGAAGCGATCCAGCGTCACGCCGCTGGCGCGCGTGTCCCAGCCGGCCGCCAGTAGCGACATGCGGGCGATACAGGTGCCCTGCTTGCCGCGCTGGGTGCTGCAGCCCCACACCACGTCGTCCACCTCGGCGGTGTCGATGCCGTTGCGCTCCTTGAGCGCATTCAAAACGGTGGCAGAAAGGTGCTGCGGGTGCAGGTGGGCCAGGGAACCCTTGCCCACTTTGCCGATGCCGCGCGGCGTGCGCGCGGTGTCGATGATCCAGGCGTCGGTCATGTAGTACTCCGAAAGGGTTAGAGAAAGGCGGAACAGTATAACGCGTTAGAGTTTAGCGTTCAGCCAGATGAGCGTTCAGCCTTCAGTCGTCAGCTGTCAGCCGGAAGCGCGTGTTCGCGGCCTCGGGCTTGCTGCTTGGGGTCCAGGTCGGTCCGCTGTCCGCTGAAGAGCCTACCCGGACGGCGCGTCGGTGGAAACGGCTGAAGAGTCCGAGTGCTCCTGAAGCCCGGGCAGGTGGAGATGTGGCGTGCGCGTGGATGAAAAACCCGGGCGCGCTCGCGCGGGTCCCATGAAGGGGGACCCGGGTGTGGGACTCCGCTCAGGCTGCGCGTACCGGTGGGTCATCCGCCCGGGGGTCGGGGGTCGTCACCGCGGTGCCCGGCTCTGGGCACCGCCATTTCGGGATAATTCCCGAAGCTCGGTCAGTTTCAGCGAAGGAGACGCCTCGAGCCGACCACCCGGGCAGCCGGAAAGACGCCCTCCGGCCAACAGCTGACGGCCGATAGCTGACCGCTGCATCAGCTCTCTTCCAGCTCCTCCTCGTCCTCGATCTCGTCCTCGGCGAGCTCGCGACCTACCAGCTCTATGTAGGCCATGGGCGCCGCGTCGCCGGTGCGATAGCCGCATTTGAGGATGCGGGTGTAGCCACCCGGACGTTCCTGAAAGCGTGGGCCCAGCTCGGAGAACAGCTTGCCCACCGCCTCTTTGCTGCGGGTACGGGAGAACGCCAGCCGCCGATTGGCCACCGTGTCCTCCTTGGCCAGCGTGATGAGCGGCTCGGCGACGCGGCGAAGCTCTTTCGCCTTGGGCAGGGTCGTCTTGATGACTTCGTGCTCGATCAACGATACCGCCATGTTGCGAAACATGGCGTGGCGGTGAGCGCTGTTCCGGTTCAGTTGTCGACCACTCTTACGATGGCGCATGACTCGTTCCTACAATTCTCGGGCGCGCGACGGGATGCGCCGCGCTTCTGCGATCGAACGCGGCTGCAAGCCGCTCCTACAAGACCTCTCGTGTCGCTGCCGGCCGCAGCCGGCGGGCCGCCGCCGCGGCCGCCAGTGCGGGCGTATCAGGCGACCTTGTCGTCCCCGCGCAGGCTCGGCGGCGGCCAGTTCTCCAGCCGCATGCCCAGCGACAGTCCCCGCGAGGCCAGCACGTCCTTGATCTCGGTCAGCGACTTCTTACCCAGATTCGGCGTCTTCAGCAGCTCCACCTCGGTGCGCTGGATCAGATCGCCGATGTAGTAGATGTTCTCCGCCTTCAGGCAGTTGGCGGACCGCACCGTCAGCTCCAGGTCGTCCACGGGGCGGATCAGGATCGGATCGATCTCGTCCTCCTGCTCTTCCGCCGCCGGCTCACCTTCGCTTTCCAGGTCGACGAACACGGCCAGCTGCTGCTGCAGAATCGTCGCCGCGCGGCGGATCGCCTCTTCCGGGTCGATGGTGCCGTTGGTCTCGATGTCCAGCACCAGCTTGTCGAGGTCCGTGCGCTGTTCCACCCGGGCGCTTTCCACGGTGTACGCCACACGCCGCATGGGGCTGTAGGTCGCATCGAGACGCAGCACGCCGATGGGCCGGCTGTCCTCTTCCTCCTCCAGCGCATCCACCGGCACGTAACCGCGGCCGCGGGTCACCTTCGCCTCCAGGCGGATCGCCCCCTTTTCGTTCAAGCTGCAGATGTGGTGATCCGGGTTGGCGATCTCCACGTCTTCGGTGAGCTGGAAATCGGCTGCCGTCACCGGCCCGGTGCCCTCCTTGGTGAGGCTGATGATCGCCTCGTCCATGTTGTGCACGTTCACGGCCACGCCCTTCAAGTTCAGCAGGATGTCGATCACGTCCTCCTGAACACCTTCGATGGTGCCGTACTCGTGCAGCACACCCTCGATCTGCACTTCGCTGATGGCACAGCCCGGCATGGAAGAGAGCAGGATGCGGCGCAGCGTATTGCCCAGGGTATGGCCAAATCCCCGTTCCAGCGGTTCCAGCGCCACCCGTGCCCGGGTGGGGCTCAGTTCCTGAACGTCGATGTGGCGCGGGGTCAGGAAGTCGGTTAGCGATTGTGCCATTAAGTTCTCCTTGAGCTCTCTGTTACTTGGAGTACAGCTCGACGATGAGGTTCTCGTTGATTTCCGGGGGCAGCTCGCCTCTGTCGGGCGCGCGCTTGAACACCCCTTCCATCTTGCTGGCATCCACTTCCACCCAGTCCACCGGCGCACGCTGGCTCGCCAGCTGCAGCGCCGACTGGATTCGAAGCTGGGACCGCGCCTTCTCGGTCACGCTGATGACGTCTCCGGGGCTCACCTGATAGGACGGTATGTTAACTTTCCGGCCGTTGATCATGATGCTCTTGTGCGACACCAATTGTCGCGCTTCCGCGCGCGTGGCGCCAAAGCCCATGCGGTACACCACGTTGTCCAACCGCGACTCGAGCAGCCGCAGCAGGTTCTCGCCCGTGGCGCCTTTCTGCCGCTCCGCCTTCTCGTAATAGTTGCGGAACTGCTTCTCGAGGACCCCGTAGAACCGGCGGACCTTCTGCTTCTCGCGAAGCTGAACCGCGTAGTCCGAGAGCCGCCCCCGGCGCAGCCCGTGCTGGCCCGGCGGCGAGTCGATGCGACACTTGGAATCGATGGGACGCACGCCGCTTTTCAGGAACAGGTCGGTGCCCTCCCGGCGAGCGAGCTTGAGTTTCGGTCCGGTGTATCTAGCCATGAGCTACTTCTCCAATCCTGCGGCCGTCACACGCGCCGCCGCTTGGGCGGCCGGCAACCGTTGTGAGGGATGGGCGTCACGTCGGAAATGCTGTTGATGCGCAAGCCGGCGTTGTTGAGCGCACGCACGGCCGACTCCCGGCCCGGCCCCGGGCCCTTCACCTGCACGTCGACGTTCTTCATCCCGTACTCGATGGCCGTATTCGCCGCCCGCTCGGACGCCACCTGAGCCGCGAACGGGGTGCTCTTGCGCGACCCCCGGAAGCCCGACCCCCCGGAAGTCGCCCAGCACAGGGCGTTCCCCTGCCGGTCGCTGATCGTGATGATCGTATTGTTGAAGGATGCGTGGATGTGGGCAATGCCCTCGGTCACCACACGTCTGCTCTTCTTGCGCTCTGCCATTTGGGTGATACCTGTAAGTGCTTACTTTCTGATCGGGCGCCGCGGGCCCTTGCGCGTGCGTGCATTGGTGCGCGTCCGCTGGCCGCGCGCCGGCAGCCCACGGCGATGCCGCATGCCCCGATAGCAGCCCAGGTCCATGAGCCGCTTGATGTTCATGGAGTTTTCCCGCCGCAGATCGCCTTCCACGGTGAGCTTGGTCACTTCGCTGCGCAGGGCGTCCATCCGCTCATCGGTGAGATCCTGGATCTTCGCGCTCGGCTCCACCCCCGCCGCTTCGCAGATCTTCCGCGCAGTGGTCCGGCCGATACCAAAGATGTACGTCAGGGCGACGCCTGCGTGCTTGTTGTCGGGTATGTTGATTCCGGCGATACGTGCCATGATTGCTCCGTGTTACCTAGCCTTGACGCTGCTTGTGCCGAGGCTCGGCGCTGCAGATGACTCTCACCACCCCGCGGCGCTTGATCACCTTGCAGCGGCGGCAGATCTTCTTGACTGATGCTCTGACTTTCACTGTCTCTTCCTCTCGATCCTTGCGTTCACCGGCGCTCGACCCGGCTGCTCAGCGCCGCACGTTACCGCTGCGGCTGTAGCTCTTCAGGTTCGACTTCTCCATCAGCTTGGCGTACTGACTCGACATCAGATGCGCCTGCACCTGGGACATGAAATCCATGGCCACCACCACCACGATCAGCAGCGCGGTGCCGCCGAGCTGGAACGTGACGTCGAAGGCCACGATCATGAACTCCGGCAGCAGGCACACCAGCGTGATGTAGGTGGCGCCGAACACGGTCAGCCGGGTGATCACGTCGTCGATGTAGCGGGCGGTCTGCGCCCCCGGGCGGATGCCGGGCACGTACGCGCCCTGCCGCTTCAGGTTGTCCGCCACTTCCTTCGGATCGAACATGATCGCTGTGTAGAAGAAGCAGAAGAACACGATTCCCGCGGCGAACATCAGGATGTACAGCGGCTGTCCCGGAGACAGCAGCAGCGAGACTTCCTGGAGCCAGTTCATGCCCGGCGAGTTCCCGAACCACTGCGCCATGGACGCCGGCGCCAGCAACAGGCTCGACGCGAAAATGGCGGGAATCACCCCGGCCATGTTGATCTTCAGCGGCAGGTGACTCGATTGCGCCTGATACATGCGCCGACCCTGCTGCCGCTTGGCGTAGTTGACGGTGATACGCCTTTGCCCCCGCTCGACGAACACGACGAAGGCGATGATGCCGATGGCCAGAGCGCCGATGGCCAGCAGCGCGATGATATTGATGTCGCCCTGACGGGCGGCCTCGAACGACTGGCCGACCGCCGCCGGGAACCCGGAGACGATGCCCGAGAAGATCAGAAGCGAGATGCCGTTGCCCACGCCCCGCTCCGTGATCTGCTCGCCGAGCCACATCATGAACAACGCCCCCGTCACCAGGGTGATGGTGGCGACGAAGTAGAACGTGAAGCCCGGCGAGAACGCCAGCCCCTGATTCGCCAGGGTCGCCGTCAGCGACGTGCCCTGGATGAGCGCGATGAGCAGCGTCCCGTAGCGGGTGTACTGGGTGATCTTGCGGCGTCCGGCTTCGCCTTCCTTGCGCAGCTGCTGCAACGACGGGTACATCATGCTCATCAGATTCATGATGATGCTCGAGGTGATGTACGGCACCACGCCCAGGGCCAGGATGCTCATCCGCTCCAGCGCGCCGCCGGAGAACATGTTGAACAGATCCAGAATGCCGCCCTGTTGCTGATCGAACAGCGCCTGCAGGCGCACCGGATTGATACCGGGTACCGGGATGTGCGTTCCCACGCGATACACGAGCAGCGCGAAAAGCACGAACAGCAGCCGGCCACGGAGCTCGGAGAGCCCCGCCTGCACGCCCGCGAGCTGTCCCGGAGTGGATGCCATCAGCCTTCTACCTTGCCGCCCGCTGCCTCGATCGCCGCGCGCGCACCCCGGGTCACCTTGATGGCGTCGGTCTTCACCGTCACCGCGCGCGCGATCTCGCCCGAGAGCACGATGCGGGCGCGCTTGACGCTACGCTTCAGCACGTTGGCGCGTTTCAGCGCTTCCAGGTCCACCGTGTCGCCGTCCACTTTGGCCAGCTCGCCCAGGCGCACCTCGGCGGTACCGCGGCCCACGCGGGAGCGGAAACCGAATTTCGGCACCCGCATCTGCAGCGGGAGCTGTCCGCCTTCGAAGCCGGCTCGGACGCTGCCGCCCGACCGCGCCTTCTGGCCCTTGTGGCCCTTGCCCGCGGTCTTGCCCAGACCGGAGGCGGCGCCGCGGCCGACCCGGCGCTTGTGTCTCCTGCTGCCCGGCCCCGGGCCCAGATCGTTGAGTTGCATTCGCTACTCTCCTTCCACCCGCACCAGATAATTGACGCGGTTGATCATGCCGCGCACCGCGGGCGTATCTTCCAGTTCCACCGTGTGGTTCACCCGCTTGAGGCCGAGTCCCGTCACCGTGGCCCGGTGCTTGGTGAGCCGCCCCGCCGGGCTCCTGACCAGCGTCACGCGAATCTTCCCGCTCATGCGCTGATCTCCTCCACGGTCTTGCCCCGCTTGGCCGCCACCATCTCCGGGGAGCGCGCACCGGTGAGGCCGTTGAAGGTGGCCTGAATGACGTTCACCGGATTGGTGGAGCCGTAGCACTTGGCCAGCACGTTGTGCACGCCGGCGGCCTCGAGCAGCGCGCGCATGGTGCCGCCGGCGATCACACCGGTACCCTCGGAGGCGGGCTGCATGAACACCGTCGAGGCGCCGTGCCGCGCGGTGATCGGATACCACAGGGTCGAGCCGTTGAGGGGCACATCCACCATGTTGCGGCGCGCGGCTTCCATGGCCTTCTGAATCGCCAGAGGGACTTCCCGGGCCTTGCCCCGGCCGATGCCCACGCGGCCATTGCCGTCGCCCACCACCGTGAGCGCGGTGAATCCGAACACGCGGCCACCCTGCACCACTTTTGCGACCCGGTTGATCTGGACCAGCTTCTCCACCAGCCCTTCTTCACGTACTTCGTCGGTATACGCCATCGTCAGAACTCCAATCCGCCCTCGCGAGCGGCTTCGGCCAGCGCCTTGACGCGGCCGTGATACTTGAACCCGGAACGGTCGAAAGCCACGGCAGTGACACCGGCGGACTTCGCCCGCTCCGCGATACGCCGGCCGACCGAGGTCGCAGCGTCGACGTTGCCGGTGGCTCCGCCACGCAGATCCTTCTCCAGCGTCGATGCGGCCGCCAGCACCTTGTCACCCGCAGGCGAGATCACCTGGGCGTACATGTGCCGCGGCGTGCGATGGACGGTCAGCCGCACGGCACCCAGCTCGCGCATCTTCATGCGGCCGCGCCGCGCGCGTCTCAGCCTCGTTGCCTTCTTGTCGTTCATCTGCAAATCGCTCTTGAATCCTGACCCGGCGGCGCCAGCCGCCCCGTTGCACATCTGGGTTACTTCTTCTTGGCTTCCTTGCGGCGGATCCGCTCGTCCGCGTACCGCACCCCTTTGCCCTTGTAAGGCTCCGGCGGGCGCAGCCCGCGGATCTTCGCCGCCACCTGGCCCACGAGCTGCTTGCTCACCCCCTTGACCACCACTTCGGTGGGGGTGGGGGTTTCCACGTCCACGCCTTCCGGCACCTGGTAGTCGATAGCGTGGGAGTAGCCGAGCTGCAGGTTGAGGTTGCGGCCCTGGGCCTGCGCCCGGTAGCCGACGCCCTGAATCACCAGCCGCCGCTCCCAGCCCTGGGAGACCCCGGTGACGATGTTGTTCAGCACCGCCCGGGTGGTCCCCGAGTGCGCCACGGCCTCCTGATCCGCCTTGCGGGAAACCACCCGCAGGACGCCGTCCTCCTGCACCACCTCGACGTCGTCGTGGACCCGGTAGTCCATGCTGCCGTTGCCGCCCTTGATGCTGACGAGCTGGCCTTCGAAGGCCACCTCGACACCGGCCGGTACGGCAATCGGATTGTTCGCTATTCGGGACATCTGCCTACCTCGTTAGAACACCGTGCAGAGCACTTCTCCGCCGACCCCCTGCGCCCGCGCGTCGCGGTCGGTCATCACACCCTTGTTGGTGCTGACGATGGCCACCCCGAATCCGCCGCGCACCCTGGGCAGCTCCCGCGAGCCCTTGTAGCTGCGCAGCCCCGGCCGGCTGGCCCGGTCGATCTCCTCGATCACCGGCCGCCCGCGATGGTAGCGGAGCGCCACGTTCAAGGTCGGTTTCGCGCCCTCGTCCACCTCGAAGCCACCGATGAAGCCTTCCTGCTCGAGCACCCGGCAGATGGCCGTCTTCAGATTCGAGCTCGGCATGCTCACCGACGCGTGGTGCGCCTGCTGCGCATTGCGAATGCGGGTGAGCATGTCGGAGATGGGATCCTGCATCGTCATGAGTCTTTCCTCGCTTGCGCTTACCAGCTCGACTTCACCAGACCGGGCACGTCGCCCCGCATGGCGGCTTCCCGCAGCTTGTTGCGACCCAGACCGAATTTCCGGTAGACCCCGTGGGGCCGGCCGGTGAGCCCGCAGCGACGCTGCTGTCGCACCGGGCTCGCATTCCGCGGCAGCTTCTGCAGTTTCACCTGCGCATCCCAGCGCTCCTCGTCGGGGAGGCTGCGATCGTTGACGATGGCTTTGAGCTCGGCGCGCTTCTTGGCGTATTTGGCGGCGATGCGTGCGCGCTTCCGCTCGCGCTCTACCATGGATACCTTTGCCATATCTCTTGTCTATCCCAGTTCAGGTGCGGAACGGAAAGTCGAACGCGCGCAGCAGCTCGAGCGCTTCCTCATTCGTCTCCGCCGTGGTGGTTACGGTGATGTTCATGCCCCGAATCTTGTCCACCTTGTCATAGTCGATCTCCGGGAACACGATCTGCTCGGTGATGCCCATGGAGAAGTTGCCACGGCCATCGAACGCCCGCGGGCTCAAACCGCGGAAATCGCGGATCCGCGGCACGGCGATGGCGATGAGCCGCTCGATGAACTCGTACATGCGGGCGCGGCGCAGCGTGACTTTGCAGCCGATGGGCCACCCCTCACGGATCTTGAAGCCGGCCTCCGACTTACGGGCGGTGGTGATGATCGGCTTCTGGCCCGAGATCAGCGTCATGTCCGACATCGCGGCCTCGAGGATCTTGCGATCGCCCACGGCCTCGCCCACACCCATGTTGAGCGTGACCTTGGAGAGCCGCGGCACCTGCATGACGTTGGCGTAACCACCTTCCTGCATCAGCCGGGGCCGAATCTCGTCGACGTAGCGTTGGTACAAGTTCGACATCGTGCGAAAAACTCTCAGTCTTCGATTACTTTACTGGTGGACTTGAAGTACCGGACCTTTTTGCCGTCTTCGAACCGGAAGCCCACGCGATCGGCCTTCTCGGCTTCGTCGTTCCAGATCGCCACGTTGGACGCCTGAATCGGCGCCTCCTGCTCGGTGATCCCGCCGGGCCGCCCCATGGTGGGGTCGCCGCGCTGGTGCTTCTTCACCAGGTTCACGCCCTCGACCCGCAGACGGCCGTCCTTCCTGACTTCCAGGACACTGCCGCGCTTGCCCTTGTCGCGCCCGGTAATCACCACTACTTCGTCGTCTTTCCTGATCTTGCGCATGATGACTTACAGCACCTCGGGGGCCAGGGAGATGATCCGCATGAAGTTCTCGGTCCGCAGCTCGCGGGTCACCGGGCCGAAGATCCGGGTGCCCACCGGCTGATTCTGCGGGTTCAGCAGCACCGCCGCGTTCTGGTCGAACCGGATCACCGAGCCGTCCGCGCGGCGCACACCCTTGCGGGTACGAACCACCACCGCGTTCATGACCTGCCCTTTACGCACCCGGCCGCGGGGGATCGCCTCCTTGACCGTGACTTTGATGATGTCGCCGATGCCCGCGTAGCGGCGCCGCGAGCCGCCGAGCACCTTGATGCACTGCACCCGGCGCGCGCCGCTGTTGTCGGCGATATCCAACATGGTTTCCGTCTGAATCATCGACCCTTATCCTCTGACACCCTGGATGCGCCGCGCCTCATACCTCGCGCGCACGCTCGTCGATGCTCTTCAGCATCCAGGTTTTGGTCTTCGACAGGGGACGGCACTCGATCACGGTGACGATGTCGCCCACCTTGCACTCGTTGTTCTCGTCGTGCGCGTGCAGCTTCGAGGAACGGCGGATGATCTTGCCGTACACCGGGTGCTGGACCCGCCGCTCGATCAGCACCGTGACGGTCTTGTCCATCCGGTTGCTGATGACGCGGCCCGTCGCGGTACGCGGCGCGCCGCCCGAGCTCTGCTGCGCCGGCTGTTCGACGCCTTCACCCTGCGCCTCGGGCGCACCGGCTGCAGATTCAGCCATTTCGTTTCTCCTCCAGGATCGTCTTGATCCGCGCGATATCGCGGCGGGCTTCTCCCAGCAGATGCGTCTGACCGAGCTGGCCGCTGGCCCGCTGCATGCGCAGATTGAACTGCTCCTTGCGCAGCCTCAGCAGCTCTTCGTTCAGCTCTTGCGGCGACTTGTCTCGCAGCGTGGATGCTTTCATGACCAAAAAACTACCCTCTGACCGCTTACATCAGCGTCCGTTTCACGAACGCCGTCTTGAAAGGCATTTTCGCCGCCGCCAGCGAGAACGCCTCGCGGGCCACGTGCTCCGGCACGCCTTCCATCTCGTAGAGCACGCGCCCGGGCTGGATCTGCGAGATCCAGTACTCGACGCCACCCTTGCCCTTGCCCTGGCGAACTTCCAGGGGCTTCTTGGTGATGGGCTTGTCGGGAAATACGCGAATCCAGATCTTCCCACCCCGCTTCACGTGGCGGTTGATGGCGCGCCGGCCGGCTTCGATCTGCCGCGCCGTCAGCCGCCCCCGGCCAGTGGCCTTCAGAGCGAACTCGCCGAAACTCACCTGGTTGCCTCGGGTCGCCAGGCCGCGGTTCCGGCCTTTCTGTTGCTTCCTGAACTTGGTTTTCTTCGGCTGTAACACGTTGCCCTACCTGATGTTCCTGCCTGCTGATGGTTGTGGCCTGCGCGGCGCGATCACCGATAGCCGCGCTACGCGCTGACCTTCTCCGGCTCGCGGTCGTGTCCGATGATCTCGCCTTTGAAGATCCAGACCTTGATGCCGATGATTCCGTAGGTGGTCTGGGCCTGCCAGGTGGCATAGTCGATGTCCGCCCGCAGGGTGTGCAGCGGCACGCGCCCTTCGTGATACACCTCTGCGCGGGCAATCTCCGCGCCGCCGAGCCGACCTGCAACCCGCACCTTGATGCCATCAGCGCCGAGGCGCATGGCGTTCTGAATCACCCGGCGCATGGCACGGCGGAACTGCACCCGCCGCTCGAGCTGCTGCGCCACGTTCTGGGCCACCAGCAGCGCGTCCAGCTCCGGCTTGCGGATCTCCTCGATGTTGACGTGCACGGGTACCCGCATCATTCGCGCCAGCTCCTGGCGCAGGCGCTCCACGTCCTCGCCCTTCTTGCCGATGACGATCCCGGGACGCGCGGTGTGGATGGTGATTCGCGCCGTCTGCGCCGGGCGCTCGATCTCGATGCGTCCGACGGACGCCTGAGACAGCCGCTTGCGCAGATAATCCCGGACCTCGAGATCGTTCAGCAGATAGTCGGAGTACTGCCTGGAATCCGCATACCACACCGAGGCGTGGTCCTTGACGATCCCCAGGCGGATGCCGACGGGGTTGACCTTCTGACCCATAGCTACCCTATTCGTCCGTGACCGTCACGGTGATGTGACTGGTGCGTTTGAAAATGCGGTCCGCCCGGCCCTTCGCGCGCGGCTTGATGCGCTTCATGGTGATGCCTTCGTTGACGAAGATCTCGCTGATCCTGAGCTCGTCGACATCGGCCGCCTCGTTGTTCTCGGCGTTGGCGATCGCCGATTCCACCACCTTGCGGACCAGACCGGAGGCCTTCTGGGTGCTGAACGCGAGAATGTCCAGCGCCTCGCCCACCGGCTTGCCGCGCACCAGGTCGACCACCAGCCGCGCCTTTTGCGGAGAGACACGCAGTCGTTTTGCCGTGGCGCTCACTTGCATTGCTTCTACTCCTGCCACTCCTAGCGCCGGGACTTGCGGTCCGCGGCGTGGCCGCGGTAGGTCCGGGTCGGCGAAAACTCGCCGAGCTTGTGCCCGACCATGTCCTCGTTGATGTAGATCGGCACGTGCTGACGCCCGTTGTACACGGCGATGGTCAGCCCGACCATCTCGGGCACCACCATGGAACGCCGCGACCAGGTTCGAATGGGCCGCCGGTCGCTGGTGGCTGCAGCCGCTTCCACCTTCTTCATCAGGTGAAGGTCGACGAAAGGACCCTTGTGCAGAGATCTCGGCACCTGCTTACCTCCTTCCTCGACGCCGGACGATGAGCTTGTCCGTACGCTTGTTCTTGCGAGTCTTGTGGCCTTTGGTGGGCACACCCCAGGGCGTCACCGGGTGGCGGCCGCCCGAGCTCCTGCCCTCGCCGCCGCCGTGCGGGTGATCCACCGGGTTCATGGCGACGCCACGCACCGTGGGCCGCACTCCACGCCAGCGCTTGGCGCCCGCCTTGCCCAGCGATTGCAGGCTGTGCTCGGAATTGCCCACCTCGCCGAGGGTCGCCCGGCACTCCGTGAGCACCCGGCGCATCTCGCCCGAGCGCAGCCGCAGGGTGGCGAAGCGCCCTTCCCGGGCCACGAGCTGGGCCGACGCGCCGGCGCTGCGCGCCATCTGCGCGCCCCGTCCGGGCTTCAGCTCGACCCCGTGCACCACGCTGCCGAGCGGAACGTTGCGCAGCGGCATGGCGTTGCCCGCCCGCACGGCGGCGCTGGTGCCGCTCATCAACACGTCCCCCGCGGAGACGCCGCGGGGGGCGAGGATGTAGCGGCGCTCGCCGTCGGCGTACTTCAGCAGGGCGATGTTGGCGCTGCGATTCGGGTCGTACTCGAGCCGCTCCACTTCCGCCGGCACACCGTCCTTGTCGCGCTTGAAGTCGATGATCCGGTAGTGCTGCTTATGCCCGCCGCCATGGTGCCGGCTGGTGATCCGGCCGGCGTTGTTGCGGCCGCCGGACCGGGTCTGGCGGTCGAGCAACGGCTTGTACGGCCCGCCCTTGTGCAGCTCCGGGTTCACCACCTTGACGGCGAAGCGACGGCCGGCAGACGTGGGTTTCGCTTTCTTCACTGCCATCTGACTAATCCGTCACCATGAAATCGATTTCCTGCCCCGGCGCCACACGCACGTAGGCCTTCTTCCAGTCCTTGCCTCGGGAGATGCCCCGGAAGGTCCGCTTGACCTTGCCCTTGACGTTCAGGGTGGAGACGTTCTCCACCGAGACCTTGAACAGCTGCTCCACGGCCTCTTTGATTTCGGCTTTCGTGGCATCCCGCGCCACCTTGAAGCCGTACTGGTTGCTCGCATCGCCGAGCAGGGACACCTTCTCGGAGAAGTGCGGCTCGAGCAGCACTGTGTAGAGCCTTTCGCGATTCATGCCAGCGCCTCCTCCAGCTTCTTGAGCGCGCCCACGGTCACCAGCACGTTGTCGTGACTGATGAGGCTCACCGGATCCACGCCGCTGACGTCGCGCACGTCCACTTCGTTGAGGTTCCGGGAGGCGAGGTAGAGGTTCTCATCCACCTCCTCGGCGACGATCAGCACGCTCTTCAGATTCAATTCTTTCAGTTGCGCAAGCAGCGCCTTGGTTCGCGGCTCGCTCACGGTGAAGGACTCGCAGGCCACCAGGCGATCCTGGCGAATGAGCTCGGAGAGAATGCACTGCAGCGCCCCCCGATACATCTTGCGATTGACCTTCTGGGAGTGGTCCTGTGGCTTGGCGGGGAAGATCTTGCCGCCGCCGCGCCAGAGGGGACTGCGCACCGAGCCGGCCCGGGCGCGCCCGGTGCCCTTCTGCCGCCAGGGCTTGCGGCCGCCGCCGCGCACCTCGGAACGGGTCTTCTGGGCGCGGGTACCCTGGCGGGCGCCCGCCATGTGCGCCACCACCACCTGATGCACCAGCGCTTCGTTGAATTCCCTGCCGAATGCCGCTTCGGAGACTTCCACGCTGCCGCCGCTTGTTGCCAGGTTCAGGTTCATGCCGTTTCACCTCCGAGCGCTGGAGCCTTGACCGCCGGACGAACGAAAACGTCGCCGCCCGCAGGCCCGGGCACCGCCCCCTTGACCAGAAGCAGGTTGCGGTCCGAGTCGACGCGTACGATCTCGAGGTTCTGGGTGGTCACTTTGGCGTTGCCGAGGTGGCCCGCCATTTTCTTGCCTTTGAAGACCCGGCCGGGCGTCTGGCACTGACCGATGGAGCCCGGTGCCCGGTGCGCCACGGAGTTGCCGTGGGTCGTGTCCTGACCGCGGAAATTCCACCGCTTGATGGTGCCCGCGTAGCCCTTGCCCTTGGACACCCCCCGGATGTCGACGCGCTGACCCGGCTCGAACTGATCGAGCCCGAGCTCACTGCCCACTTCCACGCCGGACTCCGGCTCGTCGAGGCGGAACTCCCAGAGCCCGCGGCCGGCTTCCACCCGCGCCTTCGCGAAGTGGCCCGCCACGGGCTTGGTCACGCGGTTGCGTTTCGCGCGCCCGGTGGTCACCTGCACCGCGGCGTAGCCGTCGGTCTCCGGAGTGCGTACGTACGTCACCCGATTGGGCTCCACCTCGATGACGGTGACCGCCAGCGACTGGCCATCCTCGGTGAACACCCGGGTCATTCCCGCTTTTCTGCCTACCAATCCGATCGACATTGGCCTGTTCCCTAACTGCCTGGGCTCGCCGGCCGGGTGCCGACGCGCCTGCTGCGATTCCTGAGATGCGAAGGCCGCCTGCCAGCCTTTCCGTCTTCGGGAGGCTAGCAAACGGCAGGTACATCACCGGCCCCCCATCGGGGCCCTGTCGGTTGCCCGCCCTTCGGGACGGGCGCGGCCGGCGCCATTCGCGCCGGTACCGCCATCAATTCAAGCTGATCTGAACGTCTACGCCCGCCGCCAGGTCGAGCTTCATGAGCGCGTCGACGGTCTTCTCGGTGGGCTCGACGATGTCGAGCATGCGCTTGTGGGTACGGATCTCGTACTGATCCCGCGCATCCTTGTTCACGTGTGGAGAGACGAGCACTGTGTACCGTTCCTTTCGGGTGGGCAGCGGAATGGGCCCCCGCACCTGGGCGCCGGTCCGCTTGGCGGTATCGACGATCTCCTGGGTGGAGACGTCGATCAGCCGATGATCGAACGCCTTTAGACGAATGCGAATGCGCTGGCTTTGCACAGTGCTCTGAACTCCAACAATCTTAAAGAGCAATCCCGCCGCCGAAGTCGTGCTGCCGGAGCGGCAATGGCGGCGAACTCGGACACTTTCCTTTTTCCCGGTCCCGGAAAAAGGGAGGGCGAACTATACAGAGGGTGGCCTTTGCTGACAACACCCTCTGCACGTGCCCGAACCATTCCACGGGCCAGTGTCGCCGCCCGAGGTCATTCTATGATCTTGGCGACGACGCCGTCGGGCCGAACGGTGGGCGCCCCAGGTCATTCTATGATCTTGGCGACGACGCCGGCGCCCACCGTTCGGCCGCCTTCCCGAATGGCGAAGCGCAGACCCTCGTCCATGGCAATCGGGCTGATCAGCGTCACCTGCATGTTCACGTTGTCCCCCGGCATCACCATCTCCACGCCTTCCGGCAGCTCCACCGACCCCGTCACGTCCGTGGTCCGGAAGTAGAACTGCGGCCGGTAGCCCTTGAAGAACGGCGTATGACGACCGCCCTCGTCCTTCGACAGCACGTACACTTCCGCCTCGAACTGCGTGTGCGGCGTGATCGTCCCCGGCACCGCCAGCACCTGGCCGCGCTCCACGTCGTCACGCTTCGTGCCCCGCAGCAGCACCCCGATGTTCTCGCCGGCGCGGCCCTCATCCAGCAGCTTCCGGAACATCTCCACACCCGTCACCGTCGTCTTCGACGTGTCACGGATGCCGACGATCTCGACCTCGTCCCCTACCTTCACGACGCCCCGCTCCACGCGGCCCGTCACCACCGTGCCCCGGCCCGCAATCGAGAACACGTCCTCGATCGGCATCAAAAACGGCTGGTCCACCGCACGCTCAGGATCCGGAATGTACTCGTCCAGCGCCAGAACCAGCTTCTTCACCGACTCGATGCCCGTCTCGCTGGTGTCGCCTTCCAGCGCCTTCAGCGCGCTCCCGATCACCACCGGCGTGTCGTCGCCCGGAAACTCGTACTCGTCGAGAAGCTCCCGGACCTCCATCTCCACCAGCTCCAGAAGCTCCTCGTCGTCCACCATGTCCGCCTTGTTCATGTACACCACGATCCGCGGTACACCCACCTGACGCGACAGCAGAATGTGCTCCCGCGTCTGCGGCATCGGCCCGTCCGCCGCCGACACCACCAGAATCGCTCCGTCCATCTGCGCCGCGCCCGTGATCATGTTCTTCACGTAGTCCGCGTGACCCGGGCAGTCCACGTGCGCGTAGTGCCGCGCCGGCGACTCGTACTCCACGTGCGCCGTCGCAATCGTGATCCCGCGCTCGCGCTCCTCCGGCGCATTGTCGATCTGATCGAACGCACGCGCCTCGCCGCCGAACTCCTCCGCGCAGATCTTCGTCAACGCCGCCGTCAACGTCGTCTTACCATGGTCCACGTGACCAATCGTCCCCACGTTGACGTGCGGCTTCGTACGCTCGAATTTCTCTTTGGACATGGCTGCTACCTATCTCCGTTGCGTTTGATTCCCTGCACTGACTACTGCTGAATGATTCCGGCCGCGATGTTGTCCGGCACCTCGGCATAGCGCTCGAAGGCCATGACGTAGGTAGCACGGCCCTGGGTGGCGCTGCGCAGATCGGTGGAATAGCCGAACATCTCCGCCAGCGGCACCTCGGCCCGGACGATCTTGCCCGACGGATTCTCGTCCATGCCCTGGATCAGGCCGCGGCGGCGGTTGAGATCCCCCACCACGTCGCCCATGTATTCCTCCGGCGTGACCACTTCCACCGCCATGATGGGCTCGAGCAGCACCGGCCGCGCCTTCAGCGCCCCGTCCTTCATGGCCATGGAACCGGCGATCTTGAATGCCATCTCGGAGGAGTCGACCTCGTGGAAGGAGCCGTCGAACAGGGTGGCCTTGACGTCGATGAGCGGATAACCGGCAAGCACGCCGTTTTGCATCTGCTCCTGCATGCCCTTGTCTACGGCCGGGATGTACTCCTTCGGCACCACGCCGCCGACGATCTGGTCGACGAACTCGTAGTGCACGGGGTCCTCTTCGCCCTCTTCGTGATAGATGGGCTCGAGCTTCACCCACACGTGGCCGTACTGGCCGCGACCGCCGGACTGGCGAACGAACTTGCCTTCCACCTCCACGGTGCTGCGGATGGTCTCCCGGTAGGCGACCTGAGGCTTGCCGATGTTGGCTTCCACGCCGAACTCGCGCTTCAGGCGGTCGACGATGATGTCGAGGTGCAACTCGCCCATGCCGGAGATGATGGTCTGCCCGGACTCCTCGTCGGTCTGGACCCGGAACGAGGGATCCTCCTGGGCCAGCTTGCCCAGGGCCACCCCCATCTTCTCCTGGTCGGGCTTCGATTTCGGCTCCACCGCCACCGAGATCACCGGCTCCGGGAACTCCATGCGCTCCAGGGTGATCACGTTGTTCATGTCGCAGAGGGTATCGCCCGTGGTCACGTCCTTGAGGCCGATGGCAGCGGCGATGTCGCCGGCACGCACTTCCTTGATCTCGTTACGCGAATTGGAGTGCATCTGCACCATCCGGCCGACGCGCTCGCGCTTGCCCTTGACCGGATTCAATACCTGGTCGCCGGAGGAGAGGACCCCCGAATACACGCGGAAGAATGTCAGGGTGCCCACGAACGGGTCGGTGGCGATCTTGAACGCCAACGCGGCGAACGGCGCGTCGTCGTCGGCTTCCCGGGTTTCCACCGTCTCGCCGTCCGCGACCACGCCCTCGATGGCCCGCACCTCGGTGGGCGCCGGCAGGTACTCGACCACCGCGTCGAGCATGGCCTGCACGCCCTTGTTCTTGAACGCGGAGCCGCACAGGGCAGGCACGATCTCGTTCGCCAGAGTGCGAATCCGCAGCCCCTTCTTGATCTCCTCCTCGGAGAGGTCGCCCTCCTCGAGGTACTTGTCCATCAGCTCTTCGTTGGCCTCGGCGGCGGATTCGACCATGTGCTCGCGAAAGCTCGCTGCCTGCTCGGCCATTTCGGCCGGAATCTCGCCGAGCTCGTAGGTCAGGCCCTGATCGTTCTCATTCCAGAGGATGGACTTCATCCGGATCAAGTCGACCACGCCTTTGAACTGATCCTCGGCGCCGATGGCGAGCTGGATCGGAACCGGATTGCCCCCGAGACGGTCCTTGATCTGGCCCACGACCCGCTGGAAGTCGGCGCCCGCCCGGTCCATCTTGTTGACGAACACGATGCGCGGCACCTCGTACTTGTCCGCCTGCCGCCACACCGTCTCGGACTGCGGCTCCACGCCGGAGGTGCCGCAGAACACCACCACGGCGCCGTCCAGCACCCGCAGGCTACGCTCCACCTCGATGGTGAAGTCCACGTGCCCGGGGGTGTCGATGATGTTCACCCGGTGCTCGGGGAACTGCTGGTCCATGCCCGACCAGAACGCGGTGGTGGCAGCGGAGGTAATGGTGATCCCCCGCTCCTGCTCCTGGGCCATCCAGTCCATGGTGGCGGCGCCGTCGTGAACCTCGCCGATCTTGTGCGAAAGCCCGGTGTAGAACAGAACGCGTTCCGTCGTGGTGGTCTTGCCGGCGTCCACATGGGCGACGATGCCGATGTTCCGGTATCGTGCAATGGGGATTTTGCGAGCCATGATGCTCTCCGTTAGCGTCTAGATGTTGATGGTGCGGACGTTGCCGGAATCAGCGATCAGTACCGGTAGTGGGAGAACGCACGGTTGGCTTCCGCCATGCGGTGGGTGTCCTCGCGCTTCTTCACTGCGCTGCCGCGGCCTTCGGCAGCATCCATGAACTCGCCCGCCAACCGGGCCGCCATGGACTTCTCGCCGCGCTTGCGCGCGCTGTCCACCAGCCAGCGCATGGCCAACGCCTGGCGCCGGGAGGGCCGTACCTCCACCGGCACCTGATAGGTGGCCCCGCCGACGCGTCGCGCCTTGACCTCGACATACGGCGCAACCGCCTCGAGCGCCTTCTCGAAGACCTCCACGGGATCGCCGGCGCCGCGGCTCTCGATCCGCGAGAGCGCGCCGTAGACGATGCGCTCCGCCACGGCCTTCTTCCCGCTCACCATCACGTGGTTCATGAACTTGGCGACGGTCTGGTTGTTGTACTTGGGATCGGGAAGGATTTCCCGCTTGGCGACGATGCGACGTCTGGGCATGATCAAAGCTCCTTGGCTTCAGGTTGATCCCGGAAGGTATCCCCGAATGCCCCGGGGTCCGGGCCTTACTGGAACGGATTGTTTCCGTGTCGGTTAGCCGTCCGGTGTACGGTCCTCGTCAGGGTTCGTGTACCGCAGGGGGGCGCGTCCGGAATCGTTCCTACTTGGGGCGCTTGGCGCCGTATTTCGAGCGCCGCTGCCGCCGGTCGGACACGCCGGAAGTATCCAGGGTGCCGCGCACGGTGTGGTAGCGCACGCCGGGGAGGTCCTTGACCCGGCCCCCGCGGATGAGCACCACCGAGTGCTCCTGCAGGTTGTGGCCCTCGCCGCCGATGTACGAGGTGACCTCGTAACCGTTGGTGAGGCGCACCCGGCACACCTTGCGAAGCGCCGAGTTGGGCTTCTTCGGCGTGGTGGTGTACACCCGGGTACAGACCCCGCGTTTCTGCGGGCTGCCCTGCAGGGCGGGAACGATGTTCTTCTCGATCTTGCGCTTTCGCGGTTTGCGAACGAGCTGGCTGATTCTCGCCATACTGTCTCCAAAAAACGTATCGCTGAGGCGCCCGGTCGTTCGAGCCGCCTCGCCGGAGCCGTGGGCCCCTGTTAGGCAGGCGCGCGATTCTAATCGCGCGCTCGCCCGGAAGCAACGCCTCCCTGCGTCTGTATGCCGGCCCGCTTCCAGAAGCAGGCCGGCGGCGTGGGGAGCAGGCCTGCTCTTGCAAAGCAGACCTGCTCGAGGTGCGGCGGTTCAATCGCTGTTGGACAACGCCTCGGACAGCGCCTGCTCCACCTCGTCCGCCGTTGCGCCCTGCTCCTTGGCGAGGCGCGCCGCGAGATCCTCTGCGCGCCGCCGCTTGCGGTCGCTGTGGTAGGCGAGCCCGGTTCCCGCCGGAATCAGGCGCCCCACTACCACGTTCTCCTTCAGGCCGCGCAGGTAGTCGCGCTTGCCGGTGACCGCGGCCTCTGTGAGCACGCGCGTGGTCTCCTGGAACGACGCCGCCGAGACGAACGATTCCGTGGCCAGGGACGCCTTGGTGATGCCGAGCAGCACCCGCTCGAACTCCGCGGGCTGCTTGCCCTCGGCCACCAGGGCGTCGTTGGCCTCGAGCACGTTCACGTACTCCGCCTGCTCGCCGCGGATGAAGTCCGAATCGCCCGGATGGGTGATCTCGGCCTTGCGCAGCATCTGCCTGACGATGACCTCGATGTGCTTGTCGTTGATGGTCACGCCCTGCAACCGGTAGACCTCCTGGATCTCGTTGGTGATGTACTCGGCCAGATCCGTCACGCTCTTCAGCCGCAGGATGTCGTGGGGGCTCAGCGGGCCATCGCTGACCACCTCGCCCTTCTCCACCTGCTCGCCTTCGAACACGCCGATGTTCCGCCACTTGGGAATGAGCGTTTCCACCGGATCGCCGTCCTGGGGCGTCACCACCAGCCGACGCTTGCCCTTGGTCTCCTTGCCGAAGCTCACGGTGCCGGAAGCTTCCGCGAGAATGGCCGCTTCCTTGGGCTTGCGGGCCTCGAACAGATCCGCCACCCGGGGCAGGCCGCCGGTGATATCCCGGGTCTTGGAACCCTCCTGGGGAATCCGCGCCACCACGTCGCCGATACCCACCGTCTCGCCGTCCTCGAGGCTGACGATGGCATTGTTCGGCAGGAAGTAGTGGGCCGGCAGCTCGCTGCCCGGCAACGTGACCGGCTTGCCGCTGTCGTCCACCAGGGTGACCGCCGGGCGCAGATCCTTGCCGGCGCTGGGCCGGTCCTTGGGATCCATCACCAGGATGTTGGTCAGACCCGTGAGCTCGTCCGTCTGACGGTTGATGGAGAGGCCTTCCTCCATGTCCTGCATCTTCACGATGCCGGACACCTCGGTGACGATGGGATGGGTGTGCGGGTCCCACTGGGCGATCACCCGGCCCGCTTCCACTTCGTCGCCTTCGGCCACCGAGATGACGGCGCCGTAAGGCAGCTTGTAGCGCTCGCGCTCGCGGCCGTGCTCGTCGGCGATGGCGATCTCACCGGAACGGGATACCGCCACCAGCTCGCCGGACTCCCGGGCCACCGTCTTCATGTTGTGGAGGCGTACTGTGCCACCGTGCTTCACCTGGATGTTGTCGATGGCCGTGGCCCGCGACGCCGCACCACCGATGTGGAAGGTGCGCATGGTGAGCTGGGTGCCCGGCTCGCCGATGGACTGTGCCGCGATCACGCCCACGGACTCGCCCACGTTCACCAGGTGGCCGCGGGCCAGGTCGCGACCGTAGCACTTGCTGCAGACACCGTGGCGGGTCTCGCAGGTGATGGGCGAGCGCACCAGCATCTGATCCACGCCCAGCTCGTCGAGCTGTTCCACCCAGGCCTCGTCGAGCATGGTGCCCTGCTCGATGAGCACGGTCTTGCCGTCGGCGCCGTAGACGTTGGCCGCCACGACCCGGCCGAGCACCCGGTCACCGAGGGGCTCCACCACGTCGCCACCTTCGATGATGGCGGCCACCAGCAGGCCCTCGTCGGTGCCGCAGTCGTGCTCGGTGATCACCACGTCCTGGGCCACGTCCACCAGCCGCCGGGTCAGATAACCCGAGTTGGCGGTCTTCAACGCCGTGTCCGCGAGTCCCTTCCGGGCCCCGTGGGTGGAGATGAAGTACTCGTTCACCGACAGGCCTTCCCGGAAGTTGGCGGTGATGGCGTTCTCGATGATGCTGCCGTCCGGCCGGGTCATCAGCCCCCGCATACCGGCGAGCTGCCGGATCTGGGCGGGGGAGCCCCGGGCGCCGGAGTCGGCGTAGATGAACACGGAGTTGAACGAATCCTGTTCCACGTCCTCGCCCTCGCGGGTGGTGACGTGCTCCTTGGAAATGCCGTCCATCATCGACCGCGCCACCAGATCGTTGGCCCGCGACCAGATGTCCACCACCTTGTTGTACTTCTCGCCCGCGGTCACCAGACCGGACGCGAACTGCGACTCGATCTCGGCGACCTCGGCCTCCGCCTCGGAGATGATCCGGGTCTTGTCGTCCGGAATCACGAAATCTTCCACCCCGATGGAAGCGCCGGACGAAGTGGAGTGGGCGAAGCCCGCGTACATGAGCTGGTCGGCGAAGATCACCGTTTCCTTCAACCCGACGTTGCGGTAGCAGGCGTTGATGAGTGCCGAGATGGACTTCTTGTCGAGCGCCTGGTTGACCATCTCGAAGGGCAGCGTCTTCGGTACGATCTCGTAGAACAGAGCCCGTCCGACGGTGGTGTCGACCAGGTTACGGACCGGCGTGACGGTGCCGTCCTCGGCGAGGCGATGCTCCTCGATGCGCACCTTCACCCGGGCGTGCAGATCCAGCAGGCCGGCGTTGTAGGCCCGGTGCACTTCCTCGATGTCGGCGAACGCCCGGCCCTCGCCCTTGGCGTTCAGCTTCTCCCGGGTCATGTAGTACAGCCCCAGCACGACGTCCTGGGACGGCACGATGATGGGATCGCCACTCGCCGGCGAGAGGATGTTGTTGGTGGACATCATCAGCGCCCGGCTCTCGAGCTGGGCTTCCAGGGTCAGCGGCACGTGGACGGCCATCTGGTCGCCATCGAAGTCGGCGTTGTAAGCGGTGCACACCAGCGGGTGCAGCTGAATGGCCTTGCCCTCGATCAGCACCGGCTCGAACGCCTGAATGCCCAGGCGATGCAGGGTCGGCGCCCGGTTCAGCAGCACCGGGTGCTCGCGGATCACCTCTGCGAGGATGTCCCAGACCTCCGGCGTCTCACGCTCGACCATTTTCTTGGCCGCCTTGATGGTAGTGGCGAGACCGCGGGACTCGAGCTTGCCGAAAATGAACGGCTTGAACAGCTCCAGAGCCATTTTCTTCGGCAGCCCGCACTGATGCAGACGCAGCGTGGGGCCCACGACGATCACGGAGCGGCCGGAATAGTCGACGCGCTTGCCGAGCAGGTTCTGCCGGAAGCGGCCCTGCTTGCCCTTGATCATGTCGGCCAGGGACTTCAGCGGCCGCT
>JBMCWS010000013.1:0-38602 GCA_048621375.1 Pseudomonadota bacterium | reverse complement strand
GTACTGAGTACTGAGTACTGAGTACTACTACTGTACTATCTTGATCGGGTCTCCGGCGCGCGGCTCGCCGATGGGATGCTGGCCGTTGATCAGCCGCAGCGTCTCTTCCGGCAGGTTCTTGATCGAAACGCGTTTGGCGAGCTCGCCGTAGGTGTCCTCCGGATCTGCCATGACCACCTTGATGCGCTGGTTGTTCGCCTCACGCAGATCCTCGGCCGTCATGGCGCGGAACGAGTCGAGGGTCTGCTGCCATTGGTCCTCGAACTTCTCCACGTTTCCGGCGGGGCCGACTTCCCCCTTGAACAGATAGACGCTGGAATCCTTGTAGACCACGGCGAGCTTGCGGGCCTGGGCAGCGCCGCCGGCCACGTCGATGTCCGCCACGTACGCCGGATAGCCGTTGATCTCGCGACTCTCGCCGTTGGCGACATCGTCGCGCTTCAGGGTCTTCGTGACGAATTCCTCCGGGGTCTGCTTCTCGCTCGCGGGGTTCAGGCGCTGCACCGCGATGGTGGCATGAGTGGCGCCCTGCGCATCCCGCCCGAGCACCTCGGCGCTGGTGTTCAGCACGTCCCAGCCTTCCGGGAAGCCGAAGACCACCCGCAGCGTCCCGTGGTAGTAGGTGCCGTCCTTGATGAGCCCGCTGGCCGCCTCGTCGCCGAACACCAGACCGTCCATCATCTCCCAGAAATCCCGCTCGGGCTCGGTGACGGTGTCCGGAATCATGCCCTGCGAGCGCTGAACCGCATCGTGGAGTCGCCTGTCGTTGCGCGGGTGCGAGGAGAACAGCCCATGGTACACCGTGGGCTCACCCTTGACGTTCTTGCTGAACAGCTGGTGGTCCTTGAGGACGTGCAGCACGTCGATCATGGCCAGGGGGTTGTAGCCCGCCTTGGCGAGGTATTCGGCACCGAGCTCGTCCGCTTCGAGCTCGAACTCGCGCCCGTAGCCGGAGCGGATGGTGGCCGTCGCCGTATTCGCCAGATCGGCCACCTGGCCCGTGCCGGTCATGATGGCGCCGATGAAGCCGACCACGCTGCCGAGGGCGCCGACGGTGTTGGTGCGGCGGGCATGACTCCCCACCACGTGGCCGATTTCGTGACTGATGACACCCGCCAGCTCGTCCTCGGACCGCAGGTAGGCGATGAGCCCGCGATTGATGAAGATGTAGCCATCCGGCAGGGCCATGGCGTTGACTGCCGGATTGTCCAACACGTAGAAGTGGTAATCCTTGCCTGCGTCCGGAGTCACGGCCACCAGCCGCTCACCCACCTCCTGCACGTACGCCTGCCACGCCTCGTCCTGGTAGATCTGATCCTTCTCCACCATCTCGCGGTAGGCTTTCTCGCCCGGCCCCGCCAGCGCGGCGGTGGAGAGGATCAGGAGCACGCAGAAACCACCCAGACGCTTCACACCGGGCACCAGTCTCATGGCTGTCCTCACGTTCTCAAGCTCCGACGCTCGAAATGCTACAGCGCTGCGGAATTAGACCGAAGAGGATGGGGAGGTTCCGGACCGACGGGAGCGGCCGGCGGCCGCCCCGTCGGCGGACGGGACGGGCGCGATCAGCTCGCTCGGGTACGGTTGCCGAAGCGCCGGCGGAAACGCTCCACGCGACCGCCGGTATCCATGATCTTCTGCTTACCGGTGTAGAAGGGGTGGCACGCGGAACAGACGTCGAGATGCATCTCGCCGGTATGGGTGGACCGCGTCTCGATGACGTTGCCGCAGCTGCACACCGCCTTGACGTCGTCGTACTGGGGATGAATGCCTTGTTTCATGACTGTGTGGCCGCAAACGGCTGGTTGAAAAGGCCGCGCAGTTTAGTCAGATGCCGGTAACATCGCAAGGGAAGCGCCGATGCCTGGATGGAGCCGAATGATCGACACCCGCCTCCCGGAGCCGCACATCGTCCGCGTCGCGGTGCCGAAACCCCTGCCCCGGCTGTTCGACTACGCCGTCGCGGAGCCGCGGGCAGCCCCGGTGCCCGGCGCCCGGGTGCGTGTGCCGTTTGGTCGCCAGGCGGTGACGGCCGTGTGCGTCGAGGTGGACCCGCCGGATCCGCACGACGACCCGAAGCCGGTGGACGCCGTGCTCGACGACCACAGCATCCTCGGTGACGAGTTGCTCGCGCTGGCGCGCTGGCTCTCGGACTACTACCACCACCCCCTGGGTGAAGTGATCGGCACCATGCTGCCGGCGGCCGCGCGCCGGGGCGAGACGCTGGTCATTCGCCGCCCCCGGGTATGGCGCCTTACGGAAGCGGCGCCGGACCTCGGCCGGGCGCCGCGGCAGCGCGACCTGATGGCGTACCTCGAGCGCCGGGGCGGCAGCGCCCGGCCGGAAGAGCTCGACGCCGCCGGCTTCAGCCGCGACGTGGTGCGCGGCCTCGCCGCCAAGGGCGCGCTGGTGCGTGAGGAGGCGCGGCATCACGAGGCTACCGCCGCCTCGGTCGAGACCACGCTGCCGGCGCTGAATGAAGAGCAGGCGGACGCGCTCGAGACCCTCTGCGCCGGCACCCGGGCCTTCACCCCCACCCTGCTCGACGGTGTCACCGGCAGCGGCAAGACCGAAGTCTACCTGCGCCTCATCGACCAGGTGCGCCGGGCCGGCCGGCAAGTGCTGGTGCTGGTTCCGGAGATCGCGCTGACCCCCCAGACACTGCGCCGCTTCGAGCGCCGCTTCGGTGCCGCCGCCGCCCTGCACTCCAACATGACCGACCGCGAGCGGCTGGACATCTGGCTGCGCGCGAGCGCCGGAGAAGTGGGGATCCTCATCGGCACCCGCTCGGCGGTACTGACGCCGTTCCGGGATCTCGGCCTGATCGTGGTGGACGAAGAGCACGACGGCTCCTTCAAACAGCAGGACGGGCTGCGTTACTCCGCCCGGGACGTGGCAGTCAAACGGGCCCAGCTCCGCGACATACCTCTGCTGCTCGGCAGCGCCACGCCGTCTCTGGAGTCGCTGGTGAACGCCGAGGCCGGCCGCTACCGGCACCTGCATCTGCGCGCCCGCGCCGGCGGCGCCAGCATGCCCGCGTTCCACCTGCTCGACATTCGCGGCCACCGGCTCCGGGACGGCATCAGCGACCGCCTGCAGCGCATCATTCGCACCCATCTCGACGCCGGCGGACAGACGCTCGTGTTCCTCAATCGGCGCGGCTACGCGCCCAGCTATCTGTGCCCGGGCTGCGGCTGGCAGGCCGTCTGCCGACACTGCGAGATGCGCATGACCCTGCACCGCAAGCCCGAGGCGCTGATCTGCCACCACTGCGGCCAGCGCCATCGGCCACCGCACGCGTGCCCGGAATGCGGGCGCAGCGAGCTGCTGCCCGTCGGGCTCGGCACCCAGCGCACCGAGGCAGGCCTCGAAGCGCTGTTCCCGGATGTCCCGCTGCACCGTATCGACCGCGATACCGCCCGCAGCCAGCAGCGCCTGAAGGCCCAGCTCACCGCCATTCGCAGCGGCGAGCCGGCGATACTCGTGGGCACGCAGATTCTCGCCAAGGGCCACCACTTCCCGAACGTCACCCTGGTGGCCGTCATCAACGCCGACGGCGGCTTCCTGAGCGCGGATTTCCGGGCTCCGGAACGCACCGCGCAGCTCATCATTCAGGTCGCGGGCCGGGCCGGCCGGGCGGAACGCCCCGGCGAGGTCTGGATTCAGACCCACCAGCCGGAGAACGCCGTGCTGCAATCGCTGATCTCGCAGGGCTACCCCGGATTCGTCCGTCTCGAGCTCGAGCATCGCCGCTCCGCCGGTATGCCCCCGTTCCGCCCCATGGCGCTGATCCGGGCGGAGGCCGCCGAGCCCGAGCCACCCCAGGCGCTGCTCCAGGAAATCAGGGCGCTGTTGCTGTCGGCCTCCGACTCGGACGGCGTCGAGGCGCTGGGGCCGGCGGCGGCTCCCATCGCCCGGGTGGCAAACCGGCTGCGCTTCCAGCTCATGGTGCTGGCGGACGCCCGAGGGCCGTTGCACCGCGCCCTGCGGCATCTCGACCACCACGCGCCCCGCCACAGCGGCGTCCGCTGGTCCGTCGACGTCGACCCCTACGACACGTTCTGACGTCGGCGCGGGTAGGCAGGACCCGCGGCGCACCCTATGATGGCCGCCCATGCAGGATTTCCGACTCCGCTCCACCCGCCGCCCGCGGGTCGCCGCCCGGCGCGCGCCGCACAAGGGCAAGCGCCCACGCGGCGGCCGCTCCGGCTCTCCGGCGAAGCGCACCTTCTTCCACGCGCCGAGCTTCTCCGGCGGCGTGGTGCTGGGCGCCGTCATCGTGCTCGGCACCGCCTATCTCCCGGAGCTGCTGAGCTCGGACGAGCCCGCCGGCCCCCCGGCGGACACGGGCGCCGCCGACAACGCCGAGCGCCCGGAGCTCACCTTCGAGTTCGACGACCTGCTGCGCAACAGCAAGGTCACCGCCGATCCCGAGCCGTATCGCAGCGAGGCGGCGGAGACGACCGACACCGACGAGACCATCGTGCTGCAGGCGGCGTCGTTCCGCTCCGAGGACGACGCCGAGCGTCTGCGCGCCGCCCTGCTGCTGATGGACCTGCCGGCGGCCACGCAGACCATCTCGCTGGCCAACGGCCGCTGGTATCGAGTAACCGTGGGGCCATTCGACCGCCGGGTGGAAGCCGAGCGGGCCATGACCCGCCTGCGGGAACGGGACATCTCGGCGATGTGGACCAAGCGTCCGGCGCAATGACGAGCGTTTGCCATTGCATTGCCGGCGGGGCGTCCCCACTATCCGCGTGATGCAGCAACCCCACGCCACCACCATACTCTGCGTCCACAAGGACGGCCGCGTCGCCATGGGCGGCGACGGTCAGGTCTCCCTGGGCGATACCGTCATGAAGGGCAATGCCCGCAAGGTCCGGCGTCTCCACGACGACAAGGTGCTGGCGGGATTCGCCGGCGGCACCGCCGACGCATTCACCCTGTTCGAGCGCTTCGAGGCGGCCCTGTCGAAGTTCCAGGGTAACCTCACCCGCGCCGCCGTGGAGCTGGCCAAGGAATGGCGCTCCGACCGCGCGCTGCGTCGCCTCGAGGCCATGCTCATCGTCGCCGACCGCAGCGCCGCCCTGCTGATCAGCGGCAACGGCGATGTCATCGAGCCGGAATCGGGCATCATCGCCATCGGCTCCGGCGGCCCCTACGCCACCGCGGCAGCCCGGGCCCTGGGGGAGAACACCGATCTCCACGCCCCCGACGTGGTCGAGCGGGCGCTGGACATCGCCGCCGACATCTGCATCTACACCAACCACCACCGCACCATCGAGGTTCTTGACCCGTCATGACGTTGATGACGCCCCGGGAGATCGTCCACGAGCTCGACAAGCACATCATCGGCCAGCACGAGGCCAAGCGGGCCGTGGCCATCGCCCTGCGCAACCGCTGGCGCCGCATGCAGCTAGCGCCGGAGCTCGCGGAAGAGGTGACTCCCAAGAACATTCTCATGATCGGGCCCACGGGGGTCGGGAAAACCGAGATCGCGCGTCGCCTCGCCAAGCTCGCCGGCGCGCCGTTCATCAAGGTCGAAGCCACCAAATTCACCGAGGTCGGCTACGTCGGCCGCGACGTGGAATCGATCGTGCGCGATCTCGCGGATGCCGCGGTCAAGCTCGAGCGCGAGGCACAGATGGACCAGGTGCGGCACCGGGCCGAGGACGAGGCGGAGGAGCGCATCCTCGATGCCCTGCTGCCGGCGCCCAAGGCCGGATTCAACCAGGAAGACGCCAGAACGGAGGATTCGAGCACCCGGCAGCTGTTCCGCAAACGCCTCCGGGAAGGCGAGCTCGACGACAAGGAAGTGGAGCTCGAGCTCGACGCCTCCCAGGTCGGAGTGGAGATCATGGCGCCCCCCGGCATGGAGGAGATGACCAACCAGCTCCAGAGCATGTTCAGTAATCTCGGCCAGGGCAAGAAGAAGTCCATGCGGCTGAAGATCAAGGATGCGCTGCGCAAGGTCCGCGAGGAGGAAGCCGCCAAGCTCGTCAACGAGGACGAGGTGAAGGCCCGCGCCGTCGAGATGGTGGAACAATCCGGCATCGTCTTTCTCGACGAGCTCGACAAGGTGGCCAAACGCGGCGAATCCGGCGGCGCCGACGTCTCCCGCGAGGGGGTGCAACGCGATCTGCTGCCGCTGATCGAGGGCTGCACCGTCTCCACCAAGTACGGCATGGTGCGCACCGACCACATCCTGTTCATCGCCTCCGGCGCCTTCCACCTGTCGAAACCGGCGGACCTCATCCCGGAGCTGCAGGGCCGCCTGCCCATCCGGGTGGAGCTGGCGGCGCTCACGCCGGCGGACTTCCGCAGCATTCTGGTGGAGCCCAGCGCCTCGCTCACCGAGCAATACAAGGCCCTGCTGGGCACCGAAGGGGTGGAGATCGAGTTCACCGACGACGGTCTGGAACGCATCGCCCAGCTCGCCTGGCAGGTGAACGAAGGCACCGAGAACATCGGCGCCCGGCGCCTGCATACACTCATGGAGCGGCTCCTCGAGGAGGTCTCATACCAGGCGACGGAGCAGCAGGGCGAACGGCTCTCCATCGACGCCACGTACGTGGACGACCACCTCGGCGAGCTGGTCAAGGACCAGGATCTGTCCCGGTACATCCTGTGACGCCATGAGCCGGCCGAGCAAAGTCACCTACCATCGCAAGTCCCGGCTGCTCGAGATCGCCTTCGAGCACACCACGGTCGAGCTGCCCGCGGAGCTGCTGCGCGTCTACTCACCCTCCGCCGAGGTGCGCGGCCACGCGCCCGAGGAACGGCGTCTGCAGACCGGCAAGAAATACGTCGGCATCACCGGGATCGAGCCGGTGGGCAACTACGCCATCCGACTCACGTTCGACGACGGCCACGACTCCGGGCTCTACTCCTGGGACTACCTGGAGGATCTGGGGACGCGGCAGGACGCCTACTGGCAGGAGTACCTGGCCGAGCTCAAAGCCGCCAATGCGTCCCGGCTGCCGGCGATTCCGGTAGGCCAATGGGCCCCCAAAGCGTAAACTGACCGACGGTTTCAGGGATCACCAGCATTGGCATGTCACGCGACCGACCGGTTGATTTCGGCTATCGCCAGGTAAGCCCGGACGAGAAAACCCGACTCGTCGGCGGGGTATTCGAGCGGGTGGCGTCCCGCTACGACGTCATGAACGACCTCATATCGCTCGGCACCCACCGCCTGTTCAAGCGCATGACCGTGGAGATGTCCGGCGTGCGGCCCGGCGCCCGGGTCCTCGACCTCGCCGGCGGCACCGGCGACCTCGCGGCCCTGCTCGCCCCCGCGGTAGGCGATACCGGCTCGGTGGTACTGGCGGACATCAACGCCGCCATGATGCGCCTCGGCCGTGACCGGCTGCTCGATGCCGGCCTGGCCGGCGTCGACTTCTGCCAGACCAGCGGCGAGGCCCTGGCGTTCGCCGAGGCGAGCTTCGACTGCGTGGTGATCGGCTTCGGCCTGCGGAACTTCACCGACAAGGACAAGGCCCTGCGGGAGATCCACCGGGTCCTGCATCCCGGCGGCGTCCTGCTGGTGCTGGAGTTCTCGCGGCCGGAGAACGCCGCGCTGCAATCCGCCTACTCCGCCTACCAGGCGCTCTGGCCCACCCTGGGCAAGCTGGTGGTGGGGGACGCCGGGAGCTACCAGTATCTGGTGGAGTCGATCCGCGTGCATCCGTCCCAGCGCGCGCTCGGGCAGATGGTGGAGGACGCGGGTTTCTCCGAGGTCGAATACCACAACCTGCTGGGCGGGGTCGCCGCGATTCATCGGGGCGTGCGGCCATGACCCGCACCGGCGCCGGCGTGACCTCCGTGCTGGCGGACGCGCTCGCCGACATCGCCAATGCCAGTCTGGAGCTCGATCCCGCTGCCCGGGCCCGGCTCGGCGCCCTCGACGGCCGGCGGCTCGAGATCGACGCCGAGCTGCCCGGGCCGCTGGGCCGGCGCGCGTTGACGCTGGAGGTGACGGCCGGGCGGCTGCGTTTCTATCCCCACGGGGCCGACGAGCCGCACGCCGTGCTCCAAGGCGCCGCGGGGGACATCGCGCTGTGGCTGCTCGGCCGCGGCGACGCCGGCGGACAACGGCTGCACATGGGAGGCGACCGGACGCTGATCGAGGAGCTGGGGGAGATCGTGCGAGGCTTTCGCCCGGACCTCACGGCCCCGCTGGAGCGGACCCTGGGCCCAGAATTCTCGAGCCGCGCCCTGGGCGCGCTCGATCTGGCCGCTGCCACGGTCCGCTCCGCCGCGGAAGCTGTGGAGGACTCGATCCGCGCCGGCAGCGCGCGCCGCTTCGTGGATCGTTCCGGCGCCGCGGATCTCGCCGAGGATCTCCGCGAGCTGCGGCGGCGGGTGGATCGGCTGGCCGTCCGGGTGGCGGCGGAGGAGCGCCGCAGGGCCGACTCGTGAGGGTTCTCAAGCGCCTGGTCCAGGTGGTCTGGACGGCGAGCCGCTATCGGCTCGACACCCTGCTGGAAGCCGCGGAGGACGGCGCCACGCCGCTGCCACCGCGTTACCGGGCGCTGCTGCGCCTGTCTCCGTCCCGGCTGATCCCGTCCGGCCCCACGTCCCGGGGCGCGCGCCTGCGACTGGCCCTCGAGCATCTCGGGCCTGTGTTCATCAAGTTTGGCCAGCTCCTTTCCACCCGGCGTGACCTGCTGCCTGTGGACATCGCCGACGAGCTGGCCCGCCTGCAGGACCACGTGCCGCCCTTTCCCGGCGCCGAGGCCCGGGCGCTGGTGGAGCGGGCCATCGGCCGCCCCCTGAGCGAAGCGTTCAGCGAGTTCGACGCCGACCCCATTGCCTCCGCCTCGGTGGCGCAGGTGCACGCGGCGGCGCTCCCCGACGGCACCGAGGTGGTGGTGAAAGTGGTGCGGCCCGGCATCGACAAAGTCATCGCCAGCGACATCGAGCTGCTGCGCCGGCTCGCGGAACTGCTCGAGACGCATTCCCGGGAAGCGCGGCGCCTGCACCTGTGCGAGGTGGTGGCGGACTACGAGCGCACCATCTTCGACGAGCTGAATCTCGAGCAGGAAGCGGCGAACACCGCACGCCTGAGGGTGAACTTCGCCGGCTCGCCGCTGCTGTACGCGCCCCGGGTGTACTGGGAGCTGACCCGGCGCAACGTACTCGTCCTCGAGCGCGTGCACGGCGTGCCCATCGGCGACATCGAGACCCTGAAGGCCCACGGCACCAATCTGAAGAAGCTCGCGGACCGCGGGGTCGAGACCTTCTTCACGCAGGTCTTCGAGCACAATTTCTTTCACGCCGACATGCATCCCGGCAACATCTTCGTTGATGTCAGCGATCCGGAGAACCCGAGCTACATCGCCATCGATTGCGCCATCATCGGCTCGCTGACCCGGGAGGATCAGGACTACCTGGCACGCAACCTCCTCGCCTTCTTCAACCGCGACTACGCGGAAGTGGCCCGGCTTCACCTGGAATCCGGCTGGATCCCCGCCGATACGGATCCCCACGAGTTCGAGCGCGTGATCAAGAATCTGTGCGAGCCGATCTTCGCCAGGCCCCTGCACGAGATCTCGTTCGGGCTGTTCCTGGTGCAGCTCTTCGACACCGCGCGGGCGTTCGAGATGGAGATTCAACCGCAGCTCGTGCTGCTGCAGAAGACGCTGCTCTACATCGAGGGCCTGGGGCGGGAGCTGTATCCCGAGCTCGACCTCTGGGAGACGGCGAAACCGTACATGGAACGATGGATGGCCGAGCACGTGGGTCCGGCGGCGGCGCTGCGGGAATTCGCCGAGCATGCGCCACAGCTCATCGAGCAGCTCCCCCGGTTGCCGGCGCTGATCGTGCGCACGGGGACGCAGCAGAAACGCACGGAGCGGGTGCTCGAGCGCCAGGGCGCCGCCATCCGCGCGCTGGAGCAGCGACTCGACCGGACGGAGCGCCGGGCCCGGCAGCGCCGCCTGTCCGGCGCCGCTTTGCTCGGGGTGGCCGTCGTCCTACTATGGGCCCCCATCACCGACGCGCTCGGAGCCGGCAACCAGCTCGGCGCCATGGCAGGACTGGTCAGCGCCGTGCTGGGCTCCCTGCTCCTGTTGCGGGCCTGAGGACACTCCCATGACCACGAATCAGGCGGACATCATCGAAAACCTCACGCAAGTGCTGCGGTCCCGGCGCGACGACGACCCGAGAGACTCCTACGTGGCCTCGCTGTACGCCCGCGGACTGAACAAGATTCTCGAGAAGGTGGGCGAGGAGGCCGTCGAGGTGCTGCTGGCCGCGCGGGACGCCGAGGGCGAGCCCGGCCGCCCGCATCGGGACGACGCGCTGATCGGCGAAGTCGCCGACCTCTGGTTCCACAGCCTGGTGATGCTGGTGCACCTCGAACAGGAGCCGCGGTGGGTGCTCGAAGAGCTGCAGCGGCGTTTCGGCACCTCCGGCCACGAGGAGAAAGCGAGCAGAGAGCGTGAGTAGACGGTAGACAGTCTGCGGTCCGCCGCCACAGGCGCCGACTGATCGCTACCGCCATTTTGGTGTCACAATATAGCCACCCCTCATTCGGAGCACATCATGTTCGGAGGATTCGGACTCACGGAGCTGCTGGTCATCCTGGCCATCGTGCTCCTGATATTCGGGCCACGGCGGCTGAAGACGCTGGGCTCGGACCTCGGCGGCGCCATCAAGGGCTTCCGCAAGGCCGTGACCGACGAGGAAACCAAGACCGACGACGACCCGGATCGGAGCTTCATCGAAGGCGAGGTGAGCGAGGCGCGGAAGTCCGAGCACAAGCAGGACACGAATGTTTGACATCGGTTTTCCGGAGCTACTGCTCATCGCCATCGTCACCCTGCTGGTGATCGGCCCCGAGCGTCTTCCGGAAACGCTGCGCACCCTGGGGCTGTGGTTCGGCCGCATGCGCCGCAGCTTCACCAGCGTGAAGACTGAGCTCGAGCGCGAGATCGGCATGGACGAGGTTCGCCGTCAGCTTCACAACGAAGCGGTGATGGAGGAAATGCGGCGCATCGAGCAGGACGTGCGCGGCCCCGTCGATCCCGGAACCGGCAAACCGGCCGAGCCCGCCGACCCATCCGGCGACAGCACCGCAGCCGAAACGCCGGCCGAGGCGCCGGGGGCGGCGGCGGACGGCACCGGGCCGGATGAGGAGGACGGCAGCCGCGCGCACCATGGCTAAGGACGATCCGCGGGACCACGACGCCGAGGTCGACGGCAACGAGCAACCGTTTCTCGACCACCTGATCGAGCTGCGCAGCCGCATCCTGCGCGCGCTGGTGGTAGTGCTGGTGCTCTTCTTTCCCATCTACATCTTCGCCAACGAGATCTATCAGTTCGTGGCGGCGCCGCTGCTGGCCCACCTGCCCACCCAATCCGGGATGATCGCCACCGAGGTCGCCTCCCCGTTCCTGACCCCGTTCAAGCTGGCGGTGGTCACCGCGGTCTTCGCCGCGATGCCGTTCATCCTCCATCAGGTGTGGGCGTTCGTCTCGCCCGGGCTGTACCTGCACGAGAAGCGCTTCGCCCTGCCGCTGCTGGTCTCGAGCATCCTGCTGTTCTACTGCGGCATGGCGTTCGCGTACTTTCTGGTGTTTCCGCTGGTGTTCCAGTTCTTCACCGCCGTGACCCCGGCGGGGGTCACCATGATGACCGACATCAACCGCTACCTGGATTTCGTGCTGAAGATGTTCTTCGCCTTCGGCTTCGCCTTCGAGATCCCCATCGCCATTCTGCTCATGGTCTGGTCGGGCATCACCACCAGCGCGAAACTGGCCGCCAAGCGGCCGTACGTCATCGTCGGGTGCTTCGTCGTCGGCATGCTGCTCACCCCCCCCGACATCATCTCGCAGCTCATGCTGGCCGGTCCGACCTGGCTGCTGTTCGAGGCGGGCATCCTCCTGGCGCGCTTCATGACCACCAGGCGGACGGACGGAGAGAACGGCGCGGACGCGCCAGCCGGCGACGACACGCCGTCGTAGCGGGCCTCACCGCTCCAGCATGAAGGTCACCGGGCCGTCGTTCACCAGGGCAAGCTGCATGTCCGCCCCGAAACGCCCGGTGGCGACGCGCGGATAGCGGCGCTCCAGCTCGGCCACGAACGCCCGGTAGAGGTCTTCGGCGAGCGCCGGCGGTGCCGCGGTGGAGAACCCCGGCCGGTTGCCGCGGCGGGTATCCGCGGCCAGAGTGAACTGCGAGACCACCAGGATTTCCCCCGCCGCGTCCGTGACCGAGCGGTTCATGGGCTTCTCGTCGTCGGGGAAGACCCGCAGCGCGAGCACCTTGGCCGCCATCCAGGCTACGTCATCCGGGGTATCGTCGGGCTCCACGCCGAGCAGCACCACCAGGCCGGGGCCGATCCGGCCCACCACCTCGCCGCCCGTCTCCACGTGAGCACGGGTCACGCGCTGCAGCAGCGCCTTCACGCTCCGGCCGCCCTCATGCCTTGCGCACCCGGATGGCCTTGGGCGTGACCTCCACCAGCTCGTCGTCGTCGATGAACTCCAGCGCCTGCTCCAGTGTCATCCGTACCGGCGGGGTGAGGAGGATGTTCTCGTCGCTGCCCGAGGCGCGGACGTTGGTGAGCTTCTTCTCCTTCATCGGGTTCACGGTGAGGTCGTTCTCGCGACTGTGGATGCCCACGACCATGCCCGCGTATACCTCATCGCCCGGACCCACCATCATCCGGCCCCGGTTCTGCAAGTTGAACAGGGCGTAGGAGACTGCCTTGCCTTCGCCGGTGGAAACGAGCACACCATTGTTGCGGCGGCCGAGCTCCGTCTCCACCCGCGGGCCATAGCCCGCGGAACCGAAGGTGAGAATGCCGGTCCCCGAGGTCATCGACAGAAACAGCGGGCGGAAGCCCATCAACCCCCGGGTGGGCATCCGGAACCGCAGCACCACCCGGCCCTGCCCGTCGGGCTCCATGTCGGTGAGCTCGCCCCGGCGTTCGCCCAGGCTTTCCATCACCTTGCCCTGATGCTGCTCCTCCACGTCCACGGTGAGGGTCTCGTAAGGCTCGAGGATCTGCCCGTCGACTTCCTTCGTGATCACGTGCGGACGCGAGACCGCTAGCTCGTAGCCTTCCCGGCGCATGGTCTCGATCAACACGGAGAGGTGCAACTCGCCGCGGCCAGATACCTCGAAGCGGTCGCGGTCGTCGGTTTCCTTGACCGAGAGCGCCACGTTGTGAGACGCCTCCCGCCACAGCCGCTCCTTGAGCTGGCGGCTGGTCAGGAAGTCACCCTCCCGGCCGGCGAACGGCGAGGTGTTCACGCAGAACATCATGGTCAACGTGGGCTCGTCCACCACCAGGGGCGGCAGGGACTCCACCTGATCCGGGGCGCAGAGCGTATCGGAGATGCCAATGCGGTCGACGCCGGTGACGCAGACGATGTCGCCGGCGGACGCGGAATTCTGCTCCGCCCGGTCGAGCCCGTGATAGCCGAGAATGTTCATGACCCGGGTGCGCCGGGTGCCGCCCTCCCGATCCACCACGGTCACCGGGGTATTGCGCTCCACGCGGCCGCGCCGGATGCGCCCGACGCCCATCACGCCCAGGTAGCTCGAGTAGTCGAGCGAGCTGATCTGCATCTGGAACGGCCCTGTCTCGTCCACATCGGGTGCCGGCACGTGCTCGAGGATGGCGTCCAGCAACGGCGTCATGTCGTCGCTCAGCGCGTCGGGTTCCATACCCGCCTGGCCCAGCAGCGCCGAGGTGTAGATCACCGGAAAGTCGAGCTGCTCGTCGGTAGCCCCCAGGCTGTCGAACAGGTCGAAAACCTGGTCCATCACCCGGTACGGCTCGGCGCCGGGACGGTCGACCTTGTTCACCACCAGAATCGGGTGCAGCCCGGCGGCGAAGGCCTTCTGGGTGACGAAGCGGGTCTGGGGCATCGGCCCGTCCACCGCATCCACCAGCAGCAGCACCGAGTCCACCATCGAGAGGATCCGCTCCACCTCGCCGCCGAAGTCCGCGTGCCCGGGGGTGTCGACGATGTTGATCCGGTAGCCGCGGTACTCGATGGCGGTGTTCTTGGAAAGGATCGTGATGCCACGCTCGCGTTCCAGCTCATTGGAGTCCATCACCCGCTCCTGGTCGTCCCCGGTCAGGGTGCCCGTCTGCTGCAGCAGCCGGTCGACCAGGGTGGTCTTGCCATGGTCGACATGAGCAATGATGGCGACATTACGAAGCCGGCGATGGTTCGTCTCACTTTGCGACACAAGGGGTATCCTACTAAACTGCGCGGCCCTTCCAGGGCAGCCCTAGCGGGGGCGGCGATTATGACCGAACCGAGAAAAGATGTCGCGCCGAAGGCCGTGGCGCTGATTTCCGGCGGCCTCGATTCCATGCTGGCGGCCAAGGTCGTGATGGACCAGGGCGTGCACGTCGAGGGCGTGAACTTCTTCACCGGATTCTGCGTGGAAGGCCACACCCAGGCCATTCGCGAACGCAAGAAGTCCAAGGCACCCAAGCGCAACAACGCGCTCTGGGTCGCCGAGCAGCTCGGGATCAAGCTGCACATCATCGAGGTGATCGAAGAATACAAGGATGTCGTGCTCAACCCCAAGCACGGCTACGGCACCAATCTGAACCCTTGCCTGGACTGCAAGATCTTCATGGTCAACAAGGCGCAGGCCTGGGGCTTCATGGAAGAGAACGGCTTCGATTTCATCATCACCGGCGAGGTCATCGGCCAGCGCCCCAAGAGCCAGCGCAAGGACACCATGCCCGTGATCGCGCGGGAATCCGGCGCCGAGGACAGACTGCTGCGGCCCCTGTGCGCCCATCACCTGCCCGAGACGCTCCCGGAACGAGAGGGCTGGGTAGACCGCGACGCCCTGTTCGGATTCCACGGGCGCAACCGCAAGCCCCAGCTCGAGCTGGCGGAGCGGCTCGGCTTCAGCGACTGGGCCCAGCCGGCCGGGGGCTGCTGTTTCCTCACCAATCCCGACTACTCGGACAAGCTGCAGGACCTGTGGAACGCCCGCGGCCACCGCGACTACGACCTCGACGACATCATGCTGCTCAAGGTCGGCCGCCACCTGCGGCCGGGGCCGTCCTTCAAGCTCATCCTCGGCCGGGAGGAAGGCGAGAACCGCTATCTGGAAGGCTACCGCAAACGCTTCATCACCCTGCGCAGCCTCAGCCACCGCGGCCCCTTGTGCCTGGTGGACGGCACCCCCGGCCGCGAGGACCTCACCCTGGCGGCGCGTATCCTGGCCCGCTACAGCCAGGGCCGCGATGCCGAGCGCGTGCAGATCGGCATCGACAGCCCGGAAGGGCACGGGGAAGTGCTGGACGTCACCCCGCTGCCCCCGCACGAGGTGCGCGACGAGTGGTGGGTGTGAGCGAACACCAACGCCTCGATGCGCTGGGGCTGCTGTGCCCCATGCCGGTCATTCGAACCCAGAGCACGGTGAGCGCCTTGGCCCCGGGAACGGTGCTCGAGGTGCTCGCCACCGACCCGGGCGCCCTCCACGACATCGCGGCCTGGTGCCGGGTTCACGGCCACGCCTACCTCGACGACCGCAACTGCCCCGCGTGCGAGGCCTCGGACCGGCAGCACTTCCACATCCGGCTGCGGGTCTGCGCCTGAGCACGCTTTTGGTGCACAGGCAGCCCCGCATCTCACTTGATGCACCATTCTGGGGCGACAAGTGAGTAAATACATACCTGGAAAAACCCACATGCCGTACTGCAAAGCCTGGCATGGATGTTGCCCAGCCAGAGGGCAACGTTGGGGCCCGGGGTGATCACATTGCGCGCACCCCGCCAGCACGAACGCACAGGAACACAGTCAGGAGCAGCCAATCTCATGTCCGACAACACGCTCAAAATGATCAGGGACCACGACGTCAAATGGGTCGACCTGCGCTTCACGGACCCCAAGGGGAAGGAGCAGCACACCACGGTTCCTGCCGCGAAGCTCGATGCAGACGACCTGCAGGACGGCTTCATGTTCGACGGCTCCTCGATTGCCGGCTGGAAGACCATCAACGAGTCGGACATGATCCTCATGCCCGATGACAGCACGCCCGTGCTCGACCCCTTCCGGGACGACACCACGCTCAACCTGCGCTGCGACATCGTGGAGCCGAGCACCATGCAGCCCTACGATCGTGACCCGCGCTCCATCGCCAAGAAGGCGGAGGCATATCTGAAGTCGTCCGGCATCGGTGACACCGCCTACTTCGGGCCCGAGAACGAGTTCTTCGTCTTCGACGACGTGCGCTGGAAGGTGGAGATCAGCGGCGCGTTCTACAGCATCGGCGCCGAGGAAGCGGCATGGTCGTCCCATTCCGAGTTCGAGGGCGGCAACCTCGGCCACCGGCCGCGGGTGAAGGGCGGCTACTTTCCGGTCCCGCCGGTGGACTCCGCCGCGGATCTCCGCTCCGCCATGTGCAACGCCATGGAGGCCATGGGGCTGGCCATCGAGGTGCACCACCACGAGGTAGCGACCGCGTGCCAGAACGAGATCGGCATGCGCTTCAACACCCTGGTGAACAAGGCCGACGAGGTGCAGATCTACAAGTACTGCGTGCACAACGTGGCCGACGCCTACGGCAAGTCCGCCACCTTCATGCCCAAGCCCCTGGTGGGGGACAACGGCAACGGCATGCATGTGCATCAGTCCATCTCGAAAGGCGACACCAACCTGTTCCACGGCGACAAGTACGCCGGGCTCTCCGACACCGCCCTGTTCTACATCGGCGGCATCATCAAGCACGCCAAAGCCATCAACGCCTTCGCCAACGCCAGCACCAACTCCTACAAGCGTCTGGTGCCGGGCTTCGAGGCGCCGGTGATGCTCGCCTACTCGGCCCGCAACCGGTCGGCGTCGATCCGGGTGCCCTACATCCAGGGCGGCAACCCCAAGGCCTATCGGGTGGAGGTGCGGTTCCCGGACAGCACCGGCAACCCCTACCTGACGTTCGCCGCCATGCTGATGGCCGGCCTCGACGGCATCCAGAACGAGATCCATCCCGGCGACGCGCTGGACAAGGACCTCTACGATCTGCCGCCCGAGGAAGTCACCGACATTCCCACCGTGGCGCACTCCCTGGAGGAAGCGCTGGATGCGCTCGATGCGGATCGTGGCTTCCTCAAGGCCGGTGGCGTGTTCACCGATGGTGCCATCGACGGGTACCTCGAGCTCAAGCGCGAGGAGGTGGACTACCTGCGTATGCTCACGCATCCCGCCGAGTTCGAGATGTACTACAGCGTCTGAGGCCGAACCTCGCCCACGGTACTCGCTTGCGCGCGCCCCGATTCGATCGAATCGGGGCTTTTTTTCGCAGTTCTCGCGGCCTTCGTGGTGTATAACGGACACCATCGGCATTCCAGGACACGCTCATGAACCGCAGACCGCACCACCCGCGCTCGATGCTGGCAGGCCTGCTGTGCCTCGTGGTCTCGGCCCAACCCGCGGCGGGTGCCGATCGCATCTACCGCACCGTGGATGAGGACGGCAACGTAGTCTTCACCGACGAAACACCCGGGCCGGACGAGCCCAGCGAAACCGTGGAGCTCGAACCGGACGGCGCCAATACCTTCGAGCCCCCCCCGGTCGAGCAGCATACCCGAAGCCTCGAGGAATGGCTGGAGGACGACGACGAAGAGGCGGAGGCCGCCGCCGAGAGCGGATACCGGACACTGCGGGTGGCGCAGCCGGGCGACGACGAGGGCATTCGCAACAACGCCGGCAACGTGGTGGTTCACGCCGAGCTGGAACCGGAGCTGCAACCGGGCCACGTCCTGCAGCTCTATCTCGACGGCACCCTGCGTCGCAGCGCCCGGAGCAACCGCATTCAGCTCGCCAACGTCGACCGCGGCACCCACTCCATCGTCCTGCGGGTGGTGGATGAGCAGGGCAACCGGCTGATCAGCAGCGAGACCTCGGTGTTTCATCTGCAGCGGCGCTCGGTGATTCTTCAGCCCTGACAGCGCCTGCTGTTCCTGCGCCCTCTTTTGGTGCACAGTGCACCACGAACAGGCAGAAGTCTCCCGCGGGCGTTCCCCGGCCTCCAGGGCAATGGCGCGCGTCGGCTCACGCGCAGCCCAATTTTCATAGGTTAAAATGATAGCAAGCGCTTACTCAGGCTCTTCGCGCAACCACCAGCAACGGCTGGACCGGATCTTGCGTTCGAGCAATTTTCTGCCGCTGCGAGCCAGTATCGCGCCATGACGGAACCGGACAGGGTCAGCGTCCTGGAATACCTGAGCACCGCCGTGGTGGTCCTCGGCGACGACCTGACGGTGCGTTATCTGAACGCCGCCGCGGAATCGCTGCTCGGCTGCAGCGCCACCCGCTCCGTCGGGCTGCGCGCCGCTGAGCTGGTGAGCCCGCGCGACGCCGACGCCTTCGACGGCCTCGACAGCGTCTTCCACTCCGGGCAATCGCTCACCCGGCGCGGGATCCGCTTCCACGCCCGTGACGGGCAGGAGGTCAAGGCGGACCTGACGGTTTCCCTCGAGCAGTCCCAGGGCCACCTGATCCTCGAGCTCCAGCCCATCGACCGGCTCATCCGCATCAATCGGGACGAGCATGCCCTCTTCTCCCAGGAGACCACACGCAAGCTGGTGCGCGGCCTGGCGCACGAGGTCAAGAATCCCCTGGGCGGTGTGCGGGGGGCCGCCCAGCTCCTGGAGCGTGAGCTCGCCGACGACCAGCTCAAGGAGTACACCCGGGTGATCATCGACGAGGCCGACCGGCTCAAGGCGCTGGTGGACCGGATGCTCGGGCCCAACCGCGAGCCGGAGATGGCCGAAGTGAACGTTCATGCGGTGATCGAGCACGTGCTCCTGCTCATCGACGCCCAGACCCGCGGCGCGATCGAATTCCGCCGCGACTACGACCCCAGCCTGCCCCCCGTGCTGGCCGACGAGGCTCAGCTGGTGCAGGCGATCCTGAACATTGCCGCCAACGCCGCACAAGCCATGGAGGGCCGCGCGGCCCCGGTGCTGTCGCTGCGCACCCGGGTGATGCGCCGCTTCACCATCGGCTCGCGCCTGCATCGGATCGCGCTGCGGATCGACATCGTCGACAACGGCCCGGGAATCCCCGAGGAAATGCTCGACCGCATCTACTTTCCCATGATCAGCGGCCGCTCGGACGGTACGGGGCTCGGACTCGCGATCACCCAATCCATCGTCGGCCGCCACGGCGGCCTGATCGAGTGCGACAGCCGCCCCGGCCGAACCTGTTTTTCCGTCTATCTGCCCGTAGAGGAGGCTCATGAGTAACCGCGTCTGGGTCGTCGACGACGACCGCTCCATTCGCTGGGTGCTGGAACGGGCCATGTCGCAGGCCGGCATCCCCATCGCGGTATTCGCGTCGGCCGACCACGCCATGCACCACCTGAACGACGAGCGCCCGCTCGCCGTGCTCACCGACGTGCGCATGCCCGGCCTGGACGGGCTGGATTTCGTGGAGCACGTTCACCGCAGCTACCCGGACCTCCCCGTCATCGTCATGACGGCGCATTCGGACCTCGACAGCGCCGTCAATGCCTACCAGAGCGGGGCCTTCGAGTACCTGCCGAAGCCGTTCGACGTCGACGATGCCATCGCCATCATCCGCCGCGCCATCACGTTCGCGGAAGAGGCCGAGACTCCGGCCACCCTGCCCGAGCCGGAACCTGCACAGGAGATCATCGGCCAGGCGTCCGCCATGCAGGAGGTCTTCCGCGCCATCGGCCGACTCGCCAATTCCCACGTCACCGTGCTCATCCGCGGCGCCTCCGGCTCCGGCAAGGAGCTGGTGGCGCGCGCGCTGCACCGCCACAGCCCCCGCGCCGACGGCAACTTCGTGGCCCTCAACATGGCGGCCATCCCCCGGGAACTGGTGGAATCGGAATTGTTCGGCCACGAGAAAGGCGCATTCACCGGCGCCAATCAGCAGCGGGTCGGCCGCTTCGAGCAGGCCAACGGCGGCACCCTGTTCCTCGACGAGATCGGCGACATGCCTCCCGAGACCCAGACCCGGCTGCTGCGGGTGCTCGCCGACGGCGAGTTCTATCGTCTCGGCGGCCATGCCCCCATCAAGGTGAACGTGCGCATCATCGCCGCCACCCACCAGGATCTGGAAAACCGCGTGGCCGACGGGGGGTTCCGCGAGGACCTCTTCCACCGCCTGAACGTCATCAGTGTCCACGTTCCGGCGCTCGCGGAGCGGAGCACCGACATTCCGCTGCTCACCCGCCACTTCCTCGACAAGGCCGCCGAGGAGCTCGGCGGAGAACCGAAGATCCTGCGCCCGGAGACCATCGACTACCTGTGTGCCCTGCCCTGGCCCGGCAACGTGCGTCAGCTCGAGAACACCTGCCGCTGGCTCACCGTGATGGCCTCCGGCCGGGAGATCCACGTCGAGGACCTGCCCCCGGAGCTCCGCAATGAAGGAGCGCAGGAGCAAGCGGCGAGTGACGACGATTGGGAAGGCGCGCTCGCGCGCTGGGCCGAGGCACTGCTCGAGCGGGCGCCGGATCAGCCGCTGCTGGACGTGGCCATGCCACGCTTCGAGCGACTCATGATCCGCACCGCGCTCAAGCACACCGGCGGCCGCAGACGCGACGCCGCGACCTTGCTGGGCTGGGGCCGGAACACCCTGACCCGCAAGATCGCGGAGCTGGAGATGACCGACGTGTGAACGCTCAGGGTACCCGACACCGGCGCCGAGCCGTTTCCGTTCTCGTCGGTGAACGACTCGTTCCCGATGGCGGTGGCCAGGATCGTCGCGCGGCCGTGGTACGCTCACGTTCACACGCGCGAAGGCTGGCGACACCATGGCGTATCGATTCGAAACCGGGATCGCGCGGCACGTCTGGGAAACCAAGTACCGCTACGTGGCAGGCGACGACGCGGTGGACCGCACGGTGGAGGACACCTGGCACCGTGTCGCCGCGGCGCTGGCCGCGGTGGAGCATCACGAGGCCGGGGGCTGGCAGCAGCGGTTCGTCGAGGCGCTGACGGATTTCCGCTTCCTGCCCGGCGGCCGGATTCTCGCCGGCGCGGGTACCGGCCGCCACGTCACCCTGTTCAATTGCTTCGTCATGGGGCGCATCGAAGACGCCATGGAAGCCATCTTCGAGAGCCTCAAGGAAGGCGCCCTGACCATGCAGGCCGGCGGCGGGGTCGGGTTCGACTTCTCGACGCTGCGGCCGCAGGGTACCCGCGCCCACGAGACAGGCAACATCGCCTCGGGGCCGGTGTCGTTCATGCGCATCTGGGACGCCATGTGCGCCACGGTGCTCTCCACCGGCGCTCGCCGCGGGGCCATGATGGCAACGCTGCGCTGCGACCATCCGGACATCGAGACGTTCGTGGCCGCCAAGGCAGACCCGCGGGAGCTGCGTCACTTCAACTGCTCGGTGCTGGCAACGGACGCTTTCATGACGGCGGTCGCGGACGACGCCGACTGGCCGCTGGTGTTTCCCGCGGCGCAACTGGCGGAATCGGCGCCGGGGCCGGTCATCGAGCGCCCCTGGCCCGGAAGCGGCGGAAGCGTGCCGTGCCGGATCGTGCGCACCATACCGGCACGGCACCTCTGGCAGCGGATCATGCGCGCCACCTACGACTACGCCGAGCCCGGGGTGCTGTTCATCGACCGCATCAACGAGCGCAACAACCTGCGCTATACCGAGGAGATCAGCGCCACCAACCCCTGCGGCGAGCAGCCGCTGCCGCCCTACGGCGCCTGCGACCTGGGCTCCATCAATCTCACCCGGTTCGTGGCGCAGCCGTTCTCCTCCCGGGCCACCTTCGATTTCGAGGCGGTCGAGCGGCTGGTGCCGGTCGCCGTGCGCATGCTCGACAACGTCATCGATGCTTCGCTGTTCCCGCTCCGCGCCCAGGCCGACCAGGCACGGCGTACCCGACGCATCGGCCTCGGGATCACGGGGCTGGCCGACGCGCTGGCCATGCTCGGCGTCCACTACGCGTCCGACGCCGGGCGCGCGGCCGCCGCCGGGATGATGCGAAGCATCCGCGACGCGGCGTACCGGGCGAGCGTGGGACTCGCCCGGGAAAAGGGAGCGTTTCCGCTGCTCGATCCGGACGCCTTCCTGGCAGCGCCCGGCCCCGCCGGCCTCGACGCCGGGCTGCGGAATGCCATCGCCCGGCACGGCATCCGCAACAGCCACCTGACCACGGTAGCGCCCACCGGCACCATCAGCCTGCTGGCGGAGAACGTCTCGAGCGGCATCGAGCCCGCCTACGAGCTGTATTTCCGCCGCCGGGTGCTCGCGGCGGATGGGCACTGGTCCGAGCACGAGCTGGAGGACTACGCACACCGGCTGTGGCGCCGAGCGCACCAAGACGCCCCCCCGCCCGATGCCCTGGTCACGGCCCCGGAGCTCTCCCCGGGCGCGCACCTCGACATGGAAGCCGCCGTGGCCCCCTACGTGGACAGCGCCATCTCCAAGACCATCAACGTCCCGGAGGATCTGGCGTTCGACGCGTTCGAGTCGGTCTACCGCCAGGCCTACGACCTGGGGCTCAAGGGCTGCACCACCTTTCGCCCCAACCCCGTCACCGGGTCCATACTCTCCGGCGATGACGACGCCGGCCGCGAGCAGCGGTGCACCATCGAGCGGGAGTGCGACTGACGGTGCCGTTCCACGTGGTTCTGCTGCGGCCGGAGATTCCGCCCAACACCGGCAACGTGATTCGCCTGTGCGCCAACACCGGGGCCCGGCTCCATCTGGTGCGCCCGCTGGGATTCGAGCTGGAGGACCGGCGCCTGCGGCGCGCCGGGCTCGATTATCACGAATGGGCGCAAGTGGCAGTCCACGAGGACCTGGACGTCTGTCTGGCGCAACTCGCCCCGGCACGGGTCTTCGCCTTCACGACGCGGGCGTCGCACAACTTCGCCGACGTGCGTTTCGAACGCGACGACGCGCTGGTGTTCGGGCCGGAGACCCGCGGTTTGCCGGACGAGGTGCTGGCCTCGGTGCCGGCCGAGCGGCGGTTGCGCATCCCCATGGTGGCCGAGTCGCGCAGCCTCAACCTCTCCAACGCCGTGGCCGTGGCCGTCTTCGAGGCGTGGCGCCAACTCGACTACACCGGCGCAGCACCGTAGCCGCCGCCGGACCGCTCAGTGCTGGGGCCCGGTCTCCTCGTCCTGCTGGCGCATGGCCTGTGCATACAGGGCCTCGAAGTTGACCGGGGCCAGATGCACCGCCGGGAAGCCGCCCTTCACCACCACGCTGTCCACGGTCTCGCGGACGTAGGGAAACAGGGTGGATGGACACAGCACCCCGAGCACCCGGTTGCGCTGAGCCGACTCCAACCCGGAGACCCGGAAGATCCCCGCCTGCTGAATCTCCGCGATGTAGGCGACTCTCTCCTCGTCGAGCTTGGCGCGCAGCGTCGCGGACAGCACGACCTCGTAGCGATCGTCACCGAGGCTGCTGGTCCGGGTGTTGATGTCGAGATTGAACTCGGGCTTCCAGGCCTCGGTGAACACCGACGGCGACTGGGGGCTCTCGAACGAGGCATCCTTGAGGTACAGGCGCTCGAGCATCACCTGCCCCTGCGCACCCCCCGCTGCATCTCCGGACCCGGCTTCGGGCGTACTTCCTTGGTCACTCATGCCTTCATCCTTTCACCACGGGCATATTCTGATTGCGCCACTCCGCCATGCCCCCGGTCAGGCGACTGACCTGCTCGAACCCCTGCTTGCGCAGCAGCGTACCGGCGGCGCCCGCCTGCTGACCCATCCCGCACACGACGACGATGGGCCGGTCGCGGTACTTCTTCACCTCGTCGAGGCGGCTTTCGAGCGCGCTGTAGGGCACGTTGACGGCATCGACGATGTGTCCCGCCTGGAAGTCCTTGCGCTCGCGGACGTCGAGGACCACGGCCTGCTCCCGGTTGACCATGTCCACGAGCTGCTGGGGGCTGACCGACTGTCCGCCGCGCCGAGTCTCGTTGCGGATGAACAGCACCAGCAGCACGACGAACGCGCCCACCAGGATGGGATGGTTGAGAATGAACTCGAAGAACTGTTGCATGCTTCGCTGGGAGACGGCTTCCGGATGGGGGTGGCGAAACCGCGCGATTATACACGTCAGAATCGCCAGCCGAAGCGGGGACCGGGCTGCGGCCGTTCTGGTAGACTGCATGGCTCTTCGGAACCTGGTTGGCGAAACCCATGAAGGATGTCAGCTTACTAGTCGTTCTCGATGGCTTCGGCTACCGTGAGGCCACCGACGGCAACGCCATCGCGGCAGCCGAAACACCCAACTGGGATCGCTACTGGGCCGAGCGCCCGCACACCCTGGTCTCCGGCTCCGGCAACGACGTGGGCTTGCCCGAAGGGCAGATGGGCAACTCCGAGGTCGGGCACATGAACCTCGGCGCCGGCCGGGTGGTGTATCAGGATCTCACCCGCATCAACCGCGCCATCGAGCAGAGCGAGTTCAGCCGCAACCGAACCCTGAACCGGGCGTTCGACCGGGTGAAGAAGAGCGGCGGCGCGCTGCACGTCATGGGGCTGCTCTCCCCGGGCGGCGTGCACAGCCACGAAGATCAGATTCTCGCCTGCATCGAGATGGCCGCAGCGGCCGGCGTGGAGCGCATCTACCTCCACGCTTTTCTCGATGGCCGCGACACCCCGCCCCGCAGCGCCCGGGCCTCGCTGGAGAAGGCACGGACCCACATGGCGCGTCACGGCAGCGGCGCCATTGCCTCGATCGTCGGACGCTACTTCGCCATGGACCGCGACCGCCGCTGGGACCGCATCGAGCGCGCTTACAACCTTCTGGTACGCGGTGAGGCCCCGTTTCACGCCACCAGCGCCGAACAGGCGCTGGAGCTGGCGTACCAGCGCGACGAGAGCGACGAGTTCGTGCAGCCCACTGCGATTCACGCCGAGGGCGACCTGCCGGCCCGCATCGAGGACGACGACGCCGTAGTATTCATGAACTTCCGCGCCGACCGGGCTCGCCAGATCACGCGCGCCATCACCGAGCCCGACTTCAGCGACTTCGAGCGGCGCAGCACCGTGCAGCTCGCGGATTTCGTCATGCTCACCCGCTACGCCGACGACATCGACGTCTCCTGCGCATTCGAGCCGGCGGCGCTCACCAACACGCTCGGCGAGTATCTCGCGGGTCTCGGGAAGACCCAGTTGCGCATCGCCGAGACCGAGAAGTATGCGCACGTGACCTTCTTCTTCTCCGGCGGCCGCGAGGACCCCTACGACGGGGAGCGGCGCATTCTCATTCCGTCGCCGAAGGTGAATACCTACGACGAGTGCCCGGAGATGAGCGCCGCCAAGGTCACCGACGAGCTGATCGCGGCCATCCGCTCCCGGGAATACGACGCCATCGTCTGCAACTACGCCAACGGCGACATGGTGGGACACACCGGCGACTTCGACGCCGCAGTCCGGGCCGTGGAGACCCTGGATCAGTGCCTCGGCCGGCTGGAGGCAGCGCTCGCCGAAGTGGGCGGGCAGATGCTCGTGACCGCCGACCACGGCAACGTCGAGCGCATGAGCGACCGCGACAGCGGTCAGGCGCACACGGCCCACACCTCGGAGCCCGTGCCCCTGCTGTACATCGGTCCGCAGCAGGTGGCGTTCACCGGCGCGGGGATCCTGGCGGACGTGGCCCCTACCCTGCTCTCGCTCATGCACCTCGAGATTCCGGAGGAAATGACCGGACGTTCGCTGGTGGAGATCCGGGAGCGGCGCTCCGCGTGACCGGGGCCGGGCCTTGCCGCTGCGGCTGATCGCCGCACTGGCAGCGCTGCTGGCGTTGCCCGGCGCTGCGACCGCGGCCACTGCCGATACCGGGCGCGCCGAAGCCGAAGCCGAGCTGGAGCGCGTCACCGAGCGCTTGAACGAGCTGGACGTCTGGCTCGACAGCGCCGAGCGCAAACGCGCCCGCTGGCAGCGGGAGATTCGCGAGCACGACCGCCAGGTCTCCCGCCTCAGCCGCGAGGTGGACGCTGCCGCCGATGCCCTCGACGCCGTCCGTGACGAGCTCGAGCGACTGGGCGACGAGCGGGAGCGCCTCGAGGCCCGGCGCCGGGAGCAGGCGCAGCGCATCGCCGACCACCTGGCCTCCGCCCATCGCATGAGCGGCGCCGACTTCCTCAAGCAGCTCCTCAATCAGGAGTCGCCCGCGAGGCTCCAGCGCATGATCCGCTATCACGGCTACTTCACCGCCGCGCGCCTGGATGCCGCGGAGGCCTACCAGCGCACCCTCGGCCGCCTCGATGCCAACCGCGAGGAGCTCGCCACCCGGAAAGCCGAAGCGGAGCGCCACCGCGAGACGCTACGCGCGGAACAGGCCGCACTGGTGGAGCAGCGGGAGGAGCGCCGGGCGCTGCTCGAGCGTCTGGCGGCCGAAGCGGATTCCAAGGCCGCCGAGCGCGAACGCCTCGCCCGGGACCGCGAGCGTCTGGAATCCCTGCTGGCGGAGCTCTCACGCCGCGCCCGGGAGCTCGACGGCCGCGCCTTCGTCGAGAGCAAGGGCGCGCTGCCGTGGCCGCTGGAGGGCCGGGTATTGAACGCCTTCGGCCAGAGCCGCGCCGAGGGTCGGATGATCTGGCACGGGCTGCTGGTGGAAGCGGATCAGGGCGCACCGGTCACCGCCGTGTTCCGCGGCCGCGTGGTGTTCGCCGACTGGTTGCGGGGCTTCGGCCTGCTGACCATCGTCGACCACGGCAGCGGCTACATGACCCTGTACGGTCACGCGGACGTCTTGGAGAAAGCGGTGGGCGACTGGGTGGAAGGCGGCGAGGTGATCGCCCGGGCCGGAAGCAGCGGCGGCGTCTCGTCCACCGGATTGTATTTTGAGGTCCGTCATGAAGGGCAGGCGGCCGATCCGATAATGTGGCTCGAAGCGCGTTGAGCCGACGGCACGCTAGAACACACGTCACGAAGGTGCCAGACTTGCTCCCATGAACCTGCGCCCCCTCACCCTGCTAGGAACCGTGATCAGCATGGTCACGGGGGTCGCATTGGGCATCATCGGCTATCGCGAGTACCTCGCGGAGCACGAGGGCGACCGCCACGCCCGGGCCTTCGGCGAGGTCCTCGCGCACGTCCACGCCAATTACGTGGACGAAGTGGGCAAGGACGAGCTCGTCACCAATGCGCTCAAGGGAATGCTCGAAGAGCTCGACGACCACTCCCTGTATCTCGACAGCGCTGACTACCATGACCTCCAGGCCGACACCACGGGTCACTTCGGCGGCATCGGTGTCGAAATCACTCGGGAGGGCGATCACTTCACGGTCATTGCCCCCATCGCCGGGACCCCCGCGGAGCGGGCCGGCCTGCAGCCCGGCGACCGTCTCGTGGAGATCGACCACGAGCCCGTGGCCGGCCGCAGCATGATCGACGTGGTGGAGACGCTGCGCGGCGAGCCGGGATCGCCGGTGCACGTGCGCGTCGAACGCCGCTCGCAACCCCGGGACGTGGAGCTCGAGCGCGCCCTGGTCAGCGTCGCCAGCGTGGACGCGCGGCTGCTCGAGCCCGGCTACGGCTACGTGCGCATTACCCAGTTCACCATGGACACCGCGCAGAGCTTCGAAGCGGCGGTGGCGAATCTCCAGGAACGCGCCGACGGTACGCTGCATGGGCTGGTGCTGGACCTGCGCAACAACCCCGGCGGGGTGCTGCAGGCCTCGGTGGCCGTGGCCGATGCCCTGCTCGAGGAAGGCCTGATCGTCTACACCGAGGGGCGGCTGCCGTCGAGCCAGCTCAAATACCGCGCCGCCGGTGGCGACCTGCTGGAATCCGCCCCCGTGGTGGTGCTGATCAACGGCGGTTCCGCGTCGGCGGCGGAAATCGTCGCCGGCGCCCTGCAGGACCACGACCGCGCCACGGTGATGGGCCTGCGCAGCTACGGCAAGGGGTCGGTGCAATCGGTGCTGCCGCTCACCGGCGACAAGGCCATCAAGCTCACCACCGCCTATTATTTCACCCCCGACGGGCGTTCGATTCACCACGCCGGCATCGAGCCGGACGTGGCCACGGAAGCCTTCGACGACCGTCTGCTCGACGATGCGGTGCGGGTGCTCAAGCAGCGCCGGGCGGACAGGCTGCACGCGCAGCTGTGAACGCGCCCGTGGTCCGACGCTGGCCGCGCTGGCGGCAGGTGCTGGTCCTTGCGCTGACAGCGGCGGCGCTGACGGCCGCAGCGCTGCCGGCGGCAGCCGCGCCGAGGGCGGAGCTTGCCGTGGTCGTGGACGACCTCGGCCACCACCCGGAGGCCGCGCGCCGGACCCTGACGCTGCCCGACGAGGTGGCGATCGCGATCCTGCCCTTCGCCCCGGCGACCCAGGAGATCCTGCGGGAAGAGCGCATCACGGACCACGAGCTCCTCCTGCACCAGCCCATGGAGCCCCTGAATGCCCGGGCGCCGCTCGCTCCCGGCACCCTGACCCGGAGCATGCCGCCGCCGTTCTTCTCACTGGCCCTGCAGGCCGCCCTGCAGGCGGTGCCCGGCATCGTCGGCGTGAGCAACCACACCGGCAGCCGACTCACCAGCGACGCCGTGGCCATGGAACGGCTCATGCAGTGGCTCGCCGGCCGCAATCTGCTGTTCCTGGACAGTCGGACCACGCCCGACACGGTCGCCTACACCCTGGCACGGGAAGCCGGGATAGCCGCCGTGGAACGGGACGTGTTTCTCGACCACGACCCGGCGCCGGAGGCCATGGCGGAAGCCTTCCGCCGGGCGCTTCGGATCGCGCGCGAGCAGGGCCACGCGGTGGTCATCGCCCATCCGCATGCGGACAGTCTGGCATTTCTGCAGGAAGCGCTGGCGCGGCTGCCGGAGGACGTGGCGCTGGTGCCGCTGACGCGCCTGGTCAGTCCGCGCTGTCCAGCAGCCTCTGACCCGTGCGAAAGTCCAGGGTCCCGGCATAGATCGCTCGGCCAGTGATGGCACCCAGCAGCTCGCCGTGGCTGGATTCGAAGGCCCGCACCAGCGCGCGCAGGTCGTCGAGGTCGGTGACGCCGCCCGAGGCGATGATCGGCACCCGGGCCGCCTCTGCCAGGCGCACCGTGGCCGGCACGTTGAGCCCGCTCAGCATCCCGTCGCGCTCGATGTCGGTATAGACGATGGCATGGATCCCCGTCCGCCCCGCCCACTGCGCGAATTCCAGTGCGGATACCGCGGAGGTCGCGTCCCAGCCTTCGACGGCCAACCGTCCGTCGCGCGCGTCCAGCCCGAGAATCACCTGCCCCGGGTAGGCAGCGCCGATCCGCTCGAGGAACTCGGGCTCTTCCACCGCCCGGGTGCCGACGATCACCTGGGCCACACCGGCGCCGAGGTACGACTCGATCACGCGCTCACTGCGAATACCGCCGCCCACTTGAACCGGCACCCCCGGCAGCGCGCTGGTGATGGCGTCGATGACGTCACGGTTTCTCGGCTCACCGGCGAACGCGCCGTCGAGATCCACGAGATGCAACCGCCGGCAACCCTGATCGGCCCAGTGCCGGGCCATGGCCACGGGGTCGTCGGAGAATACGGTCACGTCGCTCATGCGCCCCTGCTTCAGGCGCACGCACTTGCCGTCCTTGAGGTCGATGGCGGGAATCAGCAGCACGCGCGGCCCGCTACAGACTGCCCTTGGTGGAGGGAATCTGCCCCGACATCCGCGGATCCGGCTCCAGCGCCATGCGCAGCGCGCGGCCGAAGGCCTTGAACAGCGTCTCCGCCTGATGGTGGGCGTTCTCGCCCCGCAGGTTGTCGAGGTGCAACGTCACCTGGGCGTGATTGACGAACCCCTGGAAGAACTCCCGCAGCAGGTCGACGTCGAAATCACCGACCCGGGCCCGCACGTAGGTTACGTGGTAGCCGAGCCCCGGGCGGCCGGAGAAGTCGATCACGGCCCGGGACAATGCTTCGTCGAGCGGCACGTAGGCATGGCCGTAGCGCTGGATCCCGCGCTTGTCGCCCACGGCCCGCGCCACCGCCTGGCCCAGGACGATACCCACGTCCTCCACCGTGTGGTGGGCGTCCACCTCGAGATCGCCATCGGCGTGCAGATCGATGTCCACCAGCCCGTGGCGCGCGATCTGAGTGAGCATGTGCTCGAAGAACGGCAACCCGGTCCGGACCGCGCAGCGGCCCGTGCCGTCGAGATCGATTTCGAGGCCGATCCGGGTCTCTTCGGTGTCGCGTCGAACGCTCGCTGTGCGCGCCGTGGTCATGGCGGCGTAGTATACGGACGGCGGCCCGTGCTGTCGCGCCGCCGGGCGCCGGGGCTACAGCCGGTCCATGAGGCTGCCGTAGGGGAGGAAGCGGTTGTCGCTCACCGACTTGATCCAGCGGGTGAGCTCCCCGGGATAACGCCCCCGCGCCTTGAGCTCCGCCACCAGCGGAATCACCGGCGAGCGCTCGCCGGCTTCCCAGCCGGAAAGACGGGACTCGGCGAGCGCGAACAAGCGGATCAACGCCTCGATGTCGGCGTCGTCCAGCTCGCGCGCCTCGGCTCGCCAGTCGACCCCCGGCGAGCTGCCGCCTTTGTGCCGCGCCACCGGCGCCAGCGCACCCACGGCGGCGGGCTCGAGGCCGAACTCCGGCTCCTCGAGGTGCCGGGCCGCCTCCAGCAGCCGGCGGCGCTGCGCCGCGTCCAGCGCTTCGTCAGCGGCGCCGGGATCCCAACTGCCCACACTCATCGAGAGCACGCTCCGTTACATAGCTGATACAACAGGTTCATTCCGATGTGGTCCAATAGCCTCGAAGCAAAACAACGACCGGGGCCGGATCAACGCTGCCGGACAACCGGTCGAGACAATGATTAGCCTGATGAAGACTGAAAGAATTTTCCAGGGGGAAGACCAGCAATGGTATTTCAACGTGCGCGGCAATCAAGCCGTCGGCCCGTTCGCGTCGTTCGGCGACGCGGCCGATGCACTGTCCGAGCACGTGAGGACCTGTAAGCGGCGCATCGACTTCGCGTTCGCCTGGCCGCGGGGCCTGAGCCCGACGCGCCTGCTGCGGCGCGCGCCGTCGGCTCCGCGGCATACCTGAGCAAGCGTCCCGCCCCGCCATTCCGGCCCCCGCGAAGCCCGAAGGCTTCGTCCGGCGCCGTATTTCCGCTACGCTGCGATCCCTGACCTGACGCGGCCCGGGACCACGACAACACCATGAGAACGCTGCGGTATGTGCTGCTCGGAGTCGCCGGCATCCTGCTCGTCGCCAGCGCCGTCCTCGCCGTCTTCCTCGACGATGCCAACCGCTTCAAACCGCGCTTAGAGGCCCTGATCGAATCCACCACCGGCGTGGCGGTGCGGATCGGCGGCGAGCTGCGCTGGAAGCTCTGGCCGCCGGTATCCATCGCCGCTGACCGGGTGAGCGCGGAGCAGGACGGGCAGGCGTGGGACGTGGGTCGCCTGACCGTGAACCTGGCACTGATGGAGCTTCTCACCGGCCCCGATGCCTGGCGGGTGGCGTCGTTCACGGCCACTGACGCGGTGCTCCGGGACGATGCCGGCCGGCTGGAGATCCATCGAGCCCGCCTGCGCGAGCTGGCACCACAGCGGCCCGCCCCGTTCAGCGCCGAGCTCACCTACACCGCCGACGGCCTGCCGCCACGGCCGCTGACCCTGGATGGCTTCATCGCTCTCGACCCCGACACCGGGAGCCTCGGCCTCACGGACACCCGTTTCGAGACCGTGGACGCCGCCGGCCTCTGCCACGCCGACGCCCGGGCGCTGGAAGACGCGGCTCCGGCACCGCCCGCCGCGGAGGACGAGCTGATCCCGGTGGCGACCCTGCGCGCCTTCGACGTCGACGGCACCTGCTCACTCGACTGGGTCGCAGTGGAGGACCGGCGCTTCACGGACGTCGACGTCGTGTTCTCGAGCGAAGCTGGCGATGCCCGCCTCGCGCTGGATGCGCCGGATGTCTTCGGCGGCGAGGCCGCCGCGGTGATCACCGCCGATGCCCGCCGGGAGCCGGTGCAGTGGACCGTGGAGCCCGACCTCGCCGGGGTCGACAGCGCCGCGCTGCTCGCCCTGTTCGACCAGCGCCTGACATGGGCCGCGCCCCTGGCTTACGGCGGCACCCTGCGCTTCGAAGGCAACACCCCGGAGGCGATACGCGATTCCGTGTCCGGCGAAACCCGGTTCGACGGCGGTCAGGGGCGCATCGACATCAGCGCCATCAAGGGCCGCCTCGTGGAGCTGGCCGCCATGTTCAACGAGGGCGAGCGCATCCGTGCATGGCCACAGATGTGGCGCTACCAGCGCTTCGTCGGCGACTGGCGGATCGACGGCCGGCACCACATGCTGAACGTGGCCCTGGACAACCTGAGCATCAGCGCCGAGGGGGACTATGCGCCGTTTCGGGACGACATGGACATGCTGCTCGAGCTGGTGTTCAGCGACGACCCCGAGTGGCCGGTGTTCGAGATGAACCCCGCGCTCTACGACCTGCCGATCCCCATTCGCTGCCGGGGCGAGCTGACGAGCCCGAGATGCCGGCTCGACGAAGACGCGGCGCAGCGTATCGTCGCCCGGGCGGTGAGCGGCGAGGACAGCGAGCTGCGCGCCGAGCTGGAAAACAAGATCGACCAAGAGGTCCCGGCGCAGTACCGGGACGCAGCGCGGTCGCTTCTCGATGCTCTGGGCGGCTCGTCCGGGCGACGTGGCGGGGAGCAATGACCGCGGACGGGTTCGCGACCCGGCTGCTCCACTGGTACGACCGTCACGGTCGCAAGGACCTGCCGTGGCAGCACCCCATCACCGCCTACCGGGTCTGGGTCTCGGAGATCATGCTGCAGCAGACCCAGGTGAGCACCGTGATCCCCTATTTCCAGCGCTTCGTGGAACGCTTCCCCGACGTCGCCGCCCTCGCCGACGCCGACCGCGACGAGGTGCTCCACCACTGGACCGGGCTCGGCTACTACGCCCGCGCCCGCAATTTGCACCGGGCGGCACGGCAGGTGATGGAGGTGCACGGCGGAACGTTTCCGCGCGACGTCGAGGCGCTCGTGCAGCTACCGGGCATCGGCCGCTCCACCGCCGGCGCCGTCGCCGCCATCGCCTTCGGCCGGCACGCGGCCATTCTCGACGGCAACGTGAAACGCGTCCTGGCACGCTACCACGCCGTACCCGGCTACCCCGGCGACGCACAGCCGCAGAAGATTCTGTGGCGCCACGCCGAGGCCCACACTCCGGAACGGCGGGTGGCGGACTACACCCAGGCCATCATGGACCTGGGGGCGACTGTGTGCACCCGCAGGCAGCCTCGCTGCGGCGATTGTCCGGTTCGCCGCGGCTGCGTCGCCCTGGCCCGGGACGAGGTGGCCCGCTTCCCGGAGCGCCGGGCCAGCCGCCCGAAGCCGGTGCGAGCCGCCCGCCTGTTCATGGTGACCGACCCGGCCGGCCGCTGCCTGCTCGAGCAGCGCCCCCAGGAGGGGCTGTGGGGCGGTCTGTGGACCCCGCCGCAGCGGGAGGCGGATACGCCGGTGGCCCGACTCTGCCGGGACTACGGCATCCCCGACGAGGACGTGGTCGAGAGCGCGCCGGCGCCGTCGTTCCGGCATACGTTCACCCATTTTCACCTGGACATCGAACCGGTCTATGTCACCCTTGCCCGCAACGCCGTTCTGGCGGCGGAGCGGACCGATCTGCGCTGGTTCAGCCCCGATGCGGGCGACCCGCTCGGCCTCTCGGCCCCCGCCGCCAGATTACTCGAGCAGCTATATCCAGGAGCGATCTCCCGATGACCCGCACCGTGCACTGCAGAAAGTATCAGCGCGATCTCGAGGGGCTCGACGCCCCGCCCATGCCCGGCGCCAAGGGCCAGGAGCTCTACGAGACGGTGTCGCGCCAGGCATGGGAGGAATGGCAAGCGCTTCAGACCATGCTCATCAACGAGAAGCATCTGGATCTGCGCGACCCGGAAGCGCGCAAGTATCTCTCGGAGCAACGCGAACGGTTCCTCGACAATGCGCCCGTCGATCGCGTCGAAGGCTACGTACCCGAGTAGTACTGAGTACTATCTTTCGAGCTTGTACATGAGATCCATCGCCGAGGCTTCACCCGTGCGGCCTTCGAGCAGCCAGCGGTTGTCGAGCTCGTAGCGGACCAGGAACTCGCCCACGGCGGAAAGCGTGTTGTAGGTATAACGCACGTAAAGATCGTCGCTGATGCGCTTGCCGGCGACGATGGCGAAGCTGTCTTCCGTCTCCGCCGTGGCCGAGAGCTCGTCGAGGCCGGTCAGGCGCAGGAGATCCGAGGTGATGCTCTGCGATCGCCGCAGTCCCAGGTTGATCGCCGCCGCCACGAGCTGGTTGCCGTCGTCGTCGCCGGCGGCGCGATCGAGATCGCGCCCGAGCACGAGATAACTCAGGGCCCGGGTCTCGGCCATGGGCGGCTCGGAGAACACACTGGAGGTGAGGTTGTCGGCGTCACCGCGAATGTGCAGCCCCACGGTGGCGGGGGGCGTCGCGTCCTCGATCTCGCGGATGGCACGCACGTCGATGTAGGGCCGGCTCACCGGACCGTTGTACACCACGCTGCCGGACTCGATGGTGAGCACCTGGCCCTGAGCCGTGAGCTCGCCTCCGGTCACCTCCAGGGTGCCGCGCAGGGTCGTCCGGCCCTGGGCGTCCAGGCGCGCGCGCAGCGCGCCTTCGAGTTCCGCGCGCAGGGCCGCGGCCTCGAGCTCCACCGCATCACCCAATACCACCTCCACGTCCATCTCCACGGGGGCGGTACCCGTGGCGTCGCCGGCCTCCCGCCCCACCACCTCGACGTCCGGCGACGGTCCGGGCACGGTGGTCGGCAGGGTGGCGAGCCGCACGTGCGCCTCCGGCACCACCACGCGACCGTGCAGGCGGCTGCGGCCGCCGGCGTGATCGAGGACGAGAGCCGGGCTCACCCGGACGTCCCAGTCGGGGTGCGACGCGCGCAGCCCTTCCCCCGCGAGCTCGGCCCGGAATTCCCGTGCTGCACCGAAAATCTCCGAACCAGCGGCGGTGAGCAGCACCGAGGCGTCCTGCTGTACGGCGTGAGCGCGAAGGTCGAAACGCCCGGCCTGATCCACGTCGAGCCGCGCATCGATCCGGCTCAATCGCACACCCGGATCGTTCAGCCCCAGCGCGCCGTCGAGGAGCCGGAGCTGACCATCCACGCGCGGCGCGGAAGCACGGCCGGAGACGTCCAGGCGTCCGATCAGGCCGCCCGCCAGTGACTCGATACGCTGATCGAAGACCGCCAGCGGGCTCAGATCCGAGATCGAGGCGCTGAGCGTGCCTTCGATGCTGCCGCCGGGGGCGATGGGCTCCAGCGTACCGCGCCCGGAGAGCGAGAAACCGTCGCGCCGGGCGGCCACGCGCATGGTCAGCCGCTCGCCGGAGACAGTGCCCGACGCCAGCAGATCCGGCAGCGCCACCGGATTCTGGCCGGGCTCCGCCTGGTAGGCGAGCTCGAGCGCGTTCAGGCGGACGCGGCCGCGCCAATCACCGGGTCCGCCGGTCACGGACCAGCCGCCTTTCACGTAGCCGCCGTCGGCGAGGCGCAGCGGCAACCACGGCGCCAGCAGTTGCACCGGCACCCGCTCCAGCTCGCCGTCGGTGGTGAGCGCTCCGGCCGCGTAGCGGAGCGTTTCCACGCATGCGCGGGCGTCGCCGCCACGCAGGCAAAACGCCGCCACCTCGAGCCGGTCGCGGTCGAGCACCGCGCGGGTACCGCCCTCCAGCGCCCAGCGCGCGCCGACGGCGTCGAAGTCCGCGCCCGAAACATCCACCACCGTCCTGGCCCGCTGCCGCTGCACGGCACCCCGCACCTCGCCGCCCGCCCAGCTCGCCACCCAGTCCAGGGCATCGAGCTCGCCGGCGACCTCCAGCCGGGGATCGTCCAGCGCCGGCCCGTCACCGCCGAGTCGCCGCGCCTGCACGTGCCCGGCAATGGTTCCCGAGTCCAGCGTCGCTCGCCCCGAGACCGCCTCGAGGAAGACGCCGAATCCGCTGAGCTCAGGGCTGTGGAAGCTCAGCCCGCCGCTGAGATCCGGCCATTGCCCCGCCAGGCGCACGGAACCGGCGACCTCCCCCGCCAAGCCGAGGCTCCCGCTCCGATCGTGGAGGGTACCCGCGAGGTCGGGTAGCGCGACCTCCAGGCGCCCGTCGCGATAGCCCACCCGAAACGCGCCGCTCACCCGGCCGCCCAGCGTCTCGTGCAGCGCCTCCAGCGCCACGTCCCGAGCCTCGCCGGCGAGGCTCACGCTGACCGCCTCGCGCCAGCTCACGCTCCCTTCGGCCTCCTGGACGCCGCCGAGCGCCTCGCTGCGCACCCGACTCAGGGTCAGGGGCCCCATGACGGGGCCACTGGCATTGATCTCCACCTGGAAGGGCGCCGTCCCCGGCGCCGCGATTCGCGCCCCGGCTTCTGCTTCGAGGTTCTCGAGCGTGCCGCGCACCCGCCCTTCGAGTCGGCTCACGGAGACGCCGCCGGGTTCGAACGCATCCAGCGCCACGGCCACGTCGAGCACCGGCTGCGCCGGGCGCCCGAGATCCACCGCCCCGGTCATGGTCCCGGCGATCGGGCCCTCGAGGCGATGCTCGAGCGCCACCGAATCCAGCGGCCCGTCGAGCCGGCCTTGGCCGCGCCACGGGCCGTCGGGCAGGCGCCAGCGCACCTCGGCCGCCAGGCGCGGTGTTGCACCGTTGCCCAGGGTGCCGGCCACTTCCAGGTCGATGCGGTCGGATTCGACCGCCAGGCGCCGCACCGCGACGCCATCACCGGCCCAGCTCGCGGCGCCGGAAAGCGCCATGGGGGGCGCCCCCGGCAAATCCAGACGTTCGATGGCGAACCTGGCCACCTCCACGGCGACAGGCACGTAGGGCAATGCCAAGGCACCGCCCTCGCCGGCCCCCGCGGCTTCACCTTCCTTCACGGTCACGGCGCGCGCCGCCGCCGACCTCACCGCCAGCCGGTTGTCGAACAGCAGCGGCAGCAGGTCCACTCGCAGCGCGAGGTCGTCGATGGTGACGCGCCGCGGCTCCAGCGCCAGCGTCACCCGGTCGATGCGCACGGCGCCCCACAAGCTTCCGGCGATGCCGGTGAAGCGTACCGGCAAAAAGCGTTCCGCCTGGTCCGCCAGGAACCGGGTCCCGGACTCGGTCCGGGCGAGAAAGGCGGTCGCGCTCGCCACCAGCAGGGCCGCCAGCAGGAGCGCGCCGAGCACGATCGTCAGCGCCTGCTTCACAAATCCGGCCCAAGGCTGATGTGCAGGCGCACGGCGCGATCGGGATCGTCCAGGGGATGCGCCAGATCGATCCGCAGCGGCCCCAGGGGTGAGTACCAACGCACCCCGATCCCCACGCCGGTGCTGAAGTCCGGCTCGGCGTCGAAGGCCGAGCCGGCGTCGGCGAACACTGCCAGCGACCAGTTCGGCCGGATCAGGGCGTCCAGCTCCAGCGAGCCGGTGAGCAGCCGCTCGCCGCCCACCACCCGGCCGTCCTCCTCCGGTCCGAGCTCCTCGTAGCCGTAGCCGCGCACGCTGGCGTCACCACCGGCGAAGAACCGCACCGACGGCGGCAGATCCGCGAACTCCTGCTGCCAGGTCCAGCCCGCCTGCACCCGGCCGAGCAGGCGCAAGCGCTCGCCGAGCGACACGATACGGCGGCCGCGGACGATGAGCTGAAGCAGATCGTTGTCGGAGAGCAGCGCGGTGGTGGCGCCCCGCACGTCCACGCCCAGGGAGTAGCCGCCGAGCGGTCGCGGCGCGTCGCCGGTGGTCGCCCGGGTCCAGCTCGAGCCCAGCAGCAGGAGCTGGGAGGTACCATCCTGGTCCCCCACCTCGAACTCGGACTCGGCATACTCCACGTAGTTGGTCTCTGCCCAGGCGTCCCAGCGCCGCTGGGTGCGCCCGAGGGTCAGGGTGCGCTCGAGCGCATTCGAGGTATCGGTGTCCTCAAAATTAACGTTGCCCTGGAGGAACACCCATTCGTGGGTCGGGTCACCGTACGGCACCCGGTACACGGCGTTCAGATCGCCGCGGAGCTCCGAGACCAGGGCGGCGACGCTGGCCCGGTGGCCGCGGTCGTTGACGTGACGCCAGCGCAGATCGAGGCGCGCCCGCGGGCCGGTGTCGGTGGCGTAGCCGGCGCCGACCATGGCGCTGCGCCGATTGCTCGCGGCCGCGGTGACCCTGACCGGGACGCGGCCGGCGTCGCGCGCGTCGAGCTCCGGCGCCACCAGCACGCGATCGAAGTACTCGCTCTCGATGAGGTCGCGATAGGTGCGGTCCAACCGCTCGGCATCATAGGGCTGGTCCTCCGCGAAGCGCAGAAAGCGCCGGAACAGCGCCTCGCGCAGCACCGTCTGCTCCACCTCGATGGCGCCCACGCGGTAGCGCTCGCCGCCGTCGAGGGTGAGCTCGATGTAAGCGAGGTTCGTCTCCGGGTTCACTCGCACCCGGTGGCGGCTGAACGCCGCGTCGAAATAGCCGAGGGACTCGGCCACCTCCAGCAGATCGGCCTTGACCGACTCGTAGGCGCGGTGCGAGAAGACATCCTCGGGCGCGAGGTCGACCCGCGCCACCGCCCGCGCCATCCGCGGCTCCTCCCCGAGCGCGCCCGCGATCTCGAGGTCGAACGCCTGCACCCGCACCGGCTCGCCGGGTGCCACCCGGT
>JBMCWS010000012.1:0-39207 GCA_048621375.1 Pseudomonadota bacterium | reverse complement strand
GAGCTCGGCGACGCAGGCTTCGCGATTCTCGAAGCGGACCCTGGCGTCGACGAAGCGCGGATCGTCGATGAGATCCGGCCGCTCTATGACTTCGCAGAACTCGCCCCAATAGCGATCGCCCTGCAGGCAGACCAGGTAGAGCCAGCGCCCGTCGCCGGTCTGGTACCAGTTGGTGATGGGATTGCCGGGCGCTTTGCGGTCCGGCAGCGTCGGACCCTGCACGTAGGGGGCGCTGACGATGTCCGGGGCCAGCGCCCACATGCCCACGTTCATGAGCGAGACGTCCACCACCGAGGGCTCGCCCGAGCGCTCGCGCTTGAACAGCGCCGCGCCGATGGCGCCGGCGATGGTGTTGCCGCCCTGCAGGTCGAAGAACGCCCCCGGCATGGGCGGCGGACCGTCGGTGCTGCTCATGCTGAGGCGGTCCGCGATGCCCGACGTGGCCCACGCCGCCGCCAGGTCGTAGCCCCCGGCATCGCGCATGGGGCCGGCGTTGCCCCAGCCGGAGCCCCGGGCGTAGATGATGTCCGGGTTCGCCGCCCGCAGATCGTCCACGTCGATGTGGAGCTTCTCGCGCACTTTCGGCAGGTAGCTGGTCAGGAACACGTCCGCCGTGGCGGCCAGGCGCATGAGCACCTCGTGGCCCGCCTCGCTGGCGAGATCGAGGGTGATGCTGCGCTTGCCGCGGTTGGGGATCTCGGTGAAGGGGTTCGGGCCCTTGGTCTCGGTGTTCAGCAGGTTCTGCAGCCCCCGCTGCGGATCGCCGTTGGGGGGCTCGACCTTGATCACCTCCGCGCCCATGTCCGCCAGCATGGCGCCGGCTACCGGCACGAACGTCCAGCTCGCGACTTCGACTACTCTGACACCTTCGAACGGTTTGCTCATCGACCTCTCCCTGGGCAGCGGATCCCGTCAGCGCCGAGACTCCATCGGCTGTGAAGACTGCGAGCTGACGGCACAGTTCAACGATTGGGTTAGATAAGTTACATGTACCATCGTCGGTGGTCGAGGGCTAATCCCCGGCTTCGAGCGGCGGGAACACGCGTTCCGCCAGCGCCCCCATGGAATCCCGCATCATGGCGGTCTCGCGGGAGACGCGCCGCCAGAGTATTCCGATCATGGTGGCATCGTCCAAGCCGTCCCGGCGGATGCGCTCCACCAGCGCCCGGCGCGCGCTGCCGGCATCCTCGAACGAGGTGCCGAGCACGTTCGACAGATCGTCGCGCTCGTCGGCGCGGAGCGCAGGCTCGAGGCGTTGCCGGAGAATCACGTATTTCAGCACCCGGGCGGAGTCCTTGGCGGTCTCCGCGACCACCTGATCGTCGGTGCGGGCGACGATGACGTCGCGGATCTGTGTGAGCACCGAGTCCAGAAACGGCTCGGTGCCCGTGGGCGGAGCCTCCGGCAACGCGACTTCCGGCAGGGTCAGGCCCATGGCGTCGGCGAGCCCGTGGACGTAGGCCCGGCGGTGGACCATGGCGAACATCAGCCCGCCACCCAGGCGCCCTTGGTCGGCGAGCTTCTCGGGCTCCTGGAAGAAGCGCCGGTGCGAGCCGACGATCATCCCGAGCAGGGTGTAGAGGCGATAGAAGCGGATCCGCTCGAGATCCACGGGAATGCCCGAGACGCGCTCGTATTCCTCGAGCAGCGGGGCGAAGGGCACCCACGCCTGGATGATGGCGCGAATGCTCATCCACGCGAAATCCTCCAGGGGGTCCCCCAGGTGCGAGAGCTCCCAGTCGAGGACCACGTTGATGCGTCCGTCCTCGAACAGGAAGTTTCCGGGGCCGGCGTCGCCGTGCACCACGGCCACCGGGCCGTCGTAGTCGGGGACGTTGCGCTTCAGCCATTCGAGGCCGTAGACGATGAACGGATCTTCCGGACCGGCGGCGGCGTGCTCGCGCTCCATGGCGTCGATGCGCCGGCGGATGGTGTCCGCCGGGGCCTCGATGCTGCCGAAACCCTCGAGCGGCAGGGTGGCGGGATCGAGCCGGTGCAGCTTCGCCAGCTCGTGGACGAATTCCTTTGCCACGGCCATGGCCTCGTCCGGGTCGCTGATGCGGGCGAAACGGTCTTCGCCGGCGACGAACTCGAACAGGTGGGCGCGCAGCTCGGCGCTCGAGGCGAGCAGGCGCGGGGCGCGAATTTCCGTATCGGCGAGCGCGTTGAGGATCGAGGCCTCGCGCCGATACTTCTCGGTGGTGCCTTCCATGGCGCGTTGGCCGCCGTCGTAGGCGAGAAAGCCGCGGGTGACCTCGCCATCGCGGGTGCGGACGTCCACTTCCGCGCCGGAGCGCACGGCCCCGCCGCCGGCGCGCGGCTTGATGCGGGCGATTTCCCCGTCCAGCGTGTCCTCGATCCAGGTGAGCAGATGCTCGGGTAACAGGCTTCGATTGACTTGCGACATTACGATTCTCCTCCAGCGGGAGCCGTCCGGGCGCTCAGTTGCGCCTGCAGGTCCCGGTGCTTCTGCGCGTCGAGCGGGTAACGGTAGAGCAGGTAGACCACCAGCAGCTCGGAGACGGCGGGAATGAACGCGAATACGTACTTCAGCCCCTGGATCTGCGCCGGGTCGTTGTCTCCGGACGGATCGAAGCCGATCAGCGCCAGCAGAGGATACCCCAGCCCGATTCCGAGCGCGCCCCCCACCTTCATCGTCGTGGTCACGGTGGCGTAGTACAGCCCGGCGCGGTCCTGCCCGGTCTCGAGGCGGTCGTGATCCACCACGTCGGCCACCATGGCGCGCAGCAGAAACGGCACCCCCGCGTAGACGACGCCGGACAGGAAGAACAGGATGGCGAACAACAGCGCATCGCCTTCCCCGGGAATCAGATACGAGAGCGTGACGATCACGTGGAGCAGCACGCCGAGGGCGCAGGCCTTGTGCTTGCTGAACCGCTGCGACAGCCGGATCCAGACCGGTACTGCCAGCGGTCCGGCGAGAAAGTAGGAGAGCATGATCACCGCCGACCACTCCGGCCGCCCGATGACCGCGCTGACGTAGAAGATGAACACCGACGCGCGAACCGCGCCCGGCATGTGGATGAGCAGGTCGGCGGCGAGAATCCGGACCATGTACGGATTGCCGGCCAGCACCCGCAGTCCGCGAGTGAACCCTACCGGCGTCGAGGGCCGCACGGGGCGCTCGCGCACCAGGGTCACGGCCACCAGCACCGCCACGGGCGTGAGAATCAGGACGTACACGCCCATGGCGTTCATTTTCAGGGTATTCGACAGGGCGTTGCCGGTCTGCTCGAGCACGGCGGGAATGAGCAGCACCAGCGCCATGGAGAACAGGTGCGAGAACTCCCGCCACCCCTGCACCCGGGCGCGCTGATGGTAGTCGTCGGTGAGTTCCGCGCCCCACGCCATGTGTGAGATGGTCAGCAGCGTGAAGCCGGCGTACAGCAGGAACAGCGATCCCAGCAGATACCATTCGTTGCCGGTGGTTCCGGGAAAATGGTTGGGAAACATCACCAGGGCGGTGGCCACCAGGAGCAGCGGGATGCTCAACACCATCCAGTGCCGCCGGCGGCCCCAGCGGGACTGGAATCGGTCCGAGAGCACGCCCATCATCGGGTCGCTCAACAGATCCCAGAAGCGCGCCACCATGAAGATGGTGCCCACGGCGCTGAGCCCCAGGCCCATGTCGGTGGCGTAGAACGGCGGCGCGTAGATCGCCAGCGGGGTGGCGAAGGCGGCGATGGGCAGCGCCGGCGCGGAATACGCGGCTAGGGTGCGTTTCGAGAGCATGAACAGGGCTGCTGTGTGGACTTCCGAGCGGCCGGCTGGAGGTCAGCAGGCCGCCCGGAAGTGGAGGGTGGGATTACTCGTCGCCGAAATCCAGGCTGACGGTGAGCCCGTAGGACCGCGGCTTGCCGACCACGCCGATGGTGTGGCCGATGTTGCCGGAGAAGTCCGTGGAGGTTACGAAGTACTCCTCGTCCGAGAGGTTCTTGCCCCACAGCGCGAAGGTGAGGCCCTGCTCGATGAGCTGGTACTCGAGGCGCGCGTTCCAGAGCCCGTAGTCCGGCTGCGTGACCTCGTCGGCCACCGTGGACTCCGGCGCGAGCACGATGTCGTCCTGCCAGGCGTAGTCCACCTGGGCGAGGAAGTTGTTGCTGCCGATTGGCCGGCTGTAGCGGGCGGAGATGCTGGCCTGCCATTCCGGTGTGGCGATCTCCTCGTCGGAGCGGTCCACCACCGTGCTGCCGTCCTGGGCGAGGGAGTCGAACTCGTCGTACTCGAAGTCGGTGTAGCCGGCGGTGGCGAAGAAGGTCAGGCTGTCGGTGGGGTATAGCCACGCTTCGGCCTCGAAGCCCTGGATCTCGGCCTTGGCCGCGTTGGTGAGCACGGTGATCACGTTGCTGCCGGAGCCCGGAATGATGATCGAGCGCTGCACGTCCTCGTAGTCCGTGTAGTACGCGGCTGCGTTCAGCCGGAGCATGGAGTTGATCAGATCCCCCTTGAACCCGGCCTCGTAGGTGGTGGCCGTCTCCGGCTCGAACGAGGTGAACGAGGCCGGGTCGGTGCCGCCGCGAATGTTCTGACCGCCGCCGCGGAAGCCGCGGGAGACGCTGGCGTAGACCATGGAGGCCCGCGTGAGCTGGTAGTCCGCCGAGAGGAGCCAGGACGGATCGCTGAAGGTGTCCGAGAAGCTGGCCTGGCACTGCTCGATGGGCACGCCGCCCGGTGGCAGCGAGCAATCGAACTGCTGGGTGAGCTGATTGAAGGTGCGGTTGAAGGAGTCGAGCTCTTTCTTCTCCTCCGTGTAGCGCAGCCCCGCGGTCACGTCGAGCCGGTCGGTGACCGCGTAGGTGCCCTGGGCGAAGACCGCCCAGCTCTTGTTGGTGACGTCGCCATCGAGAACGTTGGGGTTCGCCGGGTTGATTGCGGGAAGCGCACTGGTGACGCTGCCGTCGGTGCCTTCCTCGTGGCTGTAGAAGCCGCCCAGCACCCAGTCGAAGTCGGCGTTCGCGCCCACGAGCTGGAGCTCCTGGGAGAAGAAGTCCGCGTCCACCGCGAGCTCCGGATGCAGGATGGTGAACGGCGAGCCGTCCAGGTCGATCAGGCGCTGGGTCTCCCAGTTGCGGTACCCGGTGATGGACTTCACCTGCACGTAGTCGGTGAGGTCGTAGCTGACGGTGAGCCCGCCGCCCCAGAGCTCGGCCTCGGAGTAGACGTCGGCGTCGGAGCCGGTCTCGAGTGGATCGCCGCCGGCGTACTCCGAGAAGGCCTGATAGCCGGCCACGAGCCCGGGCCCGAAGGTGGGGCCGCCCGTGGGGTTCTGGGCGCTGGGAATGTCGGCAGGGTTCAGCACCCCGAGCTCGACGCCCGCCGCGATGGACGCGGTCACCGGGAGCTCGTTGTCGGGATCGAGCGGGTTGCCGCCCGGCTGCAGCAGCTTCTCGGCGGCGCCGCCCTCGTCCACGTCGAGGTAGTCCGCCTGCAGCAGGATGTTCAGCCGGTCGGTGGGATCGGCCATGAACGAGCCGCGTACGAACAGCTCGTCCTGGTCGTAGAGCTCGTTGCCGGTGGTGGTGGACTCGCCCCAGCCGTCCTGGTCGGTTTTCTGCACGGCGAGCCGGGCCGCTGCGGTATTGCCCATGGGAACGTTCACGGCACCCGAGAACTGGGTGTAGCTCTCGTTGCCCGCGGCGCCCTCGACGTAGCCGTGCCAGCCGGCGTAGTCGGGCTTGCGGGTGATCAGGTTGATGGCGCCGCCGGTGGTGTTGCGGCCGTAGAGCGTGCCCTGGGGCCCCTTGAGCACCTCGACCCGTTCGAGGTCGAAGATGTTGGCGTTGAGCCCCTGGGAGCGCGGCAGATTGACCCCGTCCACGTAGACGCCCACGGAGGCATCGGTGGTGAGCAGGGTGTCGGCCTGGCTCATGCCGCGAATGTCGATGAGCGCGGCGCTCGGGTCCGCCTGGACCTGACGGATGTAGACCCCGGGGGTCTGCGCGTTCAGGTCGACGAATTCCTGGATCGACTGACTCTCGAGCTCCTGCTGGGAGAACGCCGATACCGCCACCGGCACGTCCTGCAGGCTCTCTGCGCGCTTCCGCGCCGTTACGACCACTTCCTCGATGGCGCCGCCTTCGCTCGCCGCCGCGGAAACATCCTGAATTCCCATGGCTGCCACTGCAGCCAGCATGGTGCCCGGTACTCGCAGTCGCATCGGCTCCCCCATTTATGGATTGAGTTACAAAATGCATCGTAGCCGTAATATATTTAGTCAGTCAACGTAGTTAGATGTTTGTAGGGCAGCCGCGGGAACGGCGCTGCGGGTTGCGCATTTATCGCGAACATTGAAATAAGTAGACTGGTTTTCTGGCGGAATTCCTGCCGATGACGATGTCGGCGAACGAGGAGGTGCCCTTTTGTCCGGATTGTTCGACCCTGACGGCGCGCGCGGCGCCCTGGTGCGCCGCTGGTACGCCGAAGGTTACTACGGGAGCGCGACCTTCCCGGAGACCATGGCCGCGGGCCACGAGCAGTTCAAGCACCACCGCACCGTCTTCTACAGCGGGAGCGGGATTCGGGAGCTGACCGCGGACGAGCTCTACGGCCGGGCCCGCAGCCTGGCGGGTGCGTTGTACGACCTGGGCATCCGACCCGGCGACGTGGTGGCGATCCAGGTACCGAACTGGGTGGAAGGCAACCTGATGTTCCAGGCCGCCATGCTCCTCGGCGCCGTGGTGCTGCCAGTCATCCACATCTACGGGCCCGCGGAGGTGAGCTACATCCTCGAGGAGAGCGGCGCGCGGATGCTGGTGATGCCCGACCGCTGGCGCAACATCGACTATCTCGAGCGGCTGCGCGCCATCGAACGGCCCGCCTCGCTGGAGCACGTGGTGATCATCGGCGAGGCGCCCGAGGGCGCGGTCGGCTGGGACGCTCTCGCGGCGTCCTCCGATCCGGGCTTTCCCGAGCCGGAATTGGATCCGGACGACGTGGCGCTGATGGTCTTCACCTCCGGCACCACGTCCGCGCCGAAAGGCGTGCTGCATTCCCACAATTCCCTGCACGCGGAGCTGCGCGCCAGCCGCGGGCAGGGCGACGGCGACGACGGCACACCGGTGGTGCTGTCGCCGTGGCCGGCCGGCCACATCGCCGGGGTGCTGGGCATTCTGCGCCTGTATTTCACCGGCGCGGAGTCGGTGTTGATGGATGCCTGGAACGCCGAGGCCGCCGCGAGCCTGATCGAGCGTTACCGGGTGACGTCCTCGTCCGGCACGCCGTACTTCATCAACTCGCTGCTCGACGCCGCTGACGCCGGTGGCTACGACATCTCGAGCCTGACCAACTATCTGCTCGGCGCCGCCAGCGTGCCCGCCGAAGTGGTGGAGCGGTGCGAGCGCCGGGGCATCGTCACCTATCGCAGCTACGGCTCGACGGAGCATCCCACCATCTCCGGCGGCGAGCCGGCGCAGCCGCTCGAGAAGCGGATCAACACCGACGGCACGCTGCTGCCCGGGTGCGCCGTGCGCATCGTGGACGACGATGGCGAGGATCTGCCGCCGGGACGCGAGGGGGAGATCCTCTCGATCGGTCCGGATCAGTTTCTCGGTTACCGGCAGCGCGAGTTCAATGCCGACGCATTCGACGCGCGCGGGTGGTTTCGAACCGGCGACATCGGGCGCCTGGACGAAGCCGGGTACCTCACCATCACCGACCGCAAGAAAGACATCATCATCCGCGGCGGCGAGAATATCGCGTCCAAGGAGGTGGAAGACCTGCTGATCACCCATCCGAGCGTGCAGGAGGTGGCCGTCACCGCCATGCCCGACGCGCGGCTCGGGGAGAAAGTGTGCGCCTACGTGATCGTTCAGCCCGGGGCCGCGCTGTCGCTGGAGGACGTGCAGGCGCATTTCGCGTCCCGTCAGGTCGCCCGCCAGAAGACGCCCGAACGCCTCGAAGTGGTGGCGGACCTGCCGCGGACGGCGTCGGGGAAAGTGAAGAAATTCGAGCTCCGGGCCCGATTGGAGTCCGCACAGGAGAAAGCATGAGCAAACTGGCCGAGCATGGAGCGCAACAGGGAGACAAACCCGCGCTCATCGATGCCGAGACGGATACCGTCATGACGTTCGCGGAGCTGGACCGACGCTCGGTTCGCTGCGCGCGGCTGCTGCGCAGCGAAGGCCTGGCGTTCGGCGACCACATCGCCGTCATGACCGAGAATCTGCCGGATACCCTGGTGGTGGCGTGGGCGGCGTTGCGCTCGGGTCTCTACCTGACCCCCGTGAACTGGCACCTCACCGCCGACGAGGCGCGCTACATCGTCGAGGACTGCATGGCGAAATGGCTGCTGATCTCGCCGGGGGTGGGCGAGGTGGCGGCGGAGCTGGATGCCGCTCTGGACGCGGGCGTCTCCCGCTGGACCCTCGGCGGCCCACACGGCCGCTTCCGCTCCCTGGAGGAGGGGCTCGCGGCGATGTCGGATGAGCCCCTCGAGGAAGAGCTGCAGGGTGAGTTGATGTTCTATTCCTCAGGCACCACCGGCCGGCCCAAGGGCATTCTGCGGCCGCTGGAGCCGCGCGCCGCCGACAGCGAGCCGAATCCTCTCGGCCTGCTCATGGCAGGCTTGTACGGCTTCGACGAGAACACCGTCTACCTGTGTCCGGCGCCCCTCTACCACGCCGCGCCGCTGGCCTGGAGCCTTGCCGTGCAGCGCCTGGGCGGCACGGTGGTGCTCATGCGGCGGTTCGACGCCGCCCGCGCCCTGGAATACATCGACCGCTACCGGGTCAATCGGGCACAGTTCGTTCCCACCATGTTCGTACGCATGTTGAAGCTGCCGGCGGAGGAGCGGGCGCGTTACGATGTCTCGAGCCTGGAAGCGGTGATCCACGCCGCCGCCCCCTGCCCGGTGGACGTCAAGCAGGCCATGCTCGAGTGGTGGGGGCCGATCATTCACGAGTACTACGCCGGCAGCGAAGGGGGCGGCTTCGTGGCGTGCGGCCCGGAGGAGTGGCTCGAGCATCCGGGCACCGTGGGCAGGGCGATTCAGGGGCAGATCCACGTGGTCGGGGAGGATGGCGAGGACCTGCCCCCGGGCGAGGTGGGTATCGTCTACTTCGAGGGCGGCGCGGATTTCGAGTACCACGGCGACCCGGAGAAAACCCGGGAAACCTACAACGATCGGGGCTGGCACACCCTGGGGGACATGGGCTATCTGGACGATCAGGGGTATCTGTTCCTCACCGACCGGCAATCGCACATGATCATCTCGGGTGGGGTGAACATCTACCCCCAGGAGGCGGAGAACCTGCTCACGGGGCACGACGAGGTGCTCGACGTGGCGGTGATCGGCGTGCCGCATCCGGACTACGGCGAGGAGGTGAAGGCCGTGGTGCAGCTCCTCGACCCCGCCAAGGCGGGCCCCGAGATGGAACTGACGCTGATCGACTACTGCCGGGCGCATCTGTCGAAATACAAATGCCCCCGCAGCGTCGATTTCGCCTCCGAGCTGCCGCGCCTGCCCACCGGCAAGTTGCTCAAGCGTCGCCTCCGGGATCAGTACTGGGGTGACGGCGAAAAAAGGATCGTAAGCTGATGAACGCCAAGTCCCCTTCCTCCATGCGGGTGCCCAAGATGGCGGAGCTGGTCGCGCGGGAGCTGCGTCGCCGCATCGTCCGGGGCGAGCTCGCCGAGGGCGACAGTCTGCCCCCCGAGTCGGCACTGATCGAGGAGTTCGAGGTGTCGCGGCCCACCATGCGCGAGGCGTTCCGCATCCTCGAGACCGAGCGTCTGATCAGCGTCTCCCGGGGGTCGCGGGGCGGCGCCCGGGTTCACTTGCCGGACGTGGACGTGGTGGCGCGCTATGCCGGTCTCTACCTGCAGTCGCGGGACACCATGCTCGGCGACGTCTACGAGGCGCGGCTGCTCATCGAGCCGCCGGCCGCGCGGCTGATGGCCGAGCGGCGTCCGGCGCGGGCCATCGCCGAGCTGAAAGCGCTGATCGAGGACGTCGAGGACCAGATCGAGGATGCGCAGGCGTATTCCCGGCACGCCGCGGAATTTCACACCCGGGTGATCGAAGGCTCGGGCAACGAAACGCTCAGCCTGCTCGGCCGCGTGATGCACCACATCTGGCAGGCGCACCTCGAAAGCGCGGTGGGGCAACGGTACGAGCCCGAGCTGGCGCGCAAAGGGGTGGCCTCGGAGAGACGGCTGCTCGAACTGGTGGAAGCCGGCGACGCCCAGGGCGCGGAGGCCCACCTGCGCGCGCACCTCGAGAGCTCCGGGCGCATCATCCTGAAGCGCTACGGCGCGAAGTCCATCGTCGAGGTGCTGACGTAGCCGAGGGATTCCTCTAACTACGTTGATCAGTATATAGGTATGCCTTAGGCTTGTGCCCGCGAGCACAGGGAGACCGACCGTGGACATTGCGAAGCAACTCGATGGCGTTTTCAGGCTCGAGCCCGAGGCCGAGGCCCTGGAGTTCGAGAAGCGCTGGATCACCTGGGGCGAGTTGACCCGGGTGATCGACAGCATCAACGGCATTCTCGACGCTGCCGGTATCGGCGAGGACGAGGGCGTGGCCATGCTGCTGCGCAACCGGCCACCGCATTACGCCGCCATCGTGGCCATGCTGATCTCCCGACGGTGCATCGTCACCGTCAATCCCATGCAGCCCCGCGAGAAGTACCTCGCCGAGCTCGAATCCCTGCGCACCCGCGCCATCATCGCCGATCGGGAGGACTGGGCGCATCCCGGGGTCGCCGAGCTGGCGGACCGCCTCGGCTCGGTGGCCATCTCGCTGGATGCCATCGGCCACGACTGTGTGCAGACCCTGCCCGGGCGCGACCGCCTCGGCGACGGCCCTTTCCACGAGCCGTTCACCGGCGTCGCCATACAGATGCTCACCAGCGGCACCACCGGCACCCCGAAGCGAATCCCGCTGCGGCGCCGCACCCTCGAGAAGGCGCTCGAAGACGCCATGGTCTACGAGAAGGACCGCAGCCCGGACGATCCGCCGAAGCTGCGTTCGGGGGTGACCATTCAGCAGATGCCGTTCGTACACATCTCCGGCATCTTCGGGGTCGCCGGCAATGCCCTGGCCGGCCGCAAGGGCGTGCTGCTCGAGCGCTTCAGCGTGGAGGGCTGGCACGACGCGGTGAAGCGCCACCGCCCGAAGGTGGCGAGCGCGGTGCCCACGGCGCTCAGGATGATCCTCGACGCCGACATTCCGAAAGAAGACCTCTCGAGCCTGATCGCGCTGCGCTCCGGCACCGCGCCGCTGCCGCCGGAGCTCGCCGACGAGGTGATGGCGCGCTACGGCATCCCGGTGCTCGGCAACTATGGCGCCACCGAGTTCGCCGGCGGCGTGGCCGGCTGGAGCTACAAGGATTTCAAGGCCCACTGGGAGACCAAGCGCGGCAGCGTGGGCCGGGTCCACGACGGCATCGACGCCCGCGTGGTCCACCCGGAGTCGTTCGAGGAACTGCCCACCGGCGAGGCCGGACTGCTGGAGCTGCGCGGCGGGCAGATCGAGGACGGCAAGACCTGGGTGCGCACCAACGACCTCGCCCGGCTGGACGAAGATCGCTTCCTCTACATACTCGGCCGTGCCGACAATGCCATCATCCGCGGCGGGTTCAAGATCATCCCCGGGGACGTGGCCGACGTGCTCGAGTCGCACCCGGCGGTGAAGGAGGCCGCCGTGGTCGGGCTCGACGACCGGCGTCTCGGGCAGGTGCCGGTGGCGGCGTTCGAGCTCGCCCCCGGCGCCGAGGCGCCCACAGACGACGAGCTCGCCGAGTGGATTCGCAGCCGGATGACCGCGTACTCGGTGCCGGTAGCGTTCAAGGCGGTGGACGAGCTGCCGCGCACGCCGTCGCTCAAGGTGAGCGCCGTGGGCGTGAAGGAGCTGTTCGGCGACCTCGAGCAGGCGGGCGCGTAGCGCCCCCGCCGCACGCCCTCAGCCGGGCAGCTCGTTGAACGGTACGCCCTTGTCGGCGCGCATTTCGCCCGGCATCCCCAGGGCACGCTCGGCGAGCTGATTCCGGAGCACCTCGTCGGCGCCGCCGGCGATGCGCATGGCTGCTGACCACAGGTACTCGTAGAAGATGGGGTCGCGGTCGTGCCCGGGCGCCGAGAACAGCCCTTCGTACTCGTCCACGTCCATGAGAAACGCATTGCTCTGCTGCATCTGCGTGGCCGAGACCAGCTTCATCATGGCCACGGTGGCCGGCGGCGCGCCGCCGTCGGCGAGGATTCCGCGCAGCCGCTGACTGAAGTTGTCCAGACCGCGTTCGCGGACGTAGAAGTCCGCCAGGCGGGCGCGCACCGCCGCACTGTCCAGCGCCGTGCCGTCGCCCCGCGGCGTCTCGGCCGCCTTGCGGATCAGCGCCATGGCGGAATCGTGGCGTTGCTCGGTGCTTCCCGCACCGCTCGAGCGGTTGCGCTCCGTGGCCAGCACGGTCATGCAGCAGGCCCAGCCCTCGCCTTCGGCGCCGATCCGGCAGTCGTCGGGAATCTCCACGTCGGTGAGGAACGTCTCGTTGAAATCGGAGTGGCCGGTGATCTGGCGGATGGGGCGCACCTCGACCCCGGGGGAGGTCATGTCCACCACGAAGAAGGTGAGCCCCTTGTGCTTGGGCACGGTGGGGTCGGTGCGGGCGATGAGAATGCCCCAGTCCGCGTGATGCGCCCAGCTCGACCACACCTTCTGGCCGTTGACGACCCATTTGTCGCCTTTCCTGACCGCGCGGGTGCGCAGCGCGGCCAGGTCGGAGCCCGCCGCCGGTTCCGAGAAGAGCTGACACCAGGTGATGTCGCCGCGGTGGGTGAGGGTGCCGAAACGCTGGTACTGCTCAGGGGTGCCGTGGCGCTTGACGGCTTCCATGGCCATGGCGAAGCCGATGCTCACGCCGGTGAAGGTCGGGACGTGATAGCGCGCCTCCTCGCGGGCGAAGACCGCGGCCTGCTCGGGCGTCCCCCCGGCGCCGCCGGCTTCCACCGGCTCGGCAATGGCGGAATAGCCAGCGTCGTGCTTCTTGCGGATCCATTCCTTGCTCCGGCGGACCAGCTCCTGCTCGGAGAATTCCCGGGGCTGGGCGTACTCGGCTGCGTGCTCCGCCAGCCAGTCGATGACCTGCTCGCGCCAGGCGGTGATGTCGTCGTTCGCGCTCGGCATGATCCTTCTCCTCAATTCGCTTCGACTGCAGCGGCGGCTGCGTCCGCCATGAGCACGTCGTTCCAGACGTCCACCGAGCCGATGTTCAAGGCCAGCAGCCGTGCCCGGCGGTAGTGAAAGTGACAGTTCGCCTCCCAGGTGAAGCCGATACCGCCGTGCAGCTGCAGATTCTCCCGGGCCGCCTGCTCGTAGGCGCGGGTGGCGCCGATGCGCGCGGCCGCGGCCGCGCGCGGGGCGTCGTCGCGCTCCGCCTCGACCGCGTCCGCGGCGTAGAGCGCATTGGAGCGGGCGAGCTCGAGCATGACCAGAATGTCCGCGAGATTGTGTTTAACCGCCTGATACGAGGCGAGCTGGCGGCCGAAGATGTAGCGCTCCAGGGTGTAATCCCGGGCCATGTAGAGGGCCGACTCGGTGCCGCCCACCTGCTCGAACGCCTCGATCACGGCGAGGCGGCGAAACAGGGCGTCCACAGCCTCGTGGCCGGGGGCGCCGGTGAGCGGCTCGCACGGGGCGCCGTCGAAGCTGACGGCGCAGTGGTGGCGCATCGGATCGAAGCCCTCGAGGCGCGTGCGCTCGACCTGGTCCGACGCCAGGTCCACCAGCGACAGCTCGAGGCCCGCATCACCGCCGTGGATCACCACGCACAGACGCGCCACCGAGGCATCGGGCACCGGCCACTTGCGCCCGTGTATCGCCGCGCCGCTGCGGGCGGTGGCCGGCATGCCGCTGGGCGGTGCGCCGGACCCTTCCGCCCAGGCCAGGGTGGCCACCGTCTCGCCGCTGGCGAGCTTCGGCAGCCACTCGGCTTGCTGGGTCTCGCTGCCGGCGAGTTTGATCGCTTCCGCTGCCATGCAGATCGACGAGAAGAAGGGCACCGGCGCCACGGCGCGGCCGATCTCCTCGTTGATCACACACAACTCCATCAGGCCCAGCCCGACGCCTCCGAGCGCCTCCGGGATGGCGGCACCCTGCAGGCCGAGCTCCGCCATGGTTGCCCAGAGCTCGGGGTGCCAGGGCGCATCGTCGGTGATGAGGCGACGCAGGGTCTCGGGATCCGCCTGTCGTGCGAGCAGATCCCGGGTCTGATCCTTGATCAGCGTCTGTTCTTCCGTGAGCGTCAGTTGCATGGTCTCGTTCCCGTGTAGGTGAAGGCCCGGAGCGGCGCCGGCTCAGGCTGCTCCGGGGATGACCCTGGAATCGGCCAGGGCGGCGATGTCCGCGTCGGTGTAGCCGAGCTCCCGGAGCAATTGCCGGGTGTGCTCGCCCACCGCGGGGGCCGGACGCAGCTCGGTCCGTGCGGGCGTCTCGCCGTCGTAGAACGCGGGTGGGCTGGCCACCTGCCGCACGTAGCCTTCGGGGGCCTGGGCGTCGGGCACTTCGGTGAAGCAGCCGGCGGCCTGCGCCTGCGGGTCGGCGACCACGTCCGCCGGGGACTGAACGGGTTCCCAGCGCACGTCCGCGGCTTCCAGTCTGGCCGTGACCTCCTCGTAGCTCAGCGCGGCGAACAGCTCGTCGACGATGTCCACCAGCTCGGTGCCGTTCTCCCGTGCCGAGCGGAAATCGGCCCAGCGGGGATCGTCCGCCAGCTCCGGCCGGTCCAGCGCCGGGGCGAGCTGCGCGATGGTGGTGTGGATCTGCAGCCAGCGCCCGTCTCGGGTCTTGAAGTAGTTCGACAGCGGCATGACCTGCTCGCGCCGGCCCTTGCTGCTGCCCACGCGGCCGTTGGTGAGCTGATTGGTCATGTCGGTGCCGAACGTCCACACCGCGGAGCGCAGCAGCGAGGTGTCCACCAGACGCCCCCGGCCGGTCTTCATGGCTTCCAGCACGGCGGCCAGCATGCCCACTGCAGCGGACAGCCCGGTGATCCGGTCGCCGACGGACTGCCGGATGGGCAAGGGCTCCTGACCCTTGAGAGTGAGCAGCGAGGTGCCGCCGCCGCGCGCCCAGAAGCCCAGGTTGTCGGTGGCGGGGCGATCCCGGTCGGGGCCTTCGCGTCCGAAGCTCGAGATCTCGCCGTAGACCAGCCGCGGGTTGATCGGCGCCAGGTTGGGGTAGTCGAGCTCGAGCTTCGCGAGCTGTCCGGGCAGCATGTTGGTCACGAACAGGTCGGCATCTTCCACCAGGCGCAGGATCACCGCTCTGGCCTCGGGCGATTTCAGGCTCAAGGCCATCGAGCGCTTGCCGCGATTGTGCAGATCGAAGTTGGTGGAGCCCAGCGGGCCGCCGCCGCCGCGCATGGGATCGCCTGCGTGGGGCTCGATCTTGATGACGTCGGCCCCCCAGTCGGCCAGCAGGCCGGCTGCAGCGGGTGCCGCCACCATGGTGGCCAACTCGACGACCTTGAGGTGTCCGAGCATTGCTGAGTCTCCGCGTCCTGAATGCGGAAATGATAGGTCGTGGAGCTAAAGAGGTAAATAATTTGAATACGTTGTGCCCGGGCGGGATCAGCGGGCGGCGCACAGGCTCCGGGCGATCTCCAGGGCCGCCGCCAGCCCGTCGTCGTTGGGGTTGCCGCCGAGGAACTGACGCACCGGAATCACCCGTCCCATTTGCGGCACGTCCTCGGGATAGTCGTCCACCAGCGTTCCGGGACGATGGCGCTCATCCATGTGGTCGACGAGGTAGCGTCCGTCGGCGCCGCGGGCGCCCTTCTCGTAGCAGGCGCAGAAGCGCTCGGCGATGTCGAAGCGCGCGAGCATGCGCCCGGCGTAGTCGGCGCCGCCGGCGCTCCACGCCACCATGGAGGCACCGCCGGCGTCGAGCAGCCGGACGAGCTCGGTCACACCGGGCCGCAGCCGGTCGCTGCGGATCGAGCCGATGAGGGTGCCGTCGACGTCGAACACCCAGACGTGGTCTGGGGGGTTCGTGGCGGCGGGGTGGTACCTCGGCTCGAGGCGCATGGGGTCAGCGGCCGCGCCGTTTCTCGGCCCGCAGCTCGTTGTGGCGCGCGAACATCTGCGCCGCCTCGCGCTGCAGCTCCACCGGCACCGGCGGCAGCGGCGGCAGCCCCGCCTCGCGCGAGGGCAGGGAAACCGTGGCGGCGCCGTAGGCCGTTTCCACGTCCCGCTGGTTGACCATGTGCAGCTCGAGCTCCACCAGGAAGCGACCGTCCTGTTCCCGCTTGTCCACCACCTGACCGGTCAGGAACTGGGCGTCCCCCTGGTAGTTGAACTTGCGGATCGAGTCCTCCAGCCGTTCGATGAACGCGTCGTCGCCGGCCCAGTCCGAGACGAAGTGGTACAGCCAAGCCTGGCGCATGACGCCATAGTCGTAGGCCATGGGATTGCCGATGGCCTTCGCCCATTCGGAATCCCAGTGCAGGCGTTGTGCCACGTCCCACACACCGAGCTCGTTTTTGATGTAGAACGGCGCGATGCGCTTGCGGTTCTTGTATCCGAGCCGGGAAGACTTGAGCCCGTATGGCACGAAGCCGTAGCCGCCGGCGTGGAACGCGATCACCTCGGTGACGGTGAGCGGGCCCTTCACCATCGGCTGCAGCTCGTCGCCCACTTTCACGTCCTCGAAGTAGCGCCGGTCCGCGCCCCGGGGCTTCTCCGCCTCGTAGATCTGCTCGATGCGCTCGATATCGGCGTCGGTGTAGCTCGCGGGCTCGATGTCGGCGTATTTGCCTTTCTGCCGCGACTTCTTGCGTTCGGTCTCCACTCGCAGGGTCCGGTAGACGCCGACCACCTCGCCGTGCTGATTGAGATTGACGTTGCGGTTCACCCGGATCACCGAACGCCCGGCGAACTCGGATTGTTTCTCTTCCACCGACTCCTCGCCGTGGTAGGAATAGATCCGGTCACCGGCGTACAGCGGGCGATACCAGTCCCAGGTGCCCCCGGAGACGAACACGTGCACGCCGCGGAACAGCCCCTTGGTGGCTTTCTTGATCTCTTCGGGCATGGGGTCGCCGAGCATGGGCGTCTTGATGTGGCCCACCTGGGTGCCGTGTCCGATCTGGCTGCCCCAGCGGGTGGTGGGGCCGTACTCCTCGTCGGTGTAAAGGGGGTTGTCGTCGCCGGCACCCTGAGCCCAGTTGCGCAGCGCATCCGGCGTCGCCTCGGAGTAGTGCTCGCGGGCACCGCTGGCCACGTTGACGCCGATGAGCAGCTTGGCGCGCTCGATGTCCTCGTCTTTCAGCTCGTATTGCAGTGCCGACTCGAACTCCTTCTCGAGCTTGTCGTCGACTTTGAACGCGTCCTTGGCGTCCTTGCTTCGTTGTTCAGCCATAGGGTTCTCCGAATGCCGTCGGTAGGGGTGTCTCGATGGCCGACAGCATTGCAAGCACCGGTGAGCCAGTCAAGTCAGCATCTAACGTAGTTAACTATATTAATGCCGGGGGCAGCCGCGCAACGCTGCGGCGCTGCAATTCTGGTATAAATGCACAAACGAGCCGCAGGATCGTCCTTCCATGACCAAGGCCAGCGCCGGCGACGCCTCGCCGAACAAGTCGAAACGGCCCAACAAGCCGAAAACGAAACCGGACACGAAATCGTCGCGTCGCCGGCTGACGTCGGTGCGCGTGCCGAAGACGGCCGAGCTGGTGGCCCGGGAGCTGCGGCGCCGCATCATTCACGGGGAGCTCAACGAAGGCGACAGCCTGCCGCCGGAATCGGCCCTGATCGAGGAGTTCGGTATCTCCCGGCCCACCATGCGCGAGGCGTTCCGGATTCTCGAGACCGAGCAGCTCATCAGTGTATCGCGGGGATCCCGCGGCGGTGCCCGCGTACACCTGCCCAAGGTCGATCTGGTGGCGCGCTATGCCGGGCTCTATCTGCAGTCGCGGAACACTACCCTGGGTGACGTGTTCAAGGCGCGGATGATCATCGAGCCGGCGTCGGTGCGGCTGTTGGCGGAGCGACGCCCCGCGCGGGTGCTGAAGGAGCTGCATGCGCTCCTCGACGAGGTGGAGACGCACATCGAGGACCACGAGGCCTTCTCGCACTTCAGCGCGCAGTTTCACCTGAAGCTGGTGGAGGGCTCCGGCAACGAGACGCTGGCGCTGATCGCGAACGTGATGCACCACATCGTCGAGGCGCACCTGCTTAACGTCACCGGAAAACGCTACGACACCGACCTCGCAAAGCTCGGCGTGCGCTCGGAGAAAAAGCTCCTGCAGCTGGTGGAAGCCGGCGACGGCGACGCCGCGCAGGCACACATGACGAGACACCTGGAGCGCTCCGGGCGGGTGGTGCTGCGCCATGCCGGCAGCAAGTCCATCGTCGAGGTGCTGCCCGGCTAGGCGCGATCCCGGGGCCGTTCGTTCACCGCGTGTCCGGAGCGTTCCGGTCGATGAAGCCGATGATGGCTTCGTTGAAGCGGTCGTTCTTGTCGCCGGCCACCATGTGCCCGGCGTCCTGCACTTCCACCACCTCGGCGTGCGGAATCAGTTCCCGGAACTCGCGCACGCTCTCTTCACTCACGATCTCGCTCATCATGCCGCGCACCAGCAGGGTGGGGATGGTCACCGCGCGGGCGGCGGCCACCAGCCTGGCGTGATCGACCATGCCGCGCGGTTGCGTGGCGACCGCGGGACCGCTGATGAAGCGGGGGTCCCAGTGCCAGTACCAGCGTCCGTCTTCCCCTTCGCGCAGGTTCTTGTGGAGGCCCGAGAGGTCCTTCGGGCGCGGGCGGTGGGGATTGAATGCGGCGATGGCGTCGGCCGCGTCTTCGAGGCTGGCGAAGCCTTCGCGTCCCGAGGCCATGAAGTCGCGTATCCGCGAGGCTCCGTCCGGCTCCACCCGCGGCGTCACGTCCACCAGGACGAGCGCGGCAGCGATGGGCTCGGGTGATTCCGCCACAGCCACCAGCGACGCCAGCCCGCCCAGCGATGCTCCCACCAGCGTCGGTGACCGGGAGAAGGATTGCGCTACGGTGCGCACGTCGGCGGCGAACAGATCGATGCCGTAACGGCCGTCCGGCGACCAGTCACTGTCGCCGTGGCCCCGCATGTCGTAGGTGACGGCGCAGCGTCCGTTCGCAGCCAGAGTGCGCGCCGCGGTGCCCCAGGCATGCCGGGTCTGTCCGCCTCCGTGCCAGAGGAGAACCGGAGGATCGGCGGGATCGCCGTAGCGGTCCGCGGTGAGGGAGAGACCGTGTGCGGCGAACCGCTCGACGTGCGGAGTGGCGTTCGGTGCGTTCATTCGATTGCAAGCTAATGAGCGGTGTCTTCGGGGTCAAGGACGAACGCGCCGCCCGCGCGAGCTTTGACAGGGTTCGCTCCTCGTGTGGTAATAGCTAACGACGTCAACTACGTTATGCGGGTACAGGGCCCGCTGCAAGGGGGTGTAATGTCCGAGCTGGCGGGCACGCAAAGCGGAATCACGACCCGGCTGGTGAGCGGCGCACCGCAGCGTGCGACGCTCTCATCCCGATACAAGGCGTACATGCTGCTGCTCATGGCGCTCATCGCCATGCTCGCCCACATCGACCGCTACATCCTCTCGATCCTGCTGGTGCCGATACAGCAGGATCTGGGGGCGAGCGATACGGCCATGGGCCTGCTCGGCGGGCTCGCCTTCATTGCGTTCTACGCCCTGGCCGCCGTTCCCGTGGGGCGTTACGCCGACCGGGGCAATCGCCGCAATCTGCTCGCCGTGGCCGTGGCCGTCTGGAGCACCGCCACGGCGCTGTGCGGCGCGGCCACGCAGTTCGTGCATCTGCTGCTCGCCCGCATCGGCGTGGCTGCCGGGGAATCCGCGGCCAATCCGGCGAGCATGTCCATGATCGCGGACATGTACCCGGAGAATCGGCGCGCTACCGCGATCGCCTTCATCCTCGTCGGCACCGGCGTCGGCATCACGCTGGGCTCGTTCCTCGCCGGGGTCATCAACGACGCTTTCGGCTGGCGCACCGCCTTCGTGATCATGGGGCTGCCCGGCGTGGTGCTGGCGGCGGTGATCTGGCTGACGTTTCCCGAGCCGGTGCGCGGGACGTACGATAGCGAGGCGACCCGCGGCAAGGTGGACGAGGACAGCAAAACCATCGGCCGCACATTGCGGTACCTGTTCACCATTCCCACGTTCCCGGCGCTGGTGGTGGGCAAGTCGCTGCTGCAGATTTCCTTCCAGGCGTGGCTTCTGTGGCTGCCCACGTTCCTCATCCGCGTCCACGAGATGACGCCCTCCGAGATGGGGCTGTGGTTCGGGCTCTCGTCCGGGGGCGGCGCCATCGTCGCGAGCCTGATCGGCGGGCCCGCCAGCGACTGGCTGGCGCGCAACGGCAAGCGCTGGTATCTGCTGTTCTGTGCCGGCGCGGCCGCCGTGGGTGTGCCGCTGTCGCTGGCGGTGCTCACGGTGGAGTCGACCTACGTCGCGGTGGCGATGATGCTCGTCTACGCGATCCTGGCCGGCACCGTGACCGCGCCGTCCGTGGCGGCGGGGCTGGCCATCGTGCGGCCGCGCATGCGGGCGTTCATGTCGGTGGTGAGCTTCATCTGCATCAACCTGGTGGGCGCCGGGCTCGGACCGCTCATCATCGGCGCCATCAGCGATGCCCTGAAGCCGGTGTACGGTGAGGAAGCCATCCGCTACGCCATGCTCATCGTGCCGGTGGCCATGGTGCTGTGCTCCATCGCGTTTCTGTGGGGCAGCCGGACCATCGAGCGTGATGCCAGAACGGCCATGATGCTGGACGAGGAGGACGCCGCAGAGGATGGAACGCTCGACCAGCGCTGAGGCACCGCGTGGCCCGAGGTGTCTTTGAATTTCGGCCGCTATCCCGATATCGTTTAGATAAGTTTAACTCCGCGTCCGGCGCGGAGACCCTGATTCGAACGAGGATGCGAACATGAGCCAATCGCCCAGCACAGGGCCGGACCAGCCGGTGGTCCGCACGGAAGTCACCGATCGCATCGGCCTCATCACTCTGAATCGACCGCATCGCCGCAATGCGCTCAATGGCGAGCTCATCGAAGCGCTCGACGAAGCGGTGCAGGCGATGGCCGCCGATCCGGACGCCAAGATCGTGGTGCTCACCGGAGCGGCTCCGGAGGGCGCCCACGGCGGATTCTGCGCCGGGGGCGACATCAAGGACGGCGGCATCAAGCGGCCGGAGGGCGACGACCGGCCGATGGGGGCCGCTCCGGGCACCACCGCGGATGATCTCGACCGGTTCGACATGCATGCGCCGATGCTGCTGCACACCATGCCCAAGCCCACCATCGCCATGGTGGGCGGGCCGGCCGTGGGTGCCGGCTGCAGCCTGGCGGGCGCGTGCGATCTGCGTTACGCCGCCGACGACGCCGTGTTCTCGGCCAGTTTCTCGGCCAACGGGCTGTCCGGTGATTACGGCGGCTCGCTGTTCTGGACGCAGATCATCGGCACCGCACGCACCCGCCAGCTCTACTATCTCAACGAGAAACTCACCGCCGCAGAGGCGCACGCGTGGGGCATGGTCAACGAGGTCGTGCCCGCCGCCGAGCTGCGCGCCCACGTCCTTGAGGTGGCGGCGCGCATGGTGCGCATTCCCGGGTCGCTGCTGGGGCTGATCAAGGAAAACCTGACCGCCGCGGAGCAGGAAGCCGACCGACGCCGGCGTCTGTTCGCGCTGGAAGCGGACAATCAGCGCCGGGCGGTCGCCGACATTGCCGAGCGCATGCGCCGGAAATCCGAGCGGTCGTGAGCGCCGGTTCCGCTGCGCCCGGCTCGCCTGCTATCTTGATCGGCTTTTCATCCGCGAGGTTCATCCGATGAGCGAGCTCCACCATCTCTGGGAATCGACGGTGACCCCCGACCAGATCGACGGTCTGGGCCACATGAACACCCGGTACTACTCCATCAACGCCCAGCGTGCTTCGGGCCGGCTATTGCACGAGCTGGGTATGGGCTCGGACTACCTGGAGAGCGGGCCGGACGTGCTGGGGTTCCCGGACGTCTACATCCGCTACCACAACGAGCAGCTCGAAGGGGCGCCCCTGGCCGTGCGCGGCGGCGTTCTGGACGCCCACGAAACGTCGTTGCGGGTGTATCTCGAGCTCGTGAATCGTGCGACCGAGGCCGTGGCCGCGACCTTCGTCCAGGATGTGGAGCTCCAGGAACGCGGCTCGCGCCGCCCCCGCAGGATTCCTGCCGAGGCGCGAGCGCGCGCAAGCGCGGAGACGGTCGCGATTCCCGGATACGCCCAGCCCCGGACCTTGTCCCTGGATCCGCCCCGGACCGACGTCTCCATGGCGGCGCTGGAGCGGCGCGGCCTGCGATTGAACGCCCAGCCGTTGCTTCTGACCCCGGAGTGGTGTGACGAGGCCGGCTTCCTGCGCATCGACGACTCCAACACCCTGTTCATGGTGGTGCACGGCATCCGCCGCGACGCCAACAAGCCGATGCGGGACAACAACTTCCGCACCCGGGACGGGCTGCTTCTCGGCTGGGCCATGATGGAGAGTCGCCAGGTTCAGGTACGGCTGCCGCGGCAGGGGGAGAGCGTGGTGTCGTATCAGGCCCATACCCTGATTCACGACAAGGTGCACAGCACCACCCGCTGGATCTTCCAGGCCGAGTCCGGCGAGCTGTGCGCGGTGATGCAGACCGTGACCCTGGCGTTCGACATCGATGCCCGGCGCCCGATCCCCATTCCGGAGGCGGAGCGCGAAGACCTACTGGCGTCATATCACCCGGATCTGGCCTGAGGGGGTACTCATGGATCTGAGCTACGGCGCCGAGTACGAAGCGTTCCGCGAGCAGGTGCGGGGGTTTCTGGAGGATCACTGGTCGGTGGAATACCGCAACGACCCGGAGCGGGTGCGCGAATTCCGTGCCCGGGCGACGGAGCGCGGGTATCTCTTCCGCAACATCCCCAAGCGCCTGGGCGGCAGCGAGCAGCCGCTGGACATTCTGCGCGGTCAGGTGATCAGCGAAGAGTTCGCGCGCGCCCGCGCGCCCATGGAGCCCGCCGGCATCGGTGTGGGGATGCTGGTGCCCACGCTGCTCGAGCGCGGCGAGCGCTGGCAACAGGAGAAATTCGTGCCCCCCACGATTCGCGGCGAGGTGGACTGGGCCCAGGGCTACAGCGAGCCCGGGGCCGGCAGCGACTTGGCCTCCGTGCGCACCCGCGCCGAGCTGGTGGGCGACGAGTGGGTGATCAACGGCCAGAAGATCTGGACCAGCAACGCGCAGAACTGCCAATACATGTTCGCGCTGGTGCGCACCGAGCCGGATGCGCCCAAGCACGAAGGCATCTCATATCTGCTGCTCGATCTGGAGCAGCCGGGCGTGACCATCCGGCCGCTGAAGATGGTCACCGGCCAGAGTGGGTTCAACGAAGTGTTCTTCGATGACGCCCGCACGCCTGCGGACTGGATCGTCGGCGCCCGCGGCGAGGGCTGGCAGGTCTCCCGGACCACCCTGAAGCACGAGCGCACCAGTATCGGCGGCCTCGAGAATTACCTGGATCAGTTCGACAAGCTGGTGGCGCTGGCGCGCGGCACCGTGCGCAACGGCCGCCCCGCCATCGAGGATCCCGTGATCCGGGGCCGGCTCGCAGAGATCGAGGGTTATCTCGAGGCCCACCGCTTTTCCACCTACCGCCAGCTCAGCATGAACCTGAACGGCAGCGACCCCGGTATGGTCACCTACATGAACAAGCTGGTGGTGACCAACATCGGCCACCGGATCGCCGCCGTGGCACAGGAGCTCATCGGCGACGACAGCCTGCTCCTGCCTGTCTATCAGCGCGGGCACAAGGTGGGCCACGAGCGCTGGATGAACCAGTTCTTCGGCTCGCTCGGCGTCTCCATCGCCGGCGGCACCTCGAACATCCAGCGCAACATCATCGCCGAGCGCGGGCTGGGCCTGCCACGCGAGCGTTGACGGGGGCATGACGTGAGATTCGAGCTGAGCGAGGAGCAACTGGCCCTGCAGAACACGGTGGAGCGTCTGCTCGAGGAACGCCTCGACAGTGCCCGTCTTCTGGAGGTGGTGGACGGCGACGACGGTTTCGACCCGGCGCTGTGGCACGAGCTCGCGGCGATGGGGGTGCCGGGCCTCCCGGTGCCGGAGGCCCACGGCGGCGTCGGTCTCGGCCTGCTCGACGCCGCCGTGGTGGCCGAGGTGCTGGGTCGCTACGGCGCGCCGGGGCCGATGCCGGGCCACTGGCTGGCCGCCATCGCTATCGCCGAAGGCGGCAGTGAACAGCAGAAGGCCGAGTGGTTGCCGCGGCTGGCCTCGGGCGAGGCGGTCGCCACGGTGGCGCTGGGCGAGGGGGACAACCGGTGGCAGCCGGACGAATGGCGCCTGGCGGCCGGCGAGACGCTGCGCGGGACCAAGCACCACGTGCTCTACCCGGAACGGGCGGACGTGATCGTGGCGGGGGTGGCCGGTGGTGGTCTGGTGCTGGTGACCGAGCCCGGCGAGACGGTATCGGTTCAGACCCTGCCCTGCCTCGACGCCACCCGCCGGACTGCACACGTCACCTTCGAGTCGACGCCGTGCGCGCCTCTCGACATGCCCGGAGCGCGCCTGCGTGATGCCGGCCTCGTGCTGCTGGCGGCCGATGCCTTCGGCGGCGCCCGGCGCGCCCTCGACATGGCCGTGGACTATGCGCTCGAGCGCGAGCAGTTCGGCCGGCGCATCGGCAGCTTCCAGGGCCTGAAGCATCAGCTCGCCAACCTGGCCGTGGAGGTGGAGCCGGCGCGCGGTCTCTACTGGTACGCGGCCCACGCCTTCGATGCCGTGCCCGAGGAGTCGGCGCGCATGGCGGCCATCGCCAAGGCCCACATCACGGACGCTTTCGTGCACGCGGGCCGCGAGGCGACCCAGGCCCACGGCGGTATCGCCTACACCTGGGAATACCCGTTGCACATCTGGGTGAAGCGGGCGGTGTTCGACAAGACGTATCTGGGGTCACCGGACGTGCACCGCCAGCGCAGCGCCGCCATGGCGGGCTGGGCGGCGCCGTGACCACACGGGACGGGGAGTTCCCACCGCGCTGACAAACGTGCGAGGATTGCCGGCAGGGACGGGTAAGCCGTCGCCGCAGGAGGCTCGCAACCATGCATCACTACGACGTGGTCATCGTCGGCGCCGGCATTTCGGGAATCGGGGCCGCGTGCCATCTGCGCGAGCGCTGTCCGGACAAGTCCTTCGTCGTGCTCGAGGGCCGGGAGGCCATCGGCGGCACCTGGGATTTGTTCCGTTATCCCGGAATCCGCTCCGACAGCGACATGCATACGCTGGGGTACAGCTTCAAGCCCTGGCGCGAAGCCAAGTCCATCGCCGACGGCCCCGCCATCCGCAAGTACGTACGCGAGACCGCGGAAGAATACGGCATTACCGAGCGGATCCGCTTCCGTCACCGGGTGGTCGCCGCCGACTGGTCGAGCGAGCACGCTTGCTGGGTCGTCGCAGCCGAGCAGGGCGAGGACGGCGAGCGCGTGATGTTCCACTGCAACTTCCTGTTCATGTGCGGCGGCTACTACAGCTACGACAAGGGCCACGATCCGGAGTTCGAGGGCGTGGCCGATTTCTGCGGCCAGGTGGTGCATCCCCAGTTCTGGCCCGAGGATCTCGACTACGCCGGCAAGCGGGTGCTGGTCATCGGCAGCGGCGCCACCGCCATGACGCTGGTGCCCGCGATGGCGGAGAACGCTGCCCGGGTGACCATGGTGCAGCGCTCGCCCACCTACGTGGTGGCGCGCCCCGACCGCGATGCCATCGCCAACGCGCTGCGCCGGGTGCTGCCCGAGCGCTGGGCGTACGCCATCACCCGGTGGAAGAACGCGACCCTGCAGCGGTTCTTCTACCGCCGCTCCCGGGTGGCCCCCGAGAAGGTCAGGCAGTCCCTGCTCGAGCGCGTGCGCCGGGAGCTGGGCGAAGACTACGTCGAGCAGCATTTCACGCCGAGCTACAACCCGTGGGATCAGCGCTTGTGCCTGATCCCCAACGGTGATCTGTTCGAGGCCATCAAGTCCGGCCGGGTCTCGGTGGTCACGGATCAGGTGGCGCGATTCACCGAGCGCGGGCTCCGGCTGGCCTCCGGCGACGAGCTCGAAGCGGACATCATCGTCACCGCCACCGGGCTCGAGCTGGTGGTGCTTTCGGACGTGGCGGTGAGCGTGGACGGCGAGCCGGTGCGCTTCCCGGACACCGTCTCGTACAAGGGCATGATGTTCACCGGGGTGCCGAACCTGGTGCAGACGTTCGGCTACATCAACGCCTCGTGGACCCTGCGCGCGGATCTCACCTCGCAGTTCGTGTGCCGGCTGCTCAACCACATGGAGACGCGCGGGGTGCGCCAGTGCACGCCGCGGCTGCGGCCCGAGGACCGTGACATGGCGCTCAAGCCCTGGATCGACGACTTCTCCGCCGGCTACATGCGCCGCGCCATGTCCCGCTTCCCCCGTCAGGGCGACCGGGACCCGTGGCGCAATACCCAGGACTACGCCGTCGAGAAGAAGCTCATCGGCGAGGCGACGTTCGACGACGGGGCGCTGGTGTTCTCGAACCCAGCGGCCGCGGCCCCCGCCGGCAACGACGCCCTGCCGGAAGACCACGCCGTCTCGGCCGGCTGAGCAACGGGAGCAGGATCATGAGCGAAGCCGATATTCCGGACTCGCTGCCGGGGTGGGTCGCAGATCACGTGCGGCTCTACCTTACCGACCCCGAGCAGGCCCACTGGTGGGACATGTCCCGGGCGGGGACCGGGCTGTCCGGCACCATCCCCACGCTGCTGCTGGTGACCCGGGGGCGCAAGAGCGGACGCACCATCATGCTCCCGCTCATCTACCGGAAGGTGGGCGGGAACTACGTGGTGATCGCCTCCCGCGGCGGGTCGCCCCAACACCCGGCCTGGTATCTGAACCTGATCGACGCCGGCGAGGCGGAGATCCGCGTGGGTGCGGACATTCTGCGGGTGAGGCCCCGCGTCGCCGAGGGCGACGAGCGCGAGGACCTGTGGAATCGAATGGTCGAAGTGTATCCGCCCTACACCGACTACCAGGCGGCCACCAGCCGTCGCATACCGGTGGTGGTGCTGGAGCCGGTGTAGCGGCGGAACGCCGTCGCGGATCAGCGCGGCGCGAAGCGCTGGCCGCCGTCCACCCTGACGGTGCCGCCGTTCATCATCGCGGTCTCGTAGATGGCGATGGCCATGCGCGCGTACTCCTCGGGGCGCCCCATGCGTCGCGGGAACGCGGCGTCCTTGGTGAGCTGAGTGGAGTACTCGTCGGGAATGCCCGCGGTCAGCCCGGTGGAGAACAGGCTCGGCGCGATGGTCATCGCCCGAATACCCAGACTGCCGAGATCCCGGGCCATGGTCAGGGTCATGCCGGCGATACCGGCCTTCGCCGCGGAGTAGGCCACCTGGCCGATCTGGCCTTCGAAGGCGGCGATGGAGGCGGTGTTGAGGATCACGCCGCGTTCGCCGTCGTCGTTGGGCTCGTTCTCCGACATGTGCTTCGCCACCAGGCGGGCGATGTTGAACGAGGCGATCAGGTTCAGGTCGACGATGCGTTGGAAGTCCTCGAGAGGGTGGGCGCCGTCCTTGCCGAAGGTGCGCTTGGCGACGCCGCCGCCGGCGGTGTTGCACAGGAAGTGCACGCCCCCGAGCGCTTTCACGGCGTCGTCGAGGACGTTCTCGACCCCTTTGAAATCGGTGACGTCGCAGGGATGAAACGTCCCCGCGAGCTGCTCGGCCACCGCGGCACCGTCGGATTTCTCGAGATCGAGAATGGCCACCGATCCGCCGCGCTCGGCGAAGGATTCGGCCGTGGCCCGGGCCATGCCCGAGGCGCCGCCAACGAAGATTGCCTTGTGTCCCTCGATTTTCATGCGATCCAACTCCTGATCAGGTTGTCGTTCTGGTCGCAGAGAATATATACGAGTGTTTACCCCGTGACGAACCCGTGTCGCGTAGCGGCGCCACTCGGTTAAGCTGAGCGTTCCCTGATGGATGCGAACGGCACTGGGTGTGAGCCCCGATGATCCAAGCGAGCGGCTGCTCTCGCCGCGCGAGCTGGCCGGTCTCGCGCTCGAGCCCGGCTGGGTCGAGCAGGATCCGGCGAACCGCCGGGTGCTGGTGGTCGATCTCGAGGGCGAGGCGCCCGCCGGGCTCGGCCGCGTCTGCGACTGGCTTGCGCGGCAGCCGGTGCCGGTGGTGGGATTCGGGCGCGGCGGCGCGGCGCCGCTGCGGGACATCGTGGATGTGCGGGTGGCCGGCGAGGCGGAGCTCGCCCGGGTGCTCAGCACCATCCGGCACAATCCGACGGCCAGCGCGGTGCTCGTTCAGGTGCTGCGTAGTGTCGGCCATCTCGAGGTGCACGAGGCGCTCACCCTGGAATCCCTCGCGTACGCCACCCTGCAGGCCGGCGCCGAGTTCGCGGCCTGGCTTGCGGACCGCGGGGAACCGCGGGCGGCGACGCGTCCGGCGGAGAAGGTGGTGCTGCTGCGGCGCGAGGGCGAGCGCCTGGAGATCGTGTTGAACGATCCCGGAAATCACAACGCCATGTCGGTGCCCATGCGCGACGCCCTCACCGGCGCGTTCGAGCTGGTGGCCATGGATCCGGAGATCGCCGCCGTGGACGTCTCGGCCAACGGCGCGTGCTTCAGCGCCGGCGGCGACCTCGCGGAGTTCGGCACCCGCAGCGACGCGGCCGCTGCCCACATGATCCGCATGATGCGTCTGCCGTCGCGTCACCTGGCAGCGCACGCCGACCGCTACACCTTTCACGTGCATCGCGCCTGCATCGGCGCCGGCGTGGAGCTGCCGGCCTTCGCCGGCCGCCTGGTGGCGACGCAGAACGCCTATTTCCAGTTGCCCGAGCTGCGCATGGGGTTGATCCCGGGGGCGGGCGGCTGCGTCAGCATCAGCCGCCGCATCGGCCGTCAGCGTACCGCCTACATGGCGCTCACCGGCAAGCGCATTCCGGCCCGCCGCGCCCTGGAATGGGGGCTGGTGGACGCCATCGAGGGCTAGCCTTCGGCTGATCCGGCGCGCTCGAAGATGACCCGGCCGTCGCAGAACGTCGCCCGTACTGCCTTGCTCGTGAGCTCGGTCCGCGCCCGCGACCATGGCCGGTCCAGCAGACACAGGTCGGCGGCGGCGCCGCGCTCGACCCGGCGCCGGCGGGCGGGATCGTCCCCCGGCCCGGTGAACAGCGCCAGCGCCTGCTCCGGGGTCAGCCGTTCGCGGCCCCCGAGGACCGTGCCCGACGCCGTGGCCCGAGTGACCGCGGCCCGCATGGCGCGCCACGGGTCCGGATCGCCGAACGGGGCGTCGGTGCCGCCGGCCAGCGGTATTCCGGCGTCGAGAAAGCTGCGGCAGCGGTACAGCCATGGCTGCGCTGCCGGCGCTATGTCGTCGAGATAGACGTCGCCGCGCTCGGCCACGAAATTCGGTTGGGTCACCACCGTGAGGCCGAGCGCCCGGAGCTCGTCGAGCATGGGCGGGGGGGTGACCGAGGCGTGCTCGATGCGGTCGCCGGCGCGAGCCCCCGCCTCGCGGAACGCCGCCAGCGCGAACGCGAGCTCCGCTTCGGTGACGCAGTGGATGGCCACGCCGCGGTCGCGGTGGTGGCTGGCGGCGATGGTGCGGCGCAGCTCGTCGGGTGGCGGAAACGCCGTCTCGTGGAGGTGAACCTTGGTCTCACCTACGCCGAGACCGGCGGCATGCCCGCCGGGCCCGGCATCCAGCGACAGTTGCCCGGCGACGCGCAGGCGCTGGCGCAGCGAGCCGTCGCGCCGGCGCGCCGTGAACACCGCCAGGGCGGCCGCGTCGTTGCGCGGTGTCATGTCGGTGACGCCGGTGACGCCGAAGCCGGCCAGGCGCCGGCTCACCGCGTCGAGCGGGGGCGGCGCGGCGCCGGCGAGCCGGTGCAGCCACTGGTCGGCGTCGAGGAAGCGGCCGTGTCGCCGCTGCTGCGCCGGCACGGGGCCGGTGGCCGCGAGCGCGTCGAGCGCCGCGGAATTGAGCACCCACAGGCGGCCGGAGCGATGCTGGATGCGCACGGGGGCGTCGGGCCCGTGGCGGTCGAGCCAGGTTCGATCGAGGTCGCCGGCGACGCTTTCGTGATAGCCCACCCCGCGGATCCAGCCCGTGTGGGAGGGCGGCTGGCGGGCCAGGGCGGCGGCGAGCGCCGCCGCGCTCGTCACCTCCGGCGGGCCGCATCGCACCGAGTCGAGCGCGGCCGCCAGGGACATGAGGTGGAGGTGGTGATCGTGCAGGCCCGGCAGCAGCGCGCCGCCACGGGCGTGCAGCAGCGGTTCGTCGGGCTCGGGGGTGAGCGCCCCCACGGCCGCGATCCGGCCGGCGCGCAGGCGCACGTCCACGGTTCGGGAAGCATCGATCTCGGCCGCCCGGATCAGCACGCGATTCCGAGCTCCGCGAGCACGCTCGAGGTGTGCTCCCCGAGCTCGGCCACGTGCGCGGTGACGGGGCGCGCGTGCAGCCCGGCCGTGGCGTGGCCCCGGCTCGCCTGGTGCCACCAGGCACCGAAGCGGCGGGTGGTCTCCGCGGCGCCGTGGCGGTCGCGGGATTCGCGCAGGGCACACGCGGCCACCTCGGCCAGCGCCAGTGCGATCAACCGTCCCCCGCCCTGCTGCCAGCCGAGCCAGGCGGCGAGGGCGGCCCGCACGCCGGTGAGGGGGTCGGCGATGGCGTCGCCCGCAAACTGGTATTCGCCGGTGGCGGCCTTCATCTCGTCGCTCAATCCCGCTGCCACGCCGGCATCGTCGCCGTAGGCGATCCAGTCGGCCTCGGGCTCGCTACGGCCGTACCCGGTGATGCTGATCCAGGTGAGCCCCGGCCGTGCGCGCAGCAGCTCCAGGGCATCGAGGCCCATCTGCACGAGCGCCCGCGGCCGGGCGGCCTCGATGACGATGTCTGCCTGTAACAGCAATCGGTGCAGCCGGCGCCGGCCTTCGTCCCGGGCGAGGTCCAGCGCCACCGAGCGCTTGCCCTGGTTGAGCAGGTCGTAGAACGCGCCGTGGCCGTGGCGCGCCCCGTCCGGGCGGGAAACGGACTCCACCTTGATCACGTCCGCGCCCGCCAGGTGCAGCAGGTGACCGCACAACGGTCCCGCCCACAGCGCCGACAGATCCACCACCCGCGGCCGGTGCGGTGCGCGTGGCGGCGAGGTGATGGTGGCGTCGAGCGGGGGGCCGGTAATCTGCCAGTACGCGTCGCTCGCGGGCAGCGGCCGCCCCGGGGCCGCCACCGCCAGCCCGAGCCACCGCGCTCGTTCGAGCAGCGTCTCGGTGGAGCGGCCGCGGGCGGCGGCGCCGAGCGCCTCCCAGCTTCGCCCGGCGCGATCGGCGCCCTCCAGCCAGGCCGGGATCAGCTCCCAGTCCGATTCCCGGGGCAGATTCACGGCCAGCGTACCGTCCGCCGTGGCGACGAAGCGGCAGCTACCGCCGGCGGAGCGCCCGGGTGCGAAGCCGAGGCCCGCGAGGTGGGCGCGCTCCATGAGCAACTGCGTCCCGGAGAGGGTGCCGAGGTGCAGGCTGCCGCTGGCGCGGGCGAGAGCCTCGACGGCGCGCCGGGCGCTGTCGTTGAGTGGCGGGGGGAGAAGGGGCGGCGACATGGCGGCTATATGATCGATGCCGGCCGGCGCTGTCAACGCCGCGGCGGCCGCGTTCCCAAGTCGAGAAACTGCATGCTAACATTTAACCACGTTAACTATTGGTTCTGACAGGGCGACGGCGCCCGGAGCTCGCATTCCACAGGGAGAGGAGCATGGATTACCGCACCATTCAATACGAAGAGAGCAGCGACCACGTCGCCACCATCACCATCAATCGGCCGGAGGCGATGAATTCGTTCACCGGCCGCATGTGCGAGGAATTCGAGGACGTCTGGCAGCAGGGTATCGTCAACGACGACGTCCACGCGTTCGTGCTGCGCGCCTCCACGGAGTGCCCGGCGTTCTCCACCGGCGTCGACGTGCGCCGCGGCAACGACGAAGGCGCGCGCTCGGTGATGGGGCCGAAGCCGGACAATCCGTGGTTCCTCAACGACCCCGGGGAGTATCTGGGGCCGCGGTCCAACCGCATGTGGAAGCCGGTGATCACCGCGGTGCACGGCATGGCCTGTGGCGGCGCGTTCTACTGGATCAACGAATCCGACATCGTCATCTGCTCGGACGACGCCACCTTCTTCGATCCGCACGTCACCTACGGCATGACCGCCGCGCTGGAGCCCATCGGCGCCACCTACCGCATGCCGCTGGGCGAGGTCATGCGGATGGCGCTGCTCGGCAACGACGAGCGCATCGGTGCCGATTCGGCTCTGCGCATGGGGCTGGTCTCCGAGGTGGTGAGCCGGGAGCAGCTCTGGGCGCGCGCCCACGAGCTCGCCGCCCGGGTGGCGGCCAAGCCGCCGGCGGCAACCCAGGGCACGGTGCGCGCGGTCTGGGAGTCTTTGGACCTGCCGCGCTCGGTGGCGCTGCGCATGGGGCTGTCGTACACCACCATCGGCAACCCCATCGGCACGTCCCAGGTAAACCGGGACGAGCTCATGAGCAACAAGAACAAGCAGTTCGACGTGCGCTGAAGCGGCGGGCTACGTCATCAGCTCCTTGACGTAGCGCCGCAGCAGCTTGCCGGTCTCGGTGTAGGGCAGCTCGGACTCGAAGCGGATCACCTCCGGCACCCGGGAAGAGCGCAACCGGCTCTTCACCAGGTGCTGGAGCTCCCGGGCGCTGACGTCGTGGCCGGCGCGGCGCACCACCGCCGCGCCCACCGTTTCCCCCCACTCCTCGGAGGGAATGGCCACCGCGGCGGCGTCGGCCACGGCCTCGTGGGACATCAGCACTTCCTCGATCTCGGAGGGCGAGATGTTCTCGCCGCCGCGCACGATCACGTCGTCGGCGCGGCCGGAGAGGTACAGATAGCCGTCTTCGTCCAGCTCGCCGGCATCCCGGGTGGGGAACCAGCCGTCGGCGTCCAGGGCGTTGCGCTCGAGGTATTCCCCGGCCACCTGCGGGCCGCGGACGTAGATCTCACCGGCCTGGTTGGGGCCCAGTGCGCGGCCCTCCTCGTCGCGGATCTCGATCTCCACCGACGGCAGCGCCTGGCCCACCGACCCCAGGCGCCGGCGCACCTCCGGGTCGTCGCTGGCGGCGGCCGCGCGGTGATCCTCGGGGCCGAGCAGGGTGATGGTGGAGCTGGTCTCGGTGAGCCCGTAGGCATTGGTGAAGTCCACGCCCCGGAACAGCTCGAGGGCCCGCTCGATCACGGGCACCGGCATCTTGCCGCCGCCGTAGGCGATGGCGCGCAGGGCCTCGGTGCGGGGGCCGCGGCCCAGGGCATCGAGGTGCTCGACGATGCGGGCGAGCATGGTGGGCACGACGAAGGCGTTGGTGACCTGCTCGTGCTCGGCGAGCTCCAGCCAGGCCGCCGGGCCGAACTCGGGCAGCAGGACGATGCGCCGGCAGGCGTAGATGGAGCTCAGCAGCGCCGAGATGCCCGCGATGTGATAGGGGGGCACCGAGACCAGCGTGGCTTCCGCCTCCTCCGCCGACATGAACTCCACGGTGTTGAGGATGTAGGAGACCAGATGCTCGTGGCGCAGGATCGCCGCCTTGGGGGCCCCGGTGGTGCCGCTGGTGAAGAGCTGAACCGCCACCGCGGACGGATCCTCCGGCGCTTCGGCGTCCGGGGCGGTGCCGCCGAGCACCGTGTCGAGGAACGCGTCGCGGCCGCGCACCGTGAGGTTCTCGCGCGCGGCGTAGACGTCGTGGTGGTCGTCGCCGGTGATCAGGTACGCGGGCGCGATCCGCTCGAGCAGGGCGTCGAGCTCCTCCCGGGTCAGGCGGTAGTTCAGGGGCACGAAGGGAACTCCCGCCAGGGCGGCCCCCATGAGCGCGATGGGCACCGCGGGGCTGCTGGTGTCCAGCACCGAGACGTACCGGCAGCCGCTGCGCGTGACGTGCTCGCCGGCCACCCGGGCGGCGTCGAACAGCTCGGCATAGGTGTAGTGCCGCCCGCGGGCGGTGAGCGCCCGGCGGTCGGGGCAGGTCTCGGCTGCCATCTGCAACAGCATGGCGATGTTCATGTGGGTGTCTCCGTCGCTCGAAGTCGGACGCGGCGGCCCGACGTAGTTAAATGAACTAACTAGGTCGTTAGATTACCGCCGGAGCGGCATCCGGGTACAGGCCGGGCTCAGGCGTCGCTCAGAAGCGCGCGCAGCCGCGGCTTGTGGATCTTGCCCGTGGCCGTGCGCGGCACTTCCGAGTCCGCCATCGTCACGATCTGCCGGGGCACCTTGAACGACGAGAGCTCGGTCTTCAGCCGCTCGATGACCGCCGCCTCACTGATGCGGGCGCCCTCGTGCGGGACCACCGCGGCCACCAGCCGCGTGTGGCCGTCCCGGGTGAGGTCCACCACCGCGCTCTCGCGGATGCCGTCCTCGGCGTTCAGCAGGTTCTCCACTTCCAGTGGCGCCACGTTGGCGCCGCTGATCTTGATCATCTCCGAGAGCCGGGTGACGAAGGTCACCCAGCCGTCCTCGTCCTCCGAGCACATATCCCCGGTGGGATAGAGCAGCTCGCCGACGAACGTGTCGTGGCGTTCCTGCTTGTGCAGCCCCGCCATCAACGAGTAGCCGCCGGCGAGCAGCTCGCCGGGTTCCCCCGGGGGCAGGGGCTCGCGGGTGTCGGGGTCGACGATGCGCACGAAGGCGCCGGGGGCGGGCTTGCCGTTGGCGCCGATCCTGTCCTCGGGCAGGCGCTGCGGGGCCGGCAACGACACGTAGGCGCTGGTGGTCTCGGTCATGCCGTAGATGCTGGGCATGCGGCGGCGGGTGGCCTGCGCCTGTTCCGCCGGGAACGCGCGCTCGAGGCGCTCGCAGACGAACTGCACGGGAGCCGTGTCCCGCCGCACCACACCGGCGTAGTCGGTGACCACCTGAACCACCGATAGCGGATGATCCTGCGCCTCGGCGCGGTCGGCGAGCGCGGTGAAACCGGCGCCGTTGCCGGTGACGAAGTCCACCGCCTCGCGTTCCATGAGCTCGAGCTGGTGGGCGGGGTCGGCCGCGTCCGGGATCACCACCGTGAAGCCGCCGTGAATGGCATAGAAGAACGTCGCCGACAGGCCGGCGATCCAGAAGAACGGCCGGGGGCTCAGCACGCGCTCGCCGGCCTTCGGCAGGGCGTACACCGTGGCCATCTGATAGGAGTGGCGCATGCTGTTGCCGTGGGTGTGCACCACGCCCTTGGGCGCCGCGGTGCTGCCGGAGGTGTAGATCATGAACGCCGGGTCCGCAGGGGTGACCGCAGCCTCCAGCGCGCGCACCAGCGCTTCGGAGACCCATGCCCCGTCCTCCGCCTCGGTCAGCGGACGTGCCCAGGCGGGCACCCGCTCGCCCCAGACGTAGATGCGGCGCAGGTGCGGCGCCTCTTCCAGGAAGTGGGTGTCGCCGCCACTCGCCGTCAGCCCGGGCAGTGCCTGCTCCAGGCGTTCGAGATAGTCGTGGTTGAGGTAGGCGGGGGCGACGATCAGGGTGTCCATGTCCGCGTGCCGGAGCACCCAGCCGAGCTCCCGGGCCTGGTAGAGGGTGCTCATGGGGATCACCACGGCACCGATCCGGGCCGCCGCCAGAAAAGCCACGGCGAACTCCGGACCGTTCGGCAGCAGCACGCCCACGTGGGAGCCCTTGCTCACGCCCTCGGCCACCAGGCGCCGGGCGAGGGTCAGCGAACGCGCCTCGAGCTCACGGAAACCGAGCCTCTGCCCGCCCCGAACCAGCAGCTCGCGCTCGCCGTGGTGCTCACCGGCGTGCGCCAGCATGTTCGGGATGGTGGGGTCGTAGGGCGGCAGTACGGGGGCGTCGGGCATGGGGCTACCTTCGGGGTTCAGCAGCGAAACGTTTAAAGGATTTTCCGGAGCAAGCGGGCCCGGTGCAAATCAGGGCACGGCGAGGGTCTCGATGTGCGCGCCCACCGAGCGGGCCAGGGCGCCGAGGTCGTAGCCCCCCTCCAGCGTCGAGACCACGCGCCCTTCGGCGGTCGCGTTGGCGGCGTCGACGATGAGCCGCGTCACCCAGCGGTAGTCGTTATCGGTGAGCTCGAGCTCCGCCAGCGGGTCGTCGCGGTGGCCGTCGAAGCCGGCGGAGACCAGAACGAGCTGGGGCCGGTGCGCCGCCAGCGCCGGGCGCCAGTCGTCCTCCACCGCCTGGCGGAACGCGTCGCCGTCGCAGCCGGCGCCGAGACGGGTGTTGACGATGTTGGGGCGCTCCAGGCTCATGTGGCGGTTCGGGTAGAACGGCGCCTGGAAGCTCGAGCACACCAGCACCTCCGGGCGGTCCTTGAAGATGTCGATGGTGCCGTTGCCCTGGTGCACGTCGAAATCGAGGATGGCCACGCGCTCGATCTCCGGGTGCGAGAGCGCGGCGGCGGCGCCGACGGCCACGTTGTTGTAGAAGCAGAACCCCATGGCCTGACCGATCTCGGCGTGGTGCCCGGGCGGACGCACGGCGCAGAACGCGCGCTGATCGGCGCCGCCGAGCACCGCCTCCACCGCGTCCACCACGGCCCCGGCCGCGTACGCCGCCGCATCCAGGGTCGCCGGGCACAGGTAGGTGTCCGGATCCACCGCGGTCAGCCCGTCCTCGGGCAGCAGACGCTCGAGCTCGCGCAGGTACGCCGGATCGTGGACCGCCTCGAGCCGGGCGCGGGTCACGGCCGTGGCGTCCCGCATCTGCAGGGCCTGGAACAGGCCGCTGGACTGGAGATAGTCGAGGACGGCGCGCAGCCGTTCCGGGGATTCCGGATGCACCGGCTGCATGCGGTGGTCGAAACAGCGGGGGTGGGTGAACAGCAGCATCAGTCGTTCCGTCCGGCGCCCTCGCGGGCGAGCATGGAGCGAAAGTCGCCGGGCGGGAGCGGCGGCGAGTACAGATAGCCCTGAACCTCCGTGCACCCCAGGGACTGCAGCGTCGCCAGCGCGTCCCCGTCCTCCACGCCCACGGCGATCACCCGCAGCTCGAAGCGGTTGCCGAGCTGGCAGATCTGCGACACCAGCTCCCAGGCGCCGGGATCGTGATTCACCCGCGCCACCAGCGCGCGGTCGATCTTCAGGGTGTCGGCGGGGCAGCGCAGCAGCTTGGCGGCGTCGATGAGGCCGCTGCCCAGGTTGTCCAGGGCGAAGCGGACCCCCCAGTCCCGCAGCCGGTAGAGCTGGCGGCGGTAGTCGTCCACCAGGGTGAGGAACGCCTCCAGCGGCAGTTCCAGCTCGAGCATCGCAGGATCGAACCAGCGCTCGGCGTGATAGTGGCCCACCCGCTTCACCAGCGCGTCGTTGTGGAACTGCTGGGGCGAGACGTTGACGCCGAGGATCAGCGGGCTCGGGTGCTGGTCGAGCCAGCCCGCGGCCTCGGTGCAGGCATGGCCGAGGACCCAGTCGCCGATGCGTCCCATCTGGCCCTGCTGCTCCGCCAGGGGCACGAAGCGGGCGGGCCCGAGCCCGCCGACCTCCATGCCCTGCCAGCGCAGCAACGCCTCGGCGCCGGTGAGCCGGGCGCCGTCGGCGGAGAGCTGCGGCTGCAGCATGAGCGAGAACTCCTCCCGTTCCACGGCATCGGGCCGGGGCGCCGTCCCGGACGGCCGCTCGGGGCCTTCGGCCCGGTTGCCGCCGTCCGCCACGGCCCGGCGCATGGCGCTCCAGGCCTCGGACCAGAGCCGCTCGGCATCGCTGAAGCGGGCCTCGAACGCGTACCCCACGCTCGCGGTCAGGTGCAGCTCGCCGTGCCGGTACGCGAGCGGGGCCGCCAGCTCGCGCACCATGGCGCGGGCGTGGTCGGCGAGCGCCGCTTCCGTCACCTCGGGCAGGGCAACGAGGAAGCAGGCGGCGTCGAAGAACCCCAGCCGTCCTTGTGCCGGCAGCGCCCGTTCCATGTGCCCCGCCAGCGCCGACAGCAGGTCGGTCCGGCTCACCGGGTCGAGGCCCTCGTAGAGATGAGCCGCGTGATCCACCTGGATCACCAGCAATCCGAGGGGCCGGGAGTGGCACGCGCTCAGCGCGTCCAGCAGTTGCTCCCGGCGGGGCAGGTGGGTGATGGGCTCGGTGCGCTCGAGCTCGCCGAGGCGCTCGCGGATGCGCCTGGCGTTGACGCAGGTGGCGAGCGCCAGCAGCAGCGTTTCGTCGCTTTCGTCCGCGTCCACGTGAAGGCGCTCGCGCGATCCGTTCGAAGCGGCGGCACCGCGGTTCAGCACCACTTCGACGGCGCCGTGCCCGGGCTGGCGGTCGAGGATGGCGGGGTCGTCGCAGAGGAACAGATCCGCCGGCCGTCCCGGCAGCGTGGGCGGGCGCTCGAGCTCTTCCGGGCTGGCGCACAACCGGCATTCCCAGCCGGCCCGGGCGGCCAGCAGCGCGAGGCGCTGCCGCAGCGCCGCATCGACGATGACACCGGTGATGTTCATGGCTGAATTGTAGCCCTTTCGAGGTACGTATAGCGGTGATCGCTGACGATTCTTCCCAGGGTTTCGAGCGCGGGCAGGTGCGCGCTGTCGCGGGGCGGCGCGCCGTCGATCCGCTCCAGGGGAATGCGGCCGCGCCGCGCCAGAAGCCGGCACAGCGGTGCCAGCACGGCGGCGGTGTCGGGGTGCTCCGGCGGCAGGTGGAAGGTGAGCTGGGCGCCGGCTTTCTCCACCACCAGGGCCAGGGCGCCGTGATGAAACGCCAGGTAGTTCCCGGGCCGGCGCTGGGGCAGCTCGGGCCAGTCGAGCCCGAGCCCGCAGGGCGAGACGGGGTCCAGGGCATTGCACCAGAACACCGGCGGCGGCGGGGTCTCGCGGCGCAGCGCGTCGGCGGCGGCGGGTAACGCGAACTGCGGCCCCGAGAGCTCGTGGAAGAAGCGCCCGGCGAGCACCTCGCCGCCGAGCTCCATGATCCGCAGGGCGCGGAACACCGCCGACCACCGCAGCGGCCCCCCTTCCCGTTCGGCGAGCTCCCGGCACGCCACGCCGTAGCGCTCGAGCAGCAGCCGGGCGCGCTCCTTGGCATCCTCGAGGGCCAGCAGCGCTTCGCCGGGGGGCTCCGGCGGCGCCAGCAGGTACCAGTTGCCGGCCCAGCCGGCGAGCCCGCCGCGCCCGGCACGGGGCGCTGGCCGCCCGCGATGACGACGCCGGCCGCCGC
>JBMCWS010000011.1:0-40716 GCA_048621375.1 Pseudomonadota bacterium | reverse complement strand
GGTCAATCCTGTGGGAGTCGAGAGTCTCGCGCCGGTCAATGGTGATCGTTGGCCTGTATCAGCCCGAGCCGGCAGGCGACCGCCACTGCGTGAGCGCGGTTGCGCGCGCCGAGCTTCGTCATGGCGTTCTCCACATGAAAACGAGCGGTGGTGGGGGAGCGGTGAATGAGTTCGGCGATCTCGCCGTCGGTTCGTCCCAGCGCTACCCAGGTGAGGCATTCCACCTCGCGCTCGCTTAGCGGAGTGGCACATGGCTCCAGGGTTTCGTCCGGGCGGCCGGCATGGACCAGATCCATGAAGCGGAAGGCGGCCAGCCGGAGCACGTCTCCATGCGCTTCGAGCAGGGCGTCCAGGTCGAGCCCGGTGTTGCGGGTCGTCCAGGTCACGGAGCCGACGCTGCAGCGTGGCAGATGAATGGGAACACTGATGCCGCCTGCGATGCCACGCTCGGGTGTCAGGTGCCATGACCGGCCGGACCGGCCGCCGAGCTCCTCGGCCAGAGCCGTCATGGTGGCGGCGCCCCACGAGAACGGGCGCGTCGTGACGCGGCACACGGCCCCTACGGGACTCACCCGGTGCAGTCTCTGCTCCACCCAGTCGCGTTGAAACTCACGCTCCCAGCCGAACACCTCGGACAGCGCCTCGCCGTCTTCGAGCGCGAGCAGGCGGCGCTCGGAATAGTCTTCGACCACGGCCGGATGCGTGAGAGCCAGCTCGAGGCCCAGGTCCTTGATGACATGCGCAGCGTGAAGCAGGTCGGTGGCGGTCGCGAGCCGCTGATAATGACGCAACAGCCGGGTAGTCGGTTCGGTGGTCACAACGTTCCCCTTCGTGGAGAAGCGTAAGCGGAGCATTCAGGCATGGTCAAACCCGGTCGTGTCAGTCGAGCGTGATTCACCTCAGCCGCTGCGTTTTCGCATCCGGTCGCGGTGGTAGAGCGGGTCAACGGGCTTGCGCGCGCCCGGGATCATTCCGCTGCCCTCGAGCCAGGCGTTCGCTGCCGCCTCTTCCCGCACCCAGTCCACCAGCTCGCAGCGGTAGGCGATCTTCCAGACCCCGCCGCGCCGCTCGTAGCGGTCGACGTAGCGGCCGCTGACGAACAGGTCACGGGCGCTGCCCTCCGCGTCCGTTAGCTGGTGAAACGCCTGGTAGTAGACCTCGCCGAAAGCCTCGTCGTCGTCCGTCACGTCGACCTGTACCTGCCCGATCATGTGGTGGTTCGAGGCGTGGGAGCGCAGCGCGTTCTGCGCGAAGTCCACGAAGCCATCCGGGCCGCCCTCGTAGACTCCGTAGGAGCACCAGGCGTCGTCCCAGAACACCGATCGGTGGAGCGTGGCGTCGAGGCGGTCCTGGCCGCGCATGTAAGTGCAGGACAGCTCGTAGATCTCCTGCTTGTCCGCTAGCTGCTGGAATGTGGGACTCTTCATGGCGCCCTCTTGCTGATCGGAATTGAATTCCCCGGCGGCCCGGTGCTCGGGAAGCGCCGGGGGAGCGGAGATCGTACCGCTCAGAAGCTCGCGGTGAAGGTGGCGCCATAGGTACGTGGCGCGGTCGGAAACTCGAACGTGAACAGAGGTGCCACCTCCGTTCGCGACAGCCGCTCCACATCGTCATTCAGATTTTTGCCCCAGGCGGAAACACGATAGCGCTCGGTGGCGTCGGTCCAGGTCACGGAGGCATCGATCCGGCGGAGCGAGTCCCGGTCGGTACGCACCGCGTTGTTCACGGCAGTGTGGAGCTTGCTGGTATAGCTGTACGCGCCTTCCACCGACAGGGAGCCGAAGCTGCCGAGACGCCACTCGTACACCAGCCGGGTGGACAGATCCCAGTCGGGAGCGCGGGTGAGCTCCAGGTCGCTGTTGTCCTGCTCGATCAGGGCAAGTCCAGGGGCGAGCAGCTCGGCCGCCCCGCACGATGAAGCGGGGGTTCCACCGACCGGGATCGCCCCGGGGCCATCGAGGTCGGCACAGAAGTTGTCATACTCCGCGTCGAGCCAGCCGACGTTGGCGAACCAGGTGAGCCCGTCGAGCAGAGCGGCCTGGGTTTCCAGCTCGACGCCGAAGATGTCCGCTCCAGCAGCGTTGGAGGTAAAGGTCTCCTGCTGGGTCGGGGTGTCGGGCGCGAAGCGGATCACCGTGCGCTGGAGATCCTTGTACCTGGCGTAGAAGGCGTTGACGTTCAGCATCAGCCGGTAGTTGAAGAAGTTGCCCTTCATGCCGAGCTCGAAGTTGTCCACCTGCTCCTCGTCGAATGGATCGTTCAGAAAGGGCCCGCAGGTGGCGGAGTTGTTGAGCAAGCCACCGGACTTGAAGGCGCGTTGCCAGAAGCCGAAAACCAGCACGTTCTCGGTCGGCCGGAAATCCAGGCCCGCGCGAGGGGCCAGGTTGAACCAGCTTTCGCTGGCGGTTCCGCACCGAGTGGCGTACTCGACCCGGTCGAAGTCTCCCTTGTCGATGAACTCCGCCGGTGGTCCGACTGCCACTTGATTGGGCGTGTTGAACGCCGTTTTCTCCTCCCAGGTGGCACGTAGCGCCAGGTTCAGGGTCAGACGCGGCGTGAGGTCGTAGGTATAGTCGACGTAGGGCGCCACACTGATCCGCTTCTGGCCGTTCCGCCCGACGGAATGCATCGGAGAACGTACATCGACGGGGAACTGGTACGGCGGCACCGCTGCCCGAGGAGGGTCCGCCGCCGGGTCACCGGAATCGCCGAAACCGAGCAGCAGACGCTGATGCAGGTCGTATTTGTCGCGCAGCACGAACAGCCCCGTGAGCAGATTGCTGTGCTGGCCTGGCCGGGTATTGAAGCGGGTCTCGAACTGAACCGACTCGTAGTTCTCCTGGCGCTCGGAGGAGAACAGGTCCACCAGCTCGCCGTCGGTATCGGTGGTGATGAAGCTGTCGACCTCCTGAATGCCGATCATAGTCGTCCATTCCCCATGGTCCGTGTTCCAGACGAACTCACCGACGACGTTGAGCAGATCCTGGTCGTTGAGGTCGCGGTGGTTGGCACCGATCTCGAACGGATCCGAACCATCTCCGGCAATCCCACGATGCGCGTCGCCGAAAGGATCGCGGCCGGGAAAGCCCAGAAGGCCGAAGACGCTGGGGCCGCCGCCCGGCTCGAAGTAGCCATTGATTCCGGGCGAGCCGTCACCGCGGTTCCGTTCGCGGGTGGTGATCAGAGTGACCTCCATGTCGTCCTGCGGCAACCACTGCAGGGTGAAGCGGCCCACGGTCTTGGTTTCCCCCTGGGCGCTGCGCCCGATGTTGTCGCTCACCGGCTCGCCCACCAGCGCGTCGAGCTCCTGGTTACTGAACCGGCTCAGGTTCTCGACGTCGAAGTAGCCGTCGAAGTCCCTATGAATGACGGACAGCTTGGCGTTCAGTGAATCCCATACGACGGGCGTCTCCACCGCACCTTTGATGATCCGGCTGTCGTAGTTGCCCGCGGTGGCCTCGAAGCGGGCCGCGCGCTCGCCGCTGGGGCGGCGGGTGCGAACGGAGATGGCACCAGCGAACGCATTCTGGCCGTACAGCGTCCCCTGCGGCCCGCGCAGGACCTCGACCGCCTCGAGATCGAAGACGTCCAGGAGGGCGTTTGCGTTGCGCGGGTAGTACTGGCCGTCGACGAAAACGGCCACGACCGGATCAGCGAACGACTCGATTCCGGTCGTCCCTATGCCGCGGGCGGAGAAGGCGGCCGCGGACTGGAAAAGCCCTACCTGCTCCAGTTGAAAGTTCGGGACTGCCGGGCCGAAGTCTCTGAGATCCACCGCAAACTGCTTGTACAGGCGTTCGTCAGAGAAAGACGTGACAGCGACGGGAATGTCCTGCAGCGACTCTTCGCGGCGTCGTGCGGTGACGACGACCTCCTCGAGGGGCATTGAGCGGCTGCCCTGCTGCTCCTCTGCGTGGCCGAGTGGCGGGACGACGGTGAACAGGCCGCCGGCCAGAGCGAGCTGAAACACACCAGCTCGAGCGTCAGAACACTTCACCTTTTCCCTCCCCGGTGGTTCATACGCAGCCCGAGGCGCGGAAACCCTGGTATGGAACACGCGCCAGCGTTGCTCCGGTCACTCCCAATTGAAGGTTGGCCGACGAATTCAACCGTGTCTGCTGGCGAATTCGATAGTTCCGCGCCGCGCGCTCAGTCAGGCGGTGGTGATACGGGAGTGATTTCCATGGCATCCGCCTGCGCCAGGCTTTTCGCGTAATGGTGCCGGCAAATCCAGAGCGACGCCGAGCCGAGGCCGCCGAAGGTCAGCGTAAGTGCAATCAGCGAGTACCGAACTCCGTCCGTCTGCGGGAATACCTGCTCGTTCACCAGACCGGCCAGGGGCGGCCCCAGCATCATGCCGAGCGACATCACGAACATGTACACGGCGGATACGGTGGCTCGCATCTGCGGTGGTGTGATCACGGGCAGCGCGCCGAAGGCGAGCCCGAACGGTGAGTTGACGAAGAATACCGCCGGCACGTAAAGCAAGAAGGCGAGGGTGGGGCTCGGCATGAGCTGGATCGCCAGCACCAGTGGAATGCCGATGGCACCGCCGATCAGACCGGCCAGCACGTTGCCGTCCGCGCGGCCGCGTCTGCTGAGCCGACCCGCCAGCAGCCCCGCCCAGACCGCGCCGAATGGGGCGCCGACGATGAAGATCCAGCCGAAAATCTGCGCGGCGACAGCGGGGCTGAGGTCGTGCACGCGCGAGAAGAACGGCACCGTCCAGAACACGAAGGCGAAGCCCATGAGCGCGAAGGACAGAAAGCCCACATGGTGGAGCACGAACGTACGCGCATTGCGGCGGTAGAATTCCCGGATTTCGGCGAACGACGCGGTGCTCCGTCCGGTGGCCGGATCCACCGCCAGGCGCCGGGCGGGCTCGCGGACCATGAGCATGACGGCGGCCAGCAGGATGCCGGGCGCGCCTACGAAGATGAACGTCTGCTGCCACGGTGCCAACTCGCCGACCAGGGGCAGCACCGGCGCTGGCCGCTGCTCCACGAATGCCAGCACCATGCCGACGACAACGAACGCCAGCCCGGTGCCGATGATGGCACCGGTCTGGAAGACGCTCAAGGCGAGCGGAATGCGATCTCTAGGGAAATAGTCGCCCACCAGTGAGTTGGTGGCGGGCACCAGCGTCGCCTCGCCGATTCCGACGCCGATGCGCGCGGTAAGCACTTGCCAGAAGCTGCGGGTGAGCCCGCAGGTGATCGTCATGATGCTCCAGACGAAAATGCCGGCGGCGATGATGTGCTTGCGGCTGCGGCGGTCGGCCAGAAGCGCCAGCGGCAGCGCGGCAACGGCGTAGAACACGGCGAACACGCCGTACAACAGCCCGATCTGGGCGTCGCCCACGCCGAGGTCGGCTTTCATCGAGTCGGCGACGATGGCGACGACCTGGCGGTCCACGTACGAGACGGCCGAGGCCAGCGCCAGCACCGCCACCACGAACCAGGCGTAAGCCGGGCGGGGGTACGGGGGCAACTTCACATGCCCGGCGGCGGAAGCCCCGCCGGGTGTATCACTGCCGCGACAGTCGGCTGCAGCATGGCTCGCGGTTTCGAGAGTTACCCCCGCGGAAGGGCTGTGAAAGTCTTGGGGCATGGTGAGCGGATGTCTCCAGGCTCGGGGAAAGGCGGTGAATCGGTCAATCGTCGAGCAGCCGATCGAGTGGGTCGTCGGGATGCCGTGCACCCTGCGCCAGGCCGTCGAATGGAGGACCTTCCATCACCGCCGTGGCGGCCGTGTGCCGGTTCCAGTCCATGACCACCTGGCGATGCAGAATCTTCCACACGCCGTGGCGACGTTCCATGGTGTCCAGGTAGCGGCCCAGATAGGTCATCTCCGTGTCGCCGCCATCCCCGGCCTGGTAGTGGTAGGCTGTAACGTAGGTCTCCACCAGTGCCCGCGCGCCGCGAAACTCGATGCAGGTGTTCGACAAGGTGTGCTGGGTGCGCGCCCAGGCGCGAATGGCGTCCGGGAGCATCGCGCAGAATTCGCTGGCGCTGCCGTTGAAGCCGCCGTAGGCGACGGTGCCGTCGGGCCAGTAGGTGCTCTCGAGGGTGGCGGCGTCGGCCCGGTCGACGCCCCGGCTGTGCTTGGCCAGCACTTCTTGGATGGCGAGGCGATCCGCCATCTCTTCCAGTCCCGGCACGCGTCCCGTTTCCGTCGAGCCTGCTCCCCTCATGCTGTCTCTCCCCGCCGAGCCGCATTGGTTCATAAAAACCGTCGTGTTCGATTGTTTTTTCCGGGGGCGCGGATGTCAACTGCGGGGAGCGAAACGAGGCGCAGCGGCCGGGACAAAACAGTCAGAGTTGACGGTAAACGTGTCGAAATTCCATACTGAATCACGAATGCGGGGAGACGAGTGATGAATCACGACCTGACGCGACCCGCCGATCGCAAGCTGGCGCCCGGCGAATCCCGCTGTCCCGGACCGAGCACGCAGGACATCATTCTCAGGGATGCCGGTGGCGCGCCCGAGCCACTCACCGCTGAGTCGTACCGTTTTCTGGGGGACGAAGATCTGCCCTTCGCGCGCTACACGTCCCGCCAGTTCTTCGACGCAGAGATCGAGAAACTGTGGTCCCGCGCCTGGCAGTGGGCGTGTCGCGAAGAACACATTCCGGAGCCCGGCGATTACTACGTGTACGACGTCGGCCCTTACTCGGCGCTGGTGGTGCGGGACCGGAGTGGCGAGATCCGTGCGTTCGCCAACTCGTGCCCCCATCGCGGCATGCAGGTCTGCGAGGCGGGCACCTCGGGCACGGGCAAGCAGTTCCTGCGCTGCCCCTTCCACGGCATGTCCTGGAATCTGGATGGCACGCTGCGGGAGATTCCCTGCCGCTGGGACTTCCCCCACGTGGAGGACGACAGCTTTGGTCTCACCGCGCTGCCCACCGGCACCTGGGGCGGCTTCGTCTTCATCAGTTTCGACCCGGATGCCCCGCCGCTCGAGGAGCATCTGGGCGTGCTACCGGAGCATTTCGCCGCCTGCGCCTGGCCACTCGAGGATCGTTACGTGGCGCTGCACATGCACAAAGTGCTGCCCGGCAACTGGAAGATGTGCATGGAAGGGTTTCTGGAAGCCTATCACGTGCTCGCCACCCATCCCGAGGGATTGAGGACCGCCGGCGATGCCAACGCGCAGTACGATGTCTTCGGTAAGAACGTCAATCGCTTCATCCATACCATCGGCTATCCTAGCCCGCATCTGCCCAAGCCGTTGAGCGAGGCAGAGCTGTTCGCCGCCCTCGGTCACGATCCGGCGGATCTGCCCGAAGGGGTCGGGGCGCGCCAGCGTCATGCCGATCTGCTCCGGGAGGAGCTCGGGAGGAAGTTCGGCGTGGATCTGTCGGCAGTGAGCAACAGCCAGATGCTCGATTCCATCGAGTATTTCCTGTTCCCCAACGCCTGCTTCTTCCCCGGCATCAATATCCCACTGATCTACCGGTTCCGGCCCATCGATGTGGATCATTGCATCCACGAGGTGCTCATGCTTCGGCCGGTGCCTGAAAACGGAACGCGGCCGCCGCCGGCCGATGTGGTGCGCCTGGGCATCGACGACTCCTATCAGACGGTGGAGGGCTTTGCGGATACCGGGCTCGGCTACGTGCTCGACCAGGACACCGACAACTTCCGCCGGCAGTGGGCGGGCATGAAAGCGTCGTTGAAGGCGGGGCAGACACTCGGCAACTATCAGGAGGTGCGCATCCGGCACTTTCACCAGACCCTGGACGAGTATCTCACGGACTGAAGAGCCGTGACACCGTTCCGCACCTGAACGAGCAGGAGAGAAACCATCGAACTCCACGATCTCGAAGGCAAAGTGGCAGTGATAACGGGGGGCACGCGCGGCATCGGCCGCGGGATTGCCGCGGCCCTGCTGGCGGAGGGCGTGCGCGTGGTGCTGAACGGCCGCTCCGCCGACAAGGGCCGGCAGGCCCTCGAGGAACTCGCGGCAGGGGACGCCGCGCACTTCATAGCCGGCAACGTCCAGCGTCAGCAGGACGTGGAGGCGTTGATCGACGGCGCCATCGCCCATTTCGGCCGGATCGACATCCTGGTCAACAACGCCGGCGGTTCCAGCGGTTTCGCGCCGGTAGCCGAGCTGAGTGACGAGGCCTGGAACGAAGCCCTGAACTGGATGCTCAATTCTACCTTCTGGGCTACGCGACGCGCCCTCAGGGACATGATTCCGCGACGATGGGGCCGGATCATCAATGTCTCATCGGTCGAGGGTAAGCGTGTGAACAAGCCCTCTGTTGCCCACTACGTGGCCAACAAGCACGCGATTCACGGGCTCACCAAGGCGGTGGCGTTGGAGCACGGGTCGCTGGGCATCACCTGCAATGCCATCTGCCCCGGCGCCGCGGAGACGGATCTCATGAAGACCCACGGCCCCGAAGCGGCGGCAGCCTCGGGCCTCAGCTATGAAGAGTTCCTGGCTACCTACGCCCGGGAAGCCGCCACCGGGCGTCTCACCACGGTCGAGGAGGTGTCCGCGATGGCGCTGCTGTTGGCGTCGGGGCAGGGCGCCGGCATCACCGGCGCGATCGTCGACGTGCACGGGGGCACGGTGCTGTAGTCGGGGAACCGACGCGAACTTCGCCGGCTTTCATGTCGTGCCGATCGGGAAGCCGTTGCGGTCGAACCGGCAGTCGTCGAAGGCGCCGGGCTCCGGGACACCATCGGCGTCCGATCACCGATTCGCCGCGGAGTGGGTAGCGGTGGTCGTTGATGCGTCCCAGACCTCCACCCGGTTGCGCCCGGCATGCTTGGCCCGGTACAGTGCCGCGTCCGCGTGCCCGAGGGTCACCTCCACGCGATCCCCCGGCTGATGTCGGGCGAGGCCTATGGAAACCGTGATCCCGGCGGCGTTCGGCATCCGCTCGCGCGGAACGTCGGCGACCGCCTCGCGTATCCGCTCGAGTGCCGTCCGGCCCCCTTCCAGGGTGGTCTCCGGCAGAATCAGCAGAAACTCCTCGCCACCGAACCGCGCCACGAAGTCGCCCTGGCGCATGGCGGCGGTCAGGGTTTCGCCGAGCAATTTCAGCACCTCGTCGCCGGCCTGATGTCCGCAGCGGTCGTTGACCTGTTTGAAGTCGTCCACGTCGAGCAGGGCCAGGCAGAGGCCGTCCCCGTTCCGGCGGCGCCGCTCGCTGCGGCAAAGCTCCTCCTCGAGCTGGCACATGGCCGTGTGCCGATTGGGGAGGCGGGTGAGAGGGTCGCGCGTGGCCAGCTCCTCGAGCTCGGCCATGGTTGCCAGAAGCGAGGCATTCTTCTCGCGCAGCATGCGCTTGAGGCCGGCCACGAAGCTGCCGATCAGCGCAGTCTGGGCCAGGACCATGGTGTAGATCAGCACCACGACGACCTCCGTGCGCAGATCCACGCGGGCGGGCGCGAACCCGGCCAACGCGAGGAGCACGAGCAGGTACAGGGCCAGGGCAGCGGCGCCGAGGCGAAGCATGCCCCTGGCGTCGAACGACAGCAGACCGTACAGCATGGCGACGCTGGCCAGCATCAGGAAAGCGATCCGTACTGACGGCTCGGTGATGAAATACATCACGTAGCCGGCCGCGCCCAGGGCGGAGACGACCAGGAACGCGGTCAGGCTGGGGTCACGGAAACGCAGGTTCATCCCCGTGCGAACCAGTAGGAGGGCGGCGCCGTTCAGGGCGCATACGGCAGCGACGTAGTGGATGACCGGCGCCGCCGGGAGAAAGCCGAGGAGCCAGGCGCAGATCACGATCAGGGCCGTGCAAGCGTACGAGACACAGCCGCCCATGATGCGCCGCAGCCTCAGGCGCTGCGCAGCGGCATCGGCGTCCTCGCGTCCCGCTCCGGTCGGTGCGTCCATGTCGTGACAATAGTCGGAACGCGGGAGCTCGTATCGGCTGGCGCAGAGGAATGTGAAGGCGCGCACGACCGAGACGCGTTGTCCAGCACTTTTTCCTCACGCTATAGTAGACCAACGTCCCGGGAGCCTCGCGGTCATGCAGAGCATCACGCTGTTTCTGGGCGGAGACGTCATGACCGGTCGGGGAATCGACCAGATTCTCCCCCATCCCTGTGTGCCCGACCTCTACGAGCGCTGGGTGCAGCACGCGGACGATTACGTCGAGCTGGCGGAGCGCCGCAGCGGGCCGGTCCCCCGGCCCGCGGGCTTCGACTACATCTGGGGTGATGCCCTCGAGGAGCTGGGACGCCGGGCGCCGGATTTGCGGATCGTCAATCTGGAGACCAGCATCACCACCAGCCCCCGCTACCAGGCGGACAAAGGCATCCACTACCGGATGAACCCCCGCAACGTGCCGTGCCTCACGGCGGCGGGTATCGACTGCTGCGTCCTGGCGAACAACCACGTGCTGGACTGGGGGGTGGAAGGTCTGCTCGAGACGCTGGGCTCGCTGGAGGGAGCGCTGGTCGATACCACCGGGGCCGGCCGACACCGGGCCGCGGCCGCGCGTCCGGCCATTCTGCCGCTTCCGGGAGGCATCCGGTTGCTGGTGTTCGCGTACGCCATGCCGTCGAGTGGCGTTCCGGCGACCTGGGCCGCTACGGAGGACCGGCCGGGCGTTAACTTGTTGCGCGATGCCTCGCCCCGGAGCGTCGACCGGGTGGCGGCCGACGTGGACGCGCACCGGCGTGCCGGGGATCTGGTGCTCATCTCGGTGCACTGGGGCGGTAACTGGGGCTACGCCATCCCCGACGAGCACGTGACGCTGGCGCGAGCCCTGGTGGACCGGGCAGGCGTCAATGCCGTGCACGGCCACTCGTCCCATCATCCGCTGGCAGTGGAGATCCATCGTAACCGACCGCTGATCTACGGATGCGGAGACCTGTTGAACGACTACGAAGGCATTCGCGGCTACGAGGCGTTTCGCAGCGATCTGACGTTCATGTATTTTCCGGTCTTCGACCCCCGCACTGGAGAGCTGACCGAGTTCACCCTGACACCGATGCGCATCTGCAGATTCCGGCTCAACCGTTGCACGCGCGAGGATGTCGCGTGGCTGCAGGCGCGACTCGCCGAGCAGAGTCGTGCGTTCGGAGTCGGGGTGGTGGAGCAGGACGGGCGTCTGGCGCTGCGCTGGGGGGCCGACGGGTGAAGAACCGGCTTTGAGTCGCGACCCGTTGGGTGGGTATCATTGTTGAGTACGCTTCGCGAGGAGGAAGGTCCGGTGCAGGGCAAGTCGCAGGAACGACTGGAGAAGAACGGGGCCTTGGAAGTCCCTCCGGCCGGAGCCCGATCGGGAGCACCGTCCCAGCTCGAGAAGCGCATGCTCGGGCGGCTGCTAACCGCCGTGGGCGAGCCTCCCATCGCCGTCGCGCTCTGGGACGGGCAGCGGCTCGAGCCGCCGGGTGGCGTGCGCCCGTGCGCCACCGTCCGGCTGGGGGACCGCCCGGCGCTATACCGGTTGATGTACAAGCCGACGCGAACCTTCGGCGAGCTGTACGCCGGCGGTCGCCTCGACGTGGAGGGCGATCTGGTGGAGACGCTGGAGGTCATTTATCGGGGACTCGCGCGCATGGAGCAGCGGGCGGGCACGGCGCAGCGCATGGCGCGCCGGCTGGTCACCAAGCGCGCGCGGCGGAACACCCTGGAAGGAAGCCGCGACAACATCCATTCGCATTACGACCTCGGCAACGACTTCTATGAGCTGTGGCTCGACCGGGACTACACCCAGTACACCTGCGCCTACTATCCTGACATGGAGGCGACCCTCGAGCAGGCTCAGGCGGCGAAGCTCGAGCTGGTGTGCCGGAAGCTTCGGCTCCAGCCGGGCGAGACCGTGGTGGAAGCCGGCAGTGGCTGGGGCGGGCTGGCCCGGTACCTGGCGCGCCACCACGGGGTCAGGGTGCGCTCCTACAACATTTCATCGGAGCAGGTGGCCTACGCCCGTGAGCGCGCGCGACGCGAGGGCCTCGATGAGCAGGTGGAGTACGTCGAGGACGACTATCGCAACATCTCGGGCCGTTACGACGTTTTCGTCTCGGTGGGAATGCTCGAGCACGTGGGTGTCGAGAACTATCGCGCCCTCGGGCGTACCATCGACCGCTGCCTGACGGAAACGGGGCGGGGGCTCGTGCACTCCATCGGCCAGGACGTGCCGCGGCCGCTGAACGAATGGATCGAGAGCTATATTTTTCCCGGCGCGTATCCCCCGACCCTGCGTGAGATGATGGAAATCTTCGAGCCGTTCGCGCTGTCGGTGGCCGACGTGGAGAATCTCCGCCCCCACTACGCCCAGACGCTGCGGCACTGGCTGGAGCGTTTCGAGGCAAACACCTCCCGGGTGGCGCAGATGTTCGACGATGCCTTCGTGCGCACCTGGAGGCTCTATCTCTCCGGGTCGGTGGCGGCGTTCACGGAGGGGCAGTTGCAACTCTTTCAGGTGCTGTTCCGACGGCCCGACTGTCGAACCCTGCCCATGACCCGGGATCACATGCGAGTGGCGACACGGGAAGTCTGATGGAAGAACGCGACGTCATCGTGGTCGGCGGGGGGCCTGCCGGGGCGTCGGCCGCCTGGGAACTCACGCGCCGGGGCTGGAACCCCCTGGTCCTAGACCGTGAGACCTTTCCGCGGGAGAAACTGTGTGCGGGCTGGATCACGCCGGAAGTGCTGCGGGATCTCGAGTTCACGGCGGGAGACTACCCCCACCGCTTCCTCACGTTCGAGGTTCTCGACGTCTCCATCAAGGGTCTGCGTTTTCGGTTGCGGTCGCCTCAGCACTCGATCCGGCGCTTCGAATTCGATGCCTGGCTGCTGGAGCGCTCCGGTGCGGACGTCGAGCACCACAACGTCCGCCGCATCACCGCCGACGAAGGCGGCTACGTGCTGGACGACGCGTTCCGGTGCCGCTACCTGGTGGGTGCCGGCGGTACCCGCTGCCCGGTGTACCGGGATCTGTTTCGGGGCGAGAAGCCCCGTGATCGAGGGCTTCAGGCGGTGACCCTGGAGCAGGAGTTCCCCTACGAGTGGCAGGATTCCCGGTGCCGTCTCTGGTTTCTGGACAAAGGGTTGCCCGGGTACTCCTGGTACGTGCCCAAGGCCGACGGTTACCTGAACGTGGGCGTGGGCGGGATCGCCGACAAGCTCAAGCAACGGGGCGACGACATCCGGCGCCACTGGGATCGGCTTCGAGCCAGACTCGAGCGGGAAGGGCTGGTGGACGAACCGCCGGACGATCCCGGCGGCTATAGCTACTTTCTGCGGGATACGGCGGATCCGGCGCGGCAGGGCAATGCATTCGTGGTCGGCGATGCCGCGGGGCTGGCCACCCGGGACATGTGCGAAGGAATCGGTCCTGCGGTGCGCAGCGGTCTAACCGCCGCGCGCGCCATCATCGACGACCGGCCCTACTCGCTGGCGGAGATCGAGCCGTTCACGGCGTCGAACGTGCTGGTGAAGAAAGGGCTGGAGCGGATGTTTCTCGGCTGACCTCGGGTTCGGCGGCCGTGGCCAGCGCTTTCAGCGACCAGGCCCCGAATGCTGTTTCCAGGGTCTGCTTGCGCCGGCGCAGCACATCCGCCACCGCCGGGTCGTCGTCGATGGGCGTGCGCTGCAAGCGCTGGTCCCGGCCGGCGCTGCGCACCGCTTCGAGGGCGTCGTGCACGGACGCTTGCTCCCAGGGCCGCGCCGGCAGAAAGCCGGGGGTAGACGAGCCCGTGGCGGCTCGGGCCACGAGCCCGTCGCGCTCGAGAGCCTCCAGAACCTCCTCCATGGCCCGCGGCGGGACCTGGAGAGCCCGGGCGAGATCGTCGAGGGTCGGGGGCGCGGTCGCGCCGTAGTATCGTTCTCCGATCCGGCACACGGCGTGTAGCGCCAGGCGCTCGCGGTCGGCGCCGCTGATTCGCCCGGTCAGCTGGCGCCCGGCCAGATACTCGGGATGCTGGCGGTAGAACGCGATGGCCGCCCCTACCAGCAGAATGAGCCAACCCACGTAGAGCCAGATCATGAACAGGATCGGCGTCGCGAAGCCGGAATAGATGGCTGTGTAGCGGTTGGCGCCGGCGACGAATCCCGCGAACAGCCATCCCAGGGCGTTCCAGGCCAGCCCCGCCACCGCACCGCCGGTGAGCGCGGGCACGAGGCGCACCCGCGTGTGGGGAACGAACATGTAGATGAAGCTGAACGCCAGTACGACCATCGCCGGCGGAACCAGTCGGCCCAGCAACCCCATCACCCACCCCAGCGGTTGCACGCTGGTCAGGCGCGCCATCACCGGGTCGGACATGACCGTGGCCATGATTCCGAGGGCCGAGAACACCAGCACCGGGCCGACCACGATGACGCTGAGGTAATCCTTGAAGCGTTCGGTGATGGTTCGCGTGGTGGTGATCTGCCAGACGTCGTTGAAGGCGTGCTCGATTTTCTGAATCAGCGAGATCACGGTGTAGAACAGCAGCAGAAAGCCCAACGATCCGAGTACGCCGACCTGGACGTTGTCCACGAACGCCACCACCTGGGTTACGATCTCGTCCCGGCGTTCTCCGAGCGGTTCCAGCGCGTTGTGCAGAAACGGCTCGATCTGGTTGTGCACGCCGAAGCCCTTGAGAATGGAAAAGCTGATGGCGAGCAGCGGCACCAGCGAGAGCAGCGTGGTGTAGACCAGGCTCATGGCGCGCAGGGTGATCTGCCCCGCGGCGAGATCGCGGCCGACGGCCCAGATGAGCTGCGCCGCGTGCACCAGCGCCGCGTGCCAGGGCGACCGCGCGACGTCGTTCCAGACGAGGCGCTCGATCAACGAGCGCGCGTCGCGGTGGCGCGGACCGTCGTGTCCGTCCGCGCTCGCCGCCGCATCACCGCGAGTTGACTCGGGGGGATTCACGGGCCGGATTCTCGCGGTTGCGTATCGGGAAGGCAACGCGCGCGCCATCCCATTATCATACGAGGCAATGAGTGAGGTGACGGAGCACTGGGAAACGATCCTCTGGTGGGCGAGTGGAATCTCGCTGGCGGCGCTGCTGGCTACGTTGATCGGCGTACCGTGGGTAGTGGCCCGCCTGCCGGCAGACTACTTCACCCGCCGGCGGCGCTCCGTGTTGCGCGGCTCCGCACGCCGGCCGTTCGTTCCCATGGTGCTCGGCTTGCTGAAGAACCTGCTGGGCGGCGTGCTGGTGCTGCTCGGCACGATCATGCTGGTGACTCCGGGGCAGGGGCTGCTGACGCTGCTGGCGGGGCTGCTGCTGTTGAACTTTCCCGGCAAGTACCGCCTCGAGCGCTGGCTGGTGCTGCGGCCAGGGGTGTTGCGAACCTTGAACTGGCTCCGCCGGCGCCGGCGTCAGGCGCCGTTCCGCAGACCCCCGTAAGGGCGTCGGCACGTGGACAGCAATGGTATATGGCTTGCATCCTTGCCGTTGTCGCCGGTGGGACGGGGGTGCCGCGGGAACCCATGGAACAGGAAGAGCACATCTGGACGGGATGGCAGGGATGGCGAGTGTTCGTCTCCCGGCTGGTACTGGCAGCACTCGTCTGGTGGGTGCTGTCCGGAGGGCCCGCCGCGTCCTGGATCGTCGGGGCCCCTGTGACCACGATTGCGGCGCTCCTTAGCAGCTTCATGCTGCCGGCGCTGCACTGGTCCTGGCGTGGTGCCCTGCGGTTCTGGGCGTTCTTCCTGTGGGAGTCGCTTCGCGGCGGCGTCGACGTGGCCTGGCGCGCCGTGCATCGCCGGCTGCCCCTGAACCCGGGCACCCTGGAACACCCTGCACGCATGACCCTGCCTCTGGCGCGGGTAGCGGTCGCCAACACGCTGTGTCTGCTGCCCGGCACGCTGGTCACGGATCTCGGCGGCCGGTGGGTTCTGATACATGCGCTGGACCGCGGCAGCGAGGTCCGGGAAAGCGTGGTCCGCACGGAGCGTCGCGTGGCCGACCTGTTCGCGCTGGAGCTGCCGCCGGCGGAGGTTCTGGGGGATTCCGGTGAGGCGGTATGAGCGCGTTCTATCTGGGGGCGGCGAGTTTCTTGTTCGTGAACGTCCTGGTCGGGCTGTGGCGCGTCGTGCGGGGGCCGGATCCGTCCGACCGGCTGATGGCCGCGCAGCTATTCGGCACCACGGCTGCGGCGATCATGCTGCTCCTCGCGGAGGCCGAGGCCATGGAAGGGCTGCGCCCTCTGGCTCTGGTGTTTTCTTCGCTGGCGGTTGTTGCCGTGGTGGCGTTCGTGCGACTGACCGGGCCGTTCGACGCGGCAGAGGAGCCGCGTGAGCCTGATTAGAGACATCGTCGCCATCGTCCTGATCAGCGGCGGCGGTGCCTTCTTCCTGGCCGGCACGATTGGTCTCATCCGCTTTCCGGACATGTTCACCCGGCTGCACGCCATGGCCAAGGCCGACAACGTCGGACTGGGACTGGTGGTGCTCGGCTTGATGGTGCAAGTGGACAGTCTCCGCACTGCCGCGCAGCTCCTGCTGGTCTGGCTGCTGGTGCTGCTGTCGAGCGCCTGCAGCGCGCACCTGCTGGCCCGGGACGCCCTGCGGCGGGGGCTCGAGCCGTGGACGCGCCCATGAACGTGCTGATCTGGGCCCTGGATGTGACCCTCGCGTTCGCGCTGGTGGCGGTTGCCGCCCGGACCCTGGCAACCGCCGATCTGTTCGAGACGGTGGCGCTGTTCATCGCCTACGGGCTGCTGGTGACGTTGGCCTGGGTCCGACTCGAAGCGGTGGACGTGGCGCTGGCGGAAGCGGGAATCGGGACGGGGTTCACCGGCGCCCTGTTGCTGGCGGGGCTGGGACGTCTGCAGCGTCAGGAGCAGCGCAGGGATGACGGGAACGCGGGGCCGCCGCCATGATCGAGCCCGTGCTGCGCATCCTGTTGTGGCCGGCATTGCTGGTCGTCTGGGGCGGTCTGGTGGCCGCCGTGCTCACCATGGCCCCGGTCGAGGATGGCTTGAGCGTGGAGGTCGGAGCCCGGCTCGCCTCGAGCGGCGTGGACAATCCGGTCACCGCCGTGCTGCTGAATTTTCGTGGATACGACACGTTGCTGGAGGTCGCAGTACTCACCCTGGCGGTGCTCGGGATCTGGTCGGTGAACGTGATGCCGCGGCGCCGCGCGGGTGCGCCGGGGCTGGTGCTGTCGTTCCTGATACGGATACTGGTGCCGTTCATGGTGCTGCTGGGGGGATATCTGCTCTGGGCCGGCGCCGATTCGCCGGGCGGGGCATTTCAGGCCGGGGTGGTATTCGCGGCGGCGGGCGTGCTGGTGCTGCTTTCGGGGACGCCGTTGCCCAGGCACCTCGAGGGCTGGCCGTTGCGGACGGCTATGGCCCTGGGGCTGGTGACGTTCCTGGTTGCCGGCATCCTGCTGCTGCTGCTCGAGGGGCGTTTTCTCGAGTATCCGCGGTTGCAGGCGAAGCATTGGATTCTGGCGATCGAGGTTGCCGCGGCCGTGTCCATCGGGATCGTCCTCGCGGCGGCGATTCGCGGTGGTCGTCCGGGGGAGACTGCGCCGTGACCGGCGCAGTGGTATATGCACTCGCCGGCGTGACGATCTACGTCATCGGTTTGCACGCGCTCATCGTCCGGGTCCACCTGCTGCGCAAGATCATAGCGTTGAACGTCATGGGCAGCGGCGTTTTCCTGGTGCTGGGCGCGCTGGCACGCAGAACACCGGGTGCGGTTCCCGATGCCGTGCCCCACGCGCTGGTGATCACCGGCATCGTGGTGGCCGTAGCGTCCACCGCGCTGGCCATCGTGATGATGCTGCGGGTGCATGCGGTCACCGGCCGCGCGGAGTTGCCCCGGTCGGATCGGGGCTGAGCCGTGCCCGTGCCGTCCGTCGGGTCGCTCATCATCGCAGCGATCGTGGTGCCGCTGCTGTCGGCCGCTTTCTGCTTCATCGTGCCCCGGGCCGCCCGTGCGCTCACCCTGACGGCGGCGCTCGTCCTCCTGGTGGATGTGCTCGCATTGACGCGTGCCCTGGTGACGGAAGGCGCTTCGCGCTATCGCCTCGGCGGCTGGGGTGCGCCGGTCGGAATCGAGCTGCTGACCGACGGCCTGAGTGTCTTCATGCTGCTCAGCACGGCCCTGGCGGGGCTGGCAGCGACCCTCTACGCCTTGCGCTATTTTCCCCCACAGCCACGGTCAACCGCCGGGTTCTGGCCGCTGTGGCTGTTCCTGTGGGGGGCGTTGAACGCGCTCTTTCTCTCGGCGGATCTGTTCAACCTGTACGTCACCCTGGAGTTGGTGGGGCTGGCCGCTGTCGCCATGGTGGCACTCGCCGGGTCCGCAGACGCCATTACCGGGGCCATGCGCTACCTGCTCACCACCATCGCCGCGTCGCTCACCTATTTGCTCGGCGTGGCGCTGCTGTACCACCACGCGCCGGTGCTGGACATGGTCAGTCTCGGACGGATGCTCGAGCCCGGCGCCGCGACGTGGATCGCTCTGGCGCTGATGGTGGTGGCGCTGCTGGTGAAGAGCGCCGTCTTTCCGCTGCATTTCTGGCTGCCGCCGGCCCACGCCAGCGCTCCCGCACCGGTGAGCGCGGTGCTGTCGGGATTGGTGGTCAAAGCGACGGTGTATCTGCTGGCGCGGTTGTGGCTGGACGTCATGCCCGAGGGCCGCCGGGACCTCGGCACCGCGCTGGCAGGGCTTGGGGCCGGGGCGATCATCTGGGGCTCGATCCAGGCGCTGCGGCAACGGGAGCTGAAGCTCATGGTCGCCTACTCGACGGTGGCCCAGGTCGGCTATCTGCTGCTGCCGTTCGCGGTGAAGAGCGCGGAGGCCGCGGCCATCGCGTGGCGTGGCGCGTTGTACTTCGTGGTCAGTCACGCTCTGGCGAAGGGTGCCATGTTCATGGCCGTGGGCAATCTGGCGCGGCTCGAAGGAAGCGGCAGCCTCGATGATCTCCACCTGGCGGCGCGGCAGCGGCCCATGACGGTGGGCGCCTTCGGCGTGGCCGGCGTGAGCATCATCGGGCTGCCCCCGAGCGGCGGGTTCCTGGCCAAATGGCTGCTCCTCGAGGCGAGCTTCGCGGCGTCGCAAGGCTGGGTCGTGGCCGTGATCCTGCTGGGGGGGCTGCTTTCGGCAGCCTACGTGTTCCGGGTCGTGGGACTCGCGTTCATCGAGTCCGACCCGACGCCGGAGCCGCGGCCGGCCGTCGATCGCCTGGAGTGGATCGCACTGGTGGTGGCGCTCTCGACCGTGGTGCTCGGTTTCGTCGCACCGGTGCTCCTGGGGCTGCTCGAAATCGATGATCCGTTCGCGCGGGCGGCGGAGGTGCCGTCGTGAGCTGGGATCAGGTGCTGCCCTTGCTGGTGCTGCTGAGCTCCTTCGTCCCGGGGCTCATCATCTTCATGATCAGCGAGCCCTACCGGCGCTGGCGGGTCTTTCTCAACCTGAGCGGTGCGGTCCTCAAGGTCCTGCTGGTGGGTATCATGTCGCTGGGGGTGGCCCAGGGCCGCAGCTACGCGCTGCACCTGCCGCTGTTGCCCGGGATCGACTTCGCCCTCGAGGCCGATTCGCTCGCCATGCTCCTGGTGGTGCTGTCCTCGGTGCTGTGGCTGGTCACTACGATCTACGCCGTGGGCTATCTGGAGCATTCCCGGCATCGCCGCCGCTTCTTCGGATTCTTCAGCATCTGTGTGACCGCCACGGTGGGCGTGGCGATGGCGGGCAACCTGGTGACGTTCCTGCTGTTCTACGAGCTGCTCACGTTGAGCACCTACCCGCTGGTGGTGCACCGCGGCACCCAGGTGGCCCGCCGCGCGGGACGCATCTATCTCGCCTATACCCTGACCGGCGGCACCGTGCTGTTCGGCGCCATCGTCTGGCTGTACGTCCTCGCGGGCACCACCGAGTTCGCCCCCAGGGGATTCGTTGCCGCGCTGCCGGAGTCCGCCCACGGCAGCCTCGTGGCCATCTTCGTCCTGCTGGTGGCGGGGGTGGGCGTCAAGGCGGCGCTGGTGCCGCTGCACGGCTGGCTGCCCCATGCCATGGTGGCGCCGGCGCCGGTGAGCGCGCTGCTGCACGCGGTGGCGGTGGTCAAGGCGGGGGTGTTCGGCATCGTGCGCATCGTTCAGAACGTCTACGGCGTGGAGTTCAGTCTCGAGCTGGGCGTGACCCGGCCGCTGGCGCTCGTCGCCGCCGTCACCATCGTCTACGGTTCGTTGCGGGCGCTCTTCCAGGACGACCTGAAGCGGCGGCTGGCCTTCTCCACGGTGAGCCAGGTGTCGTACATCGTTCTGGGAACCGCGGTGGTGGGTCCCCTGGCGACGGTGGGGGGCCTGGTCCACCTCGTCCACCAGGGGCTCATGAAGATCACGCTGTTCTTCTGCGCGGGCAATCTCGCCGAGACGCTCGGCATCCACAACGTGAGCGAAATGAACGGGGTGGGACACCGGATGCCCTGGACCATGGGCGCGTTCGCCGTGGGCGCGCTGGGGATGATCGGGCTGCCGCCGCTGGTCGGCTTCATCAGCAAATGGTATCTGGGGTTGGGGGCGCTCGAGGTGGGTGAGGTCTGGGTCGTCTACGTGCTGGTGGCCAGCGGGCTGCTGAACGGTGCCTATTTCCTGCCCATCCTGTACGCGGCCTGGTTCCGCGAGCCGCCGGGGCAGTGGCCGAGCGAGCAGGCGAGGCTGGGGGCACCACGGCCGCCGGCGAGGGGACAGGCGCCGGCTGCGGTCTCCACCGTGCCGCCCACGCGCGACTCGCTGCGGCCGGGCCTCGAAACGACCTGGTGGCTGCTCGCGCCGCCTCTGGTCACCGCGGCGCTCACGCTGCTGCTGGGGTTGCTGGCATCCGCGCCGTTCAGCCCGCTCGGCTGGGTGCAGTTCGTCGCCGGTCTGGTGTTCGAGCCGTGACGCCGAGCGCGCAATTGCTGACCCTGCTTCTGGCCCCGGCCGTGCCGCTGGCGCTGGCCGTGGCGATCATGGTGCGGCCGGGTGCGGAAATGCCCAGGCGCATGGTGGGATGGGCTGCGCTGCCCGCCTTGGTGATCAGCCTGGCCATGTCGCCCGGCATCGCCGCCACGGTGCCGTGGGTGCTGGAGGGCAGCGAATTCGGGCTCGACGAGACCGGCCGGGTGTTTCTGCTGTCGAGCGCCGCGTTGTGGCTCGCGGCAGGGACGGTTGCGCCGAGCTGGGTGGAGCGTCCGCGGGCGCGCTTTCTGGTGTTCTTTCTGCTGACCATGAGCGGCAGCTTGGGGATCGCCATCGCTCGCGACGTGTTGTCTTTCTACCTGTTCTTCGCGCTCATGAGTTTCGCTTCGTACGGGCTCGTCGTCCACGACGCATCCACCGGGGCCCGCCGGGCAGGCGCGGTCTACATGGCACTGGTGCTGGCCGGGGACATGATGCTATTCGCTGGCCTGCTGCTCATCGTCCACGATGCCGGCGGGCAGATGTTGTTCGAATCGGTGCGGGGTATGCTGCCCACGGTGCTGCACGGCCAGGCGGCGCTGGCGCTCGTGCTGGTGGGGTTCGGCGTCAAGGTGGGGGTGCTCGGGCTGCACGTGGCCCTGCCGCTGATCTACGGCGCCGCGCCGATCCCGGGGGCCGTGGTGCTGTCGGGTGCCGTGATCAACGGTGGTCTGCTGGGCTGGTTGCGAATCCTGCCCGTGGGCGCAGGTGAGGCGGCCGCGTGGGGCGCGCCCGTGGCCGCCGCCGGTATGGCAGCGGCCTTTTACGGTGCCCTGGTGGGCGTTCTGCAGCGCCGGCCGGCGCCGGTGCTCGCTTATTCGAGCATCTCTCAGATGGGCATCATGACCATGGCGGTGGGCGTTTCCTTGACCGTGCCCGACCCCCACCGGATGCTCACGTCGGCGATCGTGCTGTTCGCCCTGCATCACGCGTTCGCCAAGGGGGCGCTGTTTTTCGGTCTCGGTGTCGCGGAGCGCGGCGTGGGCCGGGGTCGCCTGCTGGTGGGGCTGGGCCTGCTGCTGCCGGCGCTGGCGCTGGCCGGAGCGCCCTTCACCACGGGCATGCTCGCCAAGGAAACGCTGAAGGAAGCGCTCGCGCTGGCTCCATCGCCCTGGCGGGCGGTGACCCAGGCGGCGCTGCCCTGGATGTCGGTGGCGACCACCCTGGTGCTGGCGCGTTTCCTCTGGCTCGCGTGGCCGCGGCCGCGGCCGCGGCCGGAGCCGGGGCCGCGAAAAGCGCTGGGTCGCCCGGGCCTGCTCGGATGGCTGGGGTTGCTGGGTCTCACCGCCGTCGCCGCCTGGACCGTTCCGGTACCGCATCCCGACGGGCTCTGGAGCACGAAAGCGGTGTGGGCGGTGACGTGGCCGGTGTTGCTGGGGGGGGGCCTGGCCGGGCTTGCGCTTCACCCCCGGATCACCCTGCCGCGTTGGCGCATCCCGGCGGGCGATGTCCTGGTGTGGGCGCTCGTGGTGCTCGACCGGGTGGGCCGGGTGTGGCGTGCGCTCGCGCAACGGAGCCTGCCGGCGACGCGGGCGGCGCTGCTTGGGGCGGGGCAGTGGCTGGCGAGCAAGCCCGGCTGGGGGCGCCGGGCGGGGGCCGCGGAAACGCTCCTGCTCGCCTGGAGGACGGCGGGGGTGCTGCTGGTGCTGGCGATAGTGGTGCTCTGGCTCGTGGCGCTCCCGGGTTGATCACCTCGCGCCGGGTGAGCCGGGCCAAGCCCGGTCGTCGATGAGCGCCCGAATCTGCTCGGGGGTATAGGCGAGCTCGTCGAGGATCTCGCGCCCGTGGGCGTTGTAGGCGGGCGGCGGCGCGACCCGGGCGCGGCGGTCGACGCCTTCCGCGGCGACGTCACGCACGCCGCGCAGGCCCCCGGATTCCAGCAGCACCCGCTGGGCGCTCGCCTGCTCGAACACCTGGCGCATGTCGTTGACGAATCCGAAGGGCACTCCGGCGGCGCCGAGGCGGGCGGCGGCTTCTTCGGCATCGAGGTCATCCAGGCGAGCGCCGAGCAACGCGTGCAGCGCATGACGATTGCGGACGCGGCTGTCGTTGTCGGCGTACTCCGAATGGCTGGCGAGCTCGGGCACGTCGAGGGCGCGTGTGAGCTGACGCCATTGTCGTTCGGTGCCCACGGCGAGCACCAGCTCGCGCTGATCGCGCAGCGTATATACCGCGCCGTAGGGCACGACGTTGGGGTGCTCCGAGCCCATGCGTTGCGGGATCACGCCACCGACGAGGTAGTTGCTGGCCTGATTCGCCAGTGAGGCCAGCGCGGCGTCGAGGAGCGAGACGTGAACCAGCCGGCCCGCGCCGTTGCGCTCCCTGGCCAGCAGTGCCAGCAGGATCGCCTCCTTCAACTGATGGGCGGCGAGCAGATCCATCAACGCCACCGGCATCTTGGTCGGGGCGCCGTCGGCTTCGCCGTTCAGGTAGGTGAAGCCGCTCTCGGCCTGAATGATCGCGTCGAACCCGGGCCTGGGGTCGTCCATCCCGTAGGCGGAAAGCCGGGCGTAGATCAGCGCCGGGTTCGCCTCGGCGAGTGTCGCGGGGTCGAGCCCGAGCTTCACGTCGTCGCCGGGTTTGAAGCTGGCGATGAGGACGTCGCTGTGCCGGGCCAGATCGCGTACCGCGTCGAGTCCCGCGGGCCGCGTGAGGTCCAGGGCGATGGAGCGTTTACCCCAGTTGGCGGAAGCGAAGTAGGCCGAGACCGGCGCAGCGGGGTCTTCGCTGGCCAGGCGCCAGTGGCGCGTCGGGTCGCCGCCGGTCGCCGGGTTCTCCACCTTGATCACGTCGGCGCCCAGCTCGGCCAGAAACTGACCGGTGGTGGGGCCGGCGAGAATGCTGGCGAGCTCCAGGACTCGAAGCCCCTGGAGAATGGGCCGCTCGCTGTCGTGTGTTCCGCTCATCGGCTCGGTGAGGGTGGGTCGAAAACCCGCCACTATACGCGCGGCGCCGGGGCCGGGCGAGCCCGCCCCGGCGCCGGCCCGGGCGGATGCACCGGCTGGCGCGGACGTGGTATCATCCGCGCGAATACGCCAATCAATTGTCGAAAATTTTCTAGGATAAGTCGAGCGGACCACGGAGCATAACCGTGCGCCGCCAGAAGAAGCTTCAACGGGGTCGTCGACGCCGCAGCAGCGGGCGCCATTCTTTCATCGCCTCAGCGTTCGGCTGCACCGCGCTCGCACGCAGCGCCTTCGCAGTGACGATGCCCATGTGAGAACCGGCCGGATCAAGGTCCAGAAAAAGGAGAGGTCAGGGGATGTTCAAACGCAACAAGCTACGCAGTGCCATCATCACGGCCATGGCGTCGTCGGCAGCGGCGGGTTCCGCGCATGCCGAGCTTGAGGAACTGGTGGTGACGGCGACCAAGCGGCAGGCGTCCATGCAGACGGTGCCCGTTTCCGTGAACGCGCTCCAGGAGGACGCCCTCGACGACTACCGGGTCCAGGACTTCGGCGACTACGTGCAGATGCTGCCGAACGTCAACATCCAGGGCACCGGGCCCGGACAGAACGAAGTCTACATCCGCGGCGCCGCCACCGAGCAGTCGGTGCTCTCCATCTCCACGACCCAGGGCTCGGCGCCGGCGGTGGCGTTCTACCAGGACGAGCAGCCGGTCTCCTTCGGCGGCCGGAACCTTGACGTCTACGCCACCGACCTCGAGCGCATCGAGGTGCTGCCGGGGCCCCAGGGCACGCTGTTCGGCGTGAGCTCCCAGGCCGGCACGGTACGCCTGATCACCAACAAGCCGCGGGTGGGCGAGTTCGAGGCCGGCTTCGACGCCAGCGCCTCCTCCACCAAGGGCGGGGAGATGAGCCACTCCACGGAGGCGTATCTCAACCTGCCGCTGGCTGACAACCTGGCCTTCCGCCTGGCGGCGTTCAACGACCATCAGGGTGGCTGGATCGACAACGTTCCCAATGACCCCGACAACGGTGGCTACAGCCCCAGCATCGAGGTCATCAACCGCAACGACATCACGGCGGCGCCGGTGAATCCCAACACTCCGTTCGAGGCGGCGGACAACAGCCAGTTCGTGGAAGACGATTTCAACGACGCCACCTACGCCGGGGCGCGCTTCGGGGTCGCCTACTATGCCGACAACTGGGATCTGCTGGTGCAGCACACCCAGCAGACGCTGGACAGCGAAGGCGTGTTCTCCTACGACCCCAACCTCGGCGACGAAGACGAAGTGAACCGCTTCAACCCGGACTGGAACCAGGACGAGTTCGGGCTCACCACCTGGACCTTGAACGCGCGCCTCGCCCAGCTCGACGTGGTGTACACCGGCGGCTTTCTCGACCGGGACGTGGACAGCGCCATCGACTACACCGGCTACACCAACGGCGGTGGTTATCAGGTCTACTACCTCTGCACGGGAACCCGCGACTTCGCTGGTAACGGTGCCGAGTCGGTGCCTGCGGACGGTGCCTGCTACGACCCGGACAAGCTGTACCAGGAAGAGACGGACAGCACGCGCTTCACCCAGGAGCTGCGGGTGACGACGCCGGAGCAGAATCGCTGGCGGTTGCTGGGCGGGCTGTTCTACGACATCGAGGAGACGGAGACGGTGTCGGCCTTCGAGCTGGCCTCCACGCCCGATGTGGATGTGAACGGCGATCCCATTCCGAACTCCGGCGCGTTCCAGCCGCTGGCGCAGGTGGGCAACGTCGCCGAAGGCGCCAATGCCGGCGGCGAGATGTTCGGCCCGCGCATCAGCTTCGTCAACGACTTTACCCGCGAGACCGAGCAGTTCGCGGTATTCGGCGAGGCGCAGTTCGACATCACCCCGGACATCACCGCGGCGGTGAGCGCGCGCTGGTACGACCTGGAGTTCGCCTTCGAGGGGACCACCAACTCGTCGTTCGGGTGCAAGTTCGCGGAGCCGGGCTTCTTCCCGGAGACCAACTATCTCCCGGAAGGCTGCGACGGTGCAGCTTTCGACAACGACGTCTCGGCGCGGCTCGAAGCGCTGGGCACGGCGACGCCGGAAGCCCTCGAGGCCTACTTCGGCCTGGCGGAGGCCAATGCCGTCCTGGCGGACATCGGCAGCGGCAACCTCGACGTGAGCGATCTCAACTCCGACGGCAAGGTGGAAGAATCCGACGTCATCGTCCGGGCCTCGCTCGACTGGCAGTTGAACGACGAGGTCATGCTGTTCTCCGCCTACTCGGAGGGTTTCCGGCCGCCCATGGCGAACCGGAACGCCGGCCGGGCTGCCAACAGTACGAGCGGGCCCTACGCTAACTACCGGGTGCCGCCGGTGGCGGTGACCGACACCCTGGAGAACTACGAGCTCGGCGCCAAAATGGACCTCCTCGACCGTACCCTGCGGTTGAACGTGACCGGATACTACTCCGAGATCACTGACCTGCAGACGTCGCGGTTCGACCCCTCCAACGTGGCGTTCCTGGTGTTCATCGAGAACGTGGGCGATGCCGAGGTCCGCGGCATCGACGCCGAGTTCAGCTGGCTGCCGACGCCGAATCTGACCCTCGGCGGCGCGATCAGCTATCTCGACACCGAGATCACCGACCTGAACGCCCAGCTTCAGGACGTGGCGGTGCCGGAGGGCAGCGAGCTGCCGTTCTCGCCGGAGCTGTCAGGCAGCCTGCGGGCGCGCTACGACTTCGACGTGCCGGCGCTCGACGGCCGCGGCTACGTGAGCGGTACGCTGGCCTATACCGGCGAGAGCAAGTCCGGCATCACCGGCAACGCCAACTTCGTCGAGGACACGTCCCGTCTCGTCTACGGTCGCGGCACGGGGCTCGAGATCGAGTCCGAGGGCGGCGTCTTCGTCGGGACTGGCGGTGAGGAGTTCGAGAACGCGCGCTACGTCCAGGAGGACTACACGCTGCTGAACGTGGCGGTGGGGGTCCGGAAGGACGAATGGCGCGCGGAGCTGTTCGTCGACAACCTCACCGACAAGCGGGCGGAAATGAACATCGACACCCTGTCGTTTACGCCGAAGGTGGTCACGAATCGGCCGCGAACCATCGGCTTCCGGGTGTCGTACGACATGAACCGCTGAAGGGAACCGTGACCGAGGACGCTGCCGGCGCGCTCAGCCACGCCCGGAGCTGCATTCGCAGCGCCCGCTTCGACGACGCTCGAACGGCGTTGCAGGGTGTGCTGGCAGCGGGTCCCGACCCGGCCGAGGAACGGGAGGCGCTGTACTCGCTCGCGGTGGCGGAACGCTACCGGGGTTGTCCTGCCGCCGGGCTCGAGGTGCTCGACCGGCTTCTCGGCGCGTACCCCGATCATGCCCGCGGGCATCAGGAGCGCGGCCACGCGTTGCGCGCCCAGGGGCATGACGACCGGGCCGTAGCCGCGTTCCGGGAGGCGGTTGCCCGCAATCCGGCTCTGATCGCCAGTTGGCGGGCCCTGGCGGAGCTGCACCGCGCGGCCGGCCGCGACACGGATGCCCGTGCGGCGCAGCAGCGGCTCGAGGCGCTGGAGCGGCAGCCGCGCGATCTGGTGGAGGTCACCGCCCTCATCCACGACGACGACCTGGCACAGGCCGAGCGCCTGTGCCGGCACTTCCTGCAGCAGCACAAGCACCATCCCGAGGGCATGCGCCTGCTGGCGGAGATCGCGTTGCGGCTCGGTATCTACGACGACGCCGAGTTTCTACTCGAGAGCTGCGCCGAGCTGGCGCCGGAGTACCTCCCGGGCCGGCTGGACTACCTCAACATTCTGGTGCGGAAAACGCGGTTTCAGAGGGCCCACGACGAGGCGCAGGCGTTGCTCGAGCGCCAGCCGCACAATCCCGCGGTGGAGACCGCGCTCGCGTCCGCGCTGGTGGGGCTGGGCAGGCTCGATGAGGGGATGGCGGTGTACGCCCGCCTGCTGGAGCGACAGCCGGAGAACTGGAACCTGCATCTGCAGCTCGGGCACGCGCGGAAGACGGCGGGGGACTTCGAAGGCGCGATCGCCAGCTACCGGCGGGCTTACGCGCTCAAGCCGGACTTCGGCGATGCTTTCTGGAGTCTCGCCAACACCAAGACCTACCGCTTCACCGACGACGAGCTCGCGCACATCGAGCGCTACGAACGTGCGCCCGAGGTGGGCGTGGATGATCGGATCCATCTGTGTTTCGCGGCCGGGAAGGCGCACGAGGACCGCGGGGATGTGGACGCGGCGTTCTCGTACTACGAGCGTGGCAACGCGCTGAAACGGCGGGAGCTGCGCTACGATCCGCAGCAGATCGAGCGCCGGGTCGAGTCACAGATGACCCAGTGCACGGCCGAGCTGTTCGAGAAGCACGAAGGCGCCGGCTGCACGCGCGAGGATCCCATTTTCGTCGTCGGCCTGCCGCGCTCCGGTTCGACACTGCTCGAGCAGATACTCGCTTCGCATTCCATGGTGGACGGCACCATGGAGCTGCACAACGTGCTCGCGCTGGCGCAGCGGTTGCGTGGGCGGACGGCGGCGAAGAGCAGCCGCTATCCGCGGATCCTGCACGAGCTGGATACCGACTATTTCCGCCGCTTCGGCGAGAAGTACCTGGAGGACACGCGGGTCTATCGGGCCGGGGCGCCCCTGTTCGTCGACAAGATGCCCAACAACTTCCTCCACGTGGGGCTCATTCGACTCATGCTCCCCAACGCCAAGGTGATCGACGCGCGTCGCGAGCCCATGGCGTGCTGCTTCAGCAACTTCAAACAGCTCTTCGGCGAAGGCCAGGAGTTCAGCTATGGGCTGCACGAGGTGGGGCGTTACTACAAGGCCTACGTCCGGCTCATGGACCACTGGGACGCGGTGCTGCCGGGATTCGTGCTGCGGGTGCAGCACGAGGACGTGATCGACGATCTCGAGGGCCAGGTGCGGCGGATTCTCGAGTTCTGTGGTCTGCCGTTCGAGCAGGCGTGTCTCGAGTTCCACACCACCGAGCGCAGCATCAAGACCCCGAGCTCGGAGCAGGTACGTCAGCCCATCTATCGAAGCGCCATGGATCAGTGGCGCCGGTTCGAACGGCATCTCGGCCCCCTGCGTGAGGCGCTCGGCGCCGAGGTCCTCTCCCGCGGCTCATGAGTGCGCCCGGCGGCTCCGGGGACGTCGCGACGCTGTTCGAGCTCTCCCGTGAAGGGCGCTTCGCCGAGGTGGCGGAGCGCGCCACCGTCCTCGCCGCGGCGTATCCCCGTGACGTGCGGGTACACGCGCTGCGGGCGGCGGCGTGCCTCGAGCTGGGCGACGTCGCCGAGGCCACGCGCAGCTATCGAAGGGCGCTGGTGCTGGCGCCCCACATGGCGAAGCTTCACAATGGTCTGGGAACCGCACACCTACGCGCAATGCGGCTGGATGCGGCCCGGGAGAGCTTCGCCGCCGCGGTGAACCGGGATCCTGGCTTCGCGCCGGCGCGGTTCAATCTCGGCATCGTGGCGGAGTATCTGCAGCGCTGGGACGAGGCGACGGAGCACTATCGCCGGGTCCTCGACTCGGCCCCGGGCCACACCGGCGCGCACACCGCGTTGGCGAATGCGCTCTCCGAGCTCGGGGACTTCGATGGGGCGCTGGAGGCCCTCGACGCCTTGCTGCGCCGGGCGCCGGATCACGTCCCCGGGCACCGCCACCGGCTCGCGCTGCTCGAGCAGAGCCGGGGTGGTGCGGCTTTGCCGGCGGCCATCGCGGAGGCGGAACGTGCCCTGGGGGAGCATCCGCTGGTATTGCTGTATCGGGCGGTGGCGGGGCAGCAGGAGGCGCCGGAGCGGGCCCGGCAGCGCCTCGAGGCGATCACCTTCGACACCCGTGATCCGGCGGGCGCGCACGATGAGCGGCAGCGCCTCGCGCATTTGACGCGGCTGTGCGACTCGCTGGGCGATACCGAAGCGGCCCTGCAGCATGCGGCTGACGCCAACGCCCTGTCGCAGCGGCTCTGTGCCGCGCGGGGCATTCGCAAGGAGACGTTTCTGCGCTTCGTGGACAACCGGCGGCGACAATTCGCCGCGCTGCCGGCGGGGCGCCCGGCGCCCGACGACCATGAGACGGCGCCGGGAGACGAGGCCGCGCCGGTATTCGTGGTGGGGTTCCCCAGGTCCGGAACCACGCTGCTCGATGCGGTGCTGCGGGGGCATCCGGAGCTGACCGTGGTGGAGGAGTCGGATGCGGTCGCGGCCATGGTCTCGGCCATGTCGGGCGCGAGCGACGAGCGCCTGGAGGCGCGGAGGCCCCTGTCCCTGCGGGAGTGGCGGCGTCTGCGCGACACCTATTACGAGGCGCTCGCTCGGCGGGCCGCCGTGGATCCGGCGGCGGGACGGGTGGTGGATCGCTTCGCGCTGAACCTGGTGTATGCGGGTGAGATTCACCGGGTGTTCCCGGGCTCGCGCTTTGTGCTGATGCTCCGGCACCCGGCCGATTGCGTCCTGAGCTGCTATCTTCAGACCTTTCGTGACTCCTCCGCGAACGCGAGCTTCCACGACCTCGAGGATGCGGCCCGGCTGTACGACCGGGTGTTCGACCTCTGGCGGGTGTACTGCGAGCACCTGCCCCTGGACGTGGTGACCGTGCGCTACGAGGAACTCGTGGACGATCTGCCGGGCGTCAGCCGGCGTCTCGTGGACGCCCTCGGGGTTCGCTGGCATCCGTCGATGCTGGATTTCCAGCGCACGGCCCGGGAGCGGGACTGGATCCGCACGGCCAGCTACGCTCAGGTGACCCGCCCGCTTTACGACGACGCGCGGGGCCGCTGGCGGCGTTACCGAAAGGTGCTCGAGCCGGTGTTCGATACCCTCCGCCCGTGGATCGAACGATTCGGCTACGAGACCTGAGCGGGCGGCTGGATCAGCTCCGGAGCCAGCGCCGCCCTCAGGATGCGCTGCATGATGACGGGATTGACGCCGACGCCGTTGCTGGCGGTGACCAGCGCCCGGCGTTCGGGATGCAGCGCCGCGGCCGTGCGCTCGAGCAGCTGCCGATAGCTGGGCAGGCCGTCCATAGTCGGGCCGTAGCGGTGCCAGAGCTCCCGCCAGTCGCGGGTCAGGTCATCGAGCAGGGCGGCGTAGCGTCGAACGAGCTGAGGGTCGTTGTCGGGGTGGCGGGAAAAATCCGCGATCAGCTCGCGAACCAGGGCGTCCATCTCTCCCGGCGCCATGACCGGAGCGCTGTTGAACTGCTCCGTCTCTAAGTGCGGCTCCGCCAGCGGATCATACGGGACGTCTCGGTCTTGCCCGGCGTGGCCTCGGGCGACGGCGCCGCGCACCAGGCGCCAGAACCGTGACGAGCCCGCCAGATCGATCACCAGGTGGACGCGGTCGCGATCCCCGTCGTTGCGCACGTCGTGGCGGCGCCAGTTGTCGAAAAGCCAGCATTCTCCCGCGCCCATGTGGACATGCTGATCACCGCAATGGAATCGCACGTCCCGGTTGGTGATCACGGGGACGTGCACGCGCACGCGGTCGTGCCAGTGGTAGTTGAAATCGACATGCAGTCCCACCTGGCAACCGGCGTCGAGCTTCATGAGTCTGGAGCGCGAGAGCACCTCGCCGAACGTGGCCATGACCTGACGATGGTATGGGCAGCGGGCCAGATGCGGCGTGGTCCGCATGGGCGCGAGAAAGTCGTCGTTGTCCCCGCCGTTGCGGGAGATGAGGGCGACGGCAGCGTTGCCGGGCTGGCCGGAAGGGTGGGGCATCCACGCACCCGCGGGAAGCGCCTCCATCTCCCGTTGCAGCCGCGCGGCGTCGAATCGCAGCGGCAGGCGAATGAACGGTTGCGGCAACTTCATGGTCGTGGTGGATACCCGAAGCTGGTGAAATCGGCGGCGTAGAAGCGTGTCAGCGCATCCTCCAGGTCGGGTTCGAGATAGTGCGCCGGCGTCTCGCGCCGGGACGCGTTGGCGGCGGCCAGGGTGGCGCCGGGCAGGCCGACACGTTCGCAGACCGCCTCGAACGCCGCCTGAAGCCCTTCGTAGCGGCCGAGAAGGTCCAGTGGGATCCGCCCCGTCCGGTCGTGCAGCAACGACACCTGCGGTGCGATGAGCACCCGGCGGAGAAAGGGTGGTCGGGTCAGCGCCTGTTTCATCCACGCGGTTTCCCGTCCGGCGAACTCCGGGTTGCCGCGGTTGAGGAAGCAGCAGGCCGAGACGAAGCGATCCACGGGGTGGCGGACGAAGGCGAACTTGAAATAGGAGCGCCAGATCTCCGCCGGCAGGTGTGCCTCGGCCTGGCTGACGCTGATGTGACCGTGACGTACCGCGGCGAGCTCCGGAATCGGCAGGTGCCGGTGCCGGGTGAGCATTTGCTGCTCCCAGTCGTTCGGGCCGAGATGAGGGCGCAGCGCGTCGCGTATGCTGTGGGTTGCGGTCCGGGGCACGGCGAAGAAGATGAAACGGTGGCGGTGGGAGACGATCACGGCGCCGGTTCAGGACTTGGCGTCGTGGGATTCGTCTTCGTGGCCGAGAGCGATCAGCGCCCGCTCGACGGCCTGCAGGCGTTCCGCCAGGCCGGGTGCGCCCCGCATGTTCTCTTCCTCCGCCACCTGGAGCTGACGGAGCTCGTTGGCCCAGGCCACGAGCACCTCGACCTTCTCGCGTTCGGTCAGGTCGTCGGCTTCGAGCACTTGCTCCGGCGTGGTGAAGCGCCCGCTGGGATGCAGCTTCATATCGTCGCTCATGCCATGGATTATGCCTCGACCGGGGCCACCCCCACAAAGCCCGGGCGGACGGCGCTACCCGCCGTGACGATGGCTCTGGCACACTGCCGCGCATGCCATCGCCTCTCGAGTTGCTGCGCCGCGTCTACGGCTACGATGCGTTCCGCGGCTCCCAGGAAGCCGTCATCGAAGCCGCCGTCGCCGGGCAGGACTGTCTGGTGCTGATGCCTACCGGCGGCGGAAAGTCGCTGTGCTACCAGATTCCGGCGCTCCTTCGCTCCGGGCTCGGGATCGTGGTGTCGCCGCTCATCGCGCTGATGCGCGATCAGGTGGAGGCGCTGCGCCAGCTCGGGGTTCGGGCGGCGTACCTCAACTCCTCCCAGGCGGGGGACGAGCGCAGGCGGGTGCAGCGCGCCCTCGAGGCCGGCGAGTTGGAGCTGCTCTACGTGGCGCCGGAGCGCTTGCTGCAGCCCGGGACGCTCGAATGGCTCGCCGCCCGCCCGGTGTCGCTCATCGCCATCGACGAAGCCCATTGCGTGTCCTCCTGGGGGCACGATTTCCGCCACGATTATCTGGCCCTGGATCGTCTGCGCGAGGTTTTTCCGGAGGTGCCGCGCATGGCGCTCACCGCCACGGCCGACCCGCGCACCCGCGAGGACATCGTCCGCCGGCTGGCCCTGACCGAGCCCGCCCGGTTCGTGGCGGGGTTCGACCGTCCCAACATCCGATATCAGGTCGAGCCCAAGGGCGAGGCGAGACGTCAGCTCGCCGCCTTCCTGGAGAGCCGGCGCGGGCAATCCGGGATCGTGTACTGTCTCTCCCGCCGTGGTGTGGAGAGCACCGCGCGGTGGCTGGTGGAGCGGGGTTACACGGCGCTGCCGTATCACGCGGGCCTCCCGGCCGCGGTCCGGGACGAGCATCAGGGGCGCTTTCTGCGCGAGGAAGGCGTGGTGATCGTGGCAACCATCGCGTTCGGTATGGGCATCGACAAGCCCGACGTGCGCTTCGTCGCCCATCTCGACCTTCCGAAAAGCGTCGAGGCCTACTATCAGGAGACCGGGCGTGCCGGGCGCGACGGGGAGCCGGCGGATGCGTGGATGGTCTACGGGCTTAAGGACGTGGTGCGCCTGTCGCAGATGGTGGACCAGTCACCGGCGGGCGAGGACCACAAGCGCATCGAGCGCGAGAAGCTGCAGTCGCTGCTGGCATGGTGCGAGGTCACCCGCTGCCGCCGCGCCGCGCTGCTTGCCTACTTCGGCGAGCGTCATCCCGGCGAATGCGGGAACTGCGACGTTTGCCTGGCGCCGCCGCGCACCTGGGACGCCACCGAAGCCGCGCAGAAGCTGCTCTCCTGTGTGTACCGCACCGGTCAGCGGTTCGGCGCGGGGCACGTGATCGACGTGCTGCGCGGCGCCGACACCGAGAAAGTCCGTCAGTGGGAGCATCAGACGCTGAGCACGTTCGGGATCGGCGCGGATCTCGACGGTGCCGGGTGGCGCGGCGTGGTGCGCCAGCTTCTGGTGCAGGGATATCTGCTGGCCGACCCCGAGCGGTTCGGGGCGCTTCGGCTCACCCCCCGGAGCCGCGTGCTGCTGCGCGGGGAGGTGTCGCTCCATCTTCGGGAAGACTCGAGCCCCCGCAAACGGGCGCGCGCGCGTCGTGCTGCGGTGCCCGCAACCGTGCCGGAAGGGGGCGAAGCGCTGTGGCAGGCGTTGCGCGAGGAACGCAGGTCACTCGCGGAGGAGGAGGGCATTCCGCCCTACGCGGTGTTCCACGACGCCACGCTGCGGGAGATGGTGCGGATGCGCCCGGCAACCAGCGAGCAGATGCTGGAGATCTCCGGTGTCGGCGCGGCCAAGCTCGCGCGCTTCGGCGATGCATTCCTCGAGGTCATTCGTGACCACACCTGACCGCCCGGCCGGGTGTCAGGGGTTCGGCACCCGCGTTCCCGGAGCAGGCGGTTCCTCCGGTGGCCCGGCGAAGCATTGCGCCACCGCCATCCAGCGATCCGCCACCTCGCCCTGAACCCGCAGCCGGGTATCAGCCACGTTCCGGACCTGGGTCACCACCTGACAGAATTCCACCGCGTCGCCCTCGATGCGATCCGCCGCTGCGGGGTCGTTCCAGGTCCAGACGGTGCCGGAGGGGGCGGTGAGGCGGACGTGCGGCGGGTCGCCGGGGACGGGCTCGCCGCGATTCTCGAACGACCAGGCGAAGGTGCGCACGCCGATGGTGGCGATGTTGCGCAGCCGGTCGGTGTGGTGGCGGGGAAGGTTCAGGAGATCGTGCACCTCCCAGCCATGGGCCCAAGTCTCCATCTGCCGGGCGGTGGCGAACATGCGGGGCTTCATACCCGGGCCCACCCAGGGCAGCCGTTGCTCCGGGTCGGTGGCCGCCAGGCCCTCGCACAAGGCTTCCAGATCCCGGCGCCAGCGCACGCACAGCGCCGCGCCGTCGACGCCCGCGAGCCAGTCGCGGGCGAAATCCGCCATGGACCCGCCATGTGCGCGCATTTCCCGCATGAGCGCGCGGAACCGGTCCTCACCTTCCAGGGCGCGCAGCCCCATGTGATCCGACAGATGCAGGTGCGCCACCACGTCCCAGACCCGCCAGTTCTTGAACGTGGTCACCCGTGCCCAGTCCGCGGCGGCTAGGGTCCGGAGGACCGTGTGCAGCGCCTCGCCTTCGTCGTGCAGATCCCGGACCTGAGCGGCGAGGGCCGCTTCGGCGTTCTGCTGGTGCAAGTGATTCGTGCTCATGGGCTCCCGTAGAAGTGCGTGCCAGGGCGCATCATACCGTGAAGGGCGCCGGTAGGGCGCGTGCCGCGGCGCAAGCCGGGAGACGCGGGGTCACAGGTTGCCATACCCGCATGGGGGCGGTAGCGTCGGACAGCGAACACCAATGTCAGGGAGACGGTTTCATGTCCCACGATCTGCTCGAGATGACGGCGTTGGCCATGGTCGAGCACTTCCGTGCCGGGCGGCTGTCGCCGGTGGAAGTGGCGCGGGCCATGCTCGAGCAGATACACCGGCACAACGATACCGTCAACGCCTACAACCTGGTGGATGACGAGACCACGCTGGCGCTGGCCCGGGAATCCGAGCAGCGCTACGCCGACCGGGCGCCTCTCGGGCCCATCGACGGTGTGCCGGTGGCGGTCAAGGACGTGTTCCAGACGCCCATGTGGCCCACGCGCAAGGGGTCCATGGTGGTCAACGCGGAGGCCACCCTGGGCAAGGATTCATCGGCGACGCGGACGCTCGCGCGCCACGGCTACGTCCCACTCGGCAAGACCACGACCCCGGAGCTGGGATGGAAGGGCGTGACCGACAGCCCCCTGTCCGGCATTACCCGCAACCCGTGGGATCCGGCGAGAACGCCCGGTGGCTCGAGCGGGGGCAGCGGGGCGGCCGTGGCTCTGGGCATGGGGCCGGTAGCGCTCGGCACCGATGCCGGCGGGTCGATCCGCATTCCGGCCGGATTCTGCGGGGTCGTCGGGCACAAGCCCACGTTCGGCGAGGTTCCGCACTGGCCCGGCAGCCCTTTCGGCACCCTGGCTCATGCGGGCCCCATGACGTGGACGGTGGCGGACTGCGCGCTGATGATGAACGTGCTGACGGAGCGGGACCACCGGGATTCGCAGGCGGCGCCGCGCCGGGGCGTGGACTACCTGGCGGGCCTCGATGCGGGTGTCGAAGGCCTGCGCGTCGCTTACAGCCGGACGCTCGGCTACGTCGACGTGAACCGCGAGGTGGCCGACCTGGTGGACCGCGCGGTCGGCGCGTTCGAGGATCTGGGCGCGGTGGTCACGGAGACCGATCCCGGCTTCACCGATCCGCTGGCAGCGTTCGGCCACTTGTTCTACGGCGGCGCCGCCAACGCCATCCGGGATTTCGGGCCGAAGAAACGCGCGCTGATGGATCCCCAGCTCGTGAAGGTGGCGGAGAAGGCGGCGCAGCGCTCGATGCTGGATTATCTGGAGGCCGTCAACGAGCGGTTGAGCCTGAGCGAACGCATGGCGGTGTTCCAGGAGCGCTATGATCTGCTGGTGACGCCGACCCTGCCGATCACGGCGTTCACGGCCGGACGTGAGGTGCCGGAGAACTGGCACAGCACCCGGTGGCCGAGCTGGACCCCTTTCAGCTATCCGTTCAACATGACCGGTCAGCCGGCGCTGTCGGTACCCTGCGGCTTCGATTCCAACGGTCTGCCGGTGGGTCTGCACATCGTCGGCCGCCGCTTCGAGGACGAGCTGGTGCTGCGTGCCGGGCACGCCTATCAACAGGCGGCGCCCCTGACGAGCCGGCGTCCCGAACAGTTCACCGCCTGAGCGGAGTCGTCACCATGGCCGTAAGCAGCCTCGACATCGATTTCTACGAGTCGGAGGACCCCATCTGGAACCCGGCGCTGATGACCATGCCCGTCCCGGGTATCCGCAAGATGGTGAATCTGGCCGCCAGCATGGAGGACGTGGTGCACCTGTCCATCGGCCAGCCCGACATGGCGACGCCGCCGCACGTGGTCAACGCGGCGGTGGAGGCACTCCAGGCGGGACAGACCGGTTACACCATGGACGCTGGACTGCCGGAGCTGCTCGAGGAGCTCGCGGAATATTACGGCAAGCGCTATCAGAAACCGCTGGTGCCGGAGAACGTGATCGTCACCACCGGGGCGACTGAGGCCATCTACCTGGCGCTGACGGCCACCTCCGCGCCGGGGCGGGAGTTCATCGTCCCGGATCCGACGTTTATGCTGTACGCGCCGCTCATCCGCATGAACGGCGGTACGGTGAAGCCGATCCCGCTACGCCCGGAGAACGGCTATCAGCTCGATCCCCAGGAAGTGATCGATGCCATCGACTTCAACACCTTCGGCATCGTGCTCAATTCCCCCAGCAATCCTACCGGCGCGCTCTATCCGCGTGAGACTGTGGAAGCCATCGTCGAGGAAGCCGCCTACCGGGGCATCGTGGTGATCAGCGACGAGGTCTATGACCATCTCGTCTACGACGGCAACGAGTATCCGAGCGTGCTGTCCTGCTGCAGTGACCTCGACCACATCATGGTGATCTCGAGCTTTTCGAAGACCTTCAGTATGGCGGGCATGCGCATCGGCTGGCTGATCTCGAGCCAGGGACACATCAAGAAGCTGCGCCGGTATCACATGTTCACCACCACGGTGGCCAACACGCCGTGTCAGTGGGCCGGAGTGGCGGCGCTGCGCGGCGGCCGCGAGTTCATCGACGACATGGTGGCCGAGTACACCCGCCGCCGGAACCGGCTGGTGGAGCTGGTGGAGGAAGCGCCTTACCTCACCGGCTACAAGCCGGAAGGGGCGTTCTACCTGTTCCCGTCCCTGCCGGAAGGCGTCAGCGGCAGCAACGTCGCCTTGCGCATGCTGCGCGAGATCGGCGTCTGTACCATCGCTGGCGACACGTTCGGCGACGCCATGGGCAATGCGTTACGGATCAGCTATTCCACCTCGATCGAGCAGATCGAGGAGGCGTTCCGCCGTATGATTCCCTGGCTCGAGAAGCAGGACTTCGGGCTCTAGCCCGGGGCCTCAGTTACCGAGTTCCTCGCCGGCGTCTTCCATTTCCTCGCCGGCGTCCTCGAGCGGCGAATCGTCCTCGCAGCCGCTGGCGCCCACCAGAAACAGGCCGGACAGCGCCAGCAGCAGGGCGGCGCGCAGTTTCGGGCCGAAGGCGGTATCGGGGCTCGATCGGGTCATGCTCGCTCTCCTCTCGGTGCCGTTTGGTACGGCAGCGGCAAGCAGATTCCGTGCCATCGGGTTATCCGGAGCGCACCCCCGCGGTCAGGATCAGCCGCATGGCGTCTTCCACCGGGATCTCCAGCGGCTCCACCTGCTCCGGCGGCAGCAAGACCATGAACCCGCCGATCTGGTAACTCATGGGCAGGTAGACGGAAATTCGTTCCCGGGTGGCGGCGCCGTCCGGGGTCGGCGTCTCGAACCGGGGGTTGGTGACGAAGCCGATGAGCTTCACGTCGCCGGCGAGGTGCACCAGCACCACCCGGGCCAGGTCGTCGCCGGAGCGTTGCCCCAAGTAGGCAACGAAATCCTGCAGGGCGTTGTAGAGGCTCTTCACCAGCGGTATGCGGTTGAGCAGCGCCGTGCCGAGGGCGACCAGCCGCTCGAAGAGAAACAGGTGCATCGCCAGCCCGAACACGCCGACGAGGAGCACGCCCAGCGAAAGCCCGCTGCCGGGGAAATAGGCACCGGCGGGAACCAGGTGTCGCAGGACGCGCTCGAGGGTGACCACCACCCAGTAGAGCACGTAGATCGTCACGGTCAAAGGCAGCAGGGTCGCCAGCCCCTTCCAGAATACGGCGCGGAGAATACGCATGCGCCGATGATATCAGGGCCCGGCGTCCTCCACCCGCAGCGGCGGCGCCGGCTCGTGCTTGCCCTCGCCGAAGTAGATGGTTCGATGGGGCAGCGGGATCTCGATGCCGACGGCGTCGAACTGCGCCTTGAGCCGGCGCCGGAATTCCCGGGCGACCCGCCAGCGCTCGAGCGCTACCGTCATGAGCCGCACGCGGACGATCACGGCACTCTCGGCGAGCTCGTCGACGCCGAAGACCTGGAGATCCTCGAGAATCAGGGGGCCGAGCTCGGGGTCGGCGCGCATGTCCCGGGCGACGCGCCTGAGGGCCTCGATGACCTCGTCGATCGATTCCTTGTAGGCCACGGGGACGTCCAGGAGCGCGTAGGCGTAGTCTTTGGTCAGATTCTTGACTACGGTGATCTCGCTGTAGGGAACGACGTAGACGGAGCCTTCGAGATCGCGCAGGCGCATCATCCGGATGCTCATGTCCTCCACTTGTCCGATCGCCGGGCCCACGTCCACCACGTCCCCCACCGAGGCGGCGTCCTCGAGGAGCAGGGTGACCCCCACGAGTACGTCCTTGATCAGGGACTGCGCGCCGAAACCCACGGCCAGCCCGACGATGCCGGCACCGGCCAGCAGCGGGCCGATGTTGATTCCGATCTCCGCGAGGATCAGCAGCACCGCCAGGGTGGCAATGGTGATCCGCAGCGCGCCTTGCAGCAGCGGCGTGACCGTGCGCAGCCGGGCGCGCTGCCTGGCCGTGTGCAGGTGCTGGGTATGGCGCGCCACGGCGTTGGCGATCAGCGCATCCGATACCGTCCACAGCACCAGCCCGGCGGTCACGATGAAGACCACCGAGACGAGCGCACTGATCCATTCGAGCTCCGCCGCAGCGCGTAGCCAAGCCCCCGGACTGCCGCCCCAGATCGCGACCAGCAGCACCAGCGCCAGGCCCAGCAGGGAGAGGCGGACCACGCGCCGTCCGAGCTGCAGCCCGCGGAGGTCGACACGGTTGGTGCGCTCGGCCAGCCGGGGGGCGAGTCGTGCCAGGGCGGCGCGGGCCCAGCGGTCGATGAGCAGGATGCCCGCAATCACCACCAGCGACCAAAGCAGATGCTCGAGCAGCCAGGAGGCGTCGAGGGCGAACCCGCGCTCCCAGGTGGCCGCCACCCGGGCGGCGAGCTGCCGGGTGAGCTCCATGAGGTCGAATTCGGCCAGTGGCTGGGCGGGCTCGGCCTCCCGTTGCGCCGAGCGGAGCACTTCGAGCTCGCGGATGAGCGCGGCCCGGGCCTCCGGATCCTGCAGATCATGGATCAACCGGTCTATGTCGGCTGCCGTGGCTCCCGCTGCCGGTTCGGAAACCGGTTCCGCGGCGGCATCGGGGCTGGCGTCCGTCCCGGACTCTGCGCCTTCCGCTCCGCGCTCGGCGGCCCTGGCCGCGGCCATGGACCCCTACTCTTCCGGGCCGGCCCTGGGGCCGCGATCCACCACCAGGCGGGGGTTCGAGCCCCGGACCGTGAAGCTGCCGTTCTCGACGGAGATCGAGCTCCAGTGGAAACGCAGACGCTGGCCGCGCAGACCGGTGGCCAGCACGTATTCGATGCGGCCGCTGTCGAGGTCGATCAGCAGCTCGTCCACCACGCCGAGGAGGTCGCCGTTGCTGCGACGGAGATCGGCCTCCACGAGACGGCTGATGGGGATGGAGTCTCTTTCGTGGCTCATGGGATTCGTGGACATCGGCGTGGCGAAGGTCCCCATGCTCTTGCATGCACGGCCATGCACCTCATGTGCCAGACGTGCGCCCGGGGTGGGGTGCCGTGTGCACGATACTTGCTGTGCCCGGGGGAGGTGAGCGATGGATTGACAAGGAGCGGGACGATGGACAACGTATACAAGACGACCG